>DASYMC010000147.1:0-2902 GCA_036009255.1 Pseudonocardiaceae bacterium
GCAGTTCCTGAAGGCTACTGCCCCGATTCGGATCGATTGCCGGGAAGGCGCCAGCGGTGTCATCAAGGCCATCGACATCAACATGAAGCCCAGCATGACGGGCCCGGGTCGGCCTGGCCGGGAGCAGATGATCAACCTGTCGGCCATGTCCGGCGGGGAGATCGGCTGGAACTACACCGAAATGCTTGCGGGAATTGCGGCCAACGCGGCTCCCATTAAGCGGATCACGCAGCCGACTTCGCGCGGGCGTTCTCTCTCCGCAGGGCACGCTCTCTCCGCGAGGTGCACCGGCAAGCCGTGCCTGGCTCTCCATGCCGCGTAGTACGCGACGAACTCGGGCGACGGCCAAGCCGAAAAACGAGGGTCCGCATGTGGGTCACAGCCACATGCGGACCCTCCTCGTTGAATCGTGGGTCATGACACCTTGCCACGGTCAGCTGCGACGTCCTGATCACTAGAGATAGGCGTCGCAGAATCCAGCGCATTGTTTCGTGCTGCCGGACTAATACAGAACAAATCGGCGATCGATCGGATTTCTAAACGCAGCCGAGGTCGAAGAGTACGTTAATCAACACCTCCGTATGCGGAGAGGTCCACCCGAATATCTCGAGCGGGGGAGGCCAATGGAGATTGTGCTGGGCCTGTCTATAACCGGAACAACCGCGCGTCTGGTGTTGGTCGAGGGCGACAGAGCCGACGGCGTCACCATCGAGAGCGAGGTCTTCGACACGGCCGCGCCGGAGAGCGTTCCGAAGCCCAGCCCTACCGAACAGGTAAGCAACGCAATACTGGCCACCCAGCAAAATGCCCTTGCAAATGGTCATCACTTGGTTGTCAGCGGTGTGACCTGGGACGGTCCGACGCAGCAGGCTGAATTGCGCGAGAGCATGATCGCACGCGGCCTAGACGATGTGGTGCTGGTGCCAGAGCAAGGCGCCGCAGGAGCGCTCGCCCAGACGATCGGCCGTGCCCTTGGCTACGACACCACCGCGTTTCTGCTGATACAGCGCGACACCGCCACGCTGTCGCTCGTTAATAGCGCCGACGGGTCAATTGCCGAGGGCCTCCCCCATACCTTCTGCGGCGCGCACGTTGCAGACGTGATACCAGAAATCCTGACAAGTCTCGAACCGATCGACCCCCAGCTCCAGGGCATAGTAATCGTGGGCCCTCGCGTCGAGACCGGTGTAGTGAAGTCCAAGCTGGAGAGCCTGCTAGCGGTGCCGGTCATCGCACCCGAGGAACCAGAATTGGGCCTTGCCCGTGGTGCGGCGTTGGCTGCAGCAAGTGCCGTCGGGCTCGAGGCGCCCACCGTTGGCCGGGCTTATTCGCAGGACCCCGACGGCAACGAAGTCAGGCTCTCCGCCGCCGACACGGTGGTGTCTCCACCGCTGGAGCTAGACCTCGAGGACGACGACCTCGACTCAGTGGTCACCCGGATGGGCCGAGCAGTGCTCATTCCGATCGGCAGCTTGGTTGCGGCAGTCTGTGTGCTTGGAGTTGTCGCGCTGATGATGTCGCTGGCTTTCAGCATTGCCAGCACGACAGCCCAAAATCAGGGCTTGCCCGAGGCCGAAAAAGCCGCAGCTCCAAGCGTAGCTGTGTCGACGCCGCCGCCTGCGCAAGATCCAGCGGTAGTCCCTAGTCCGGTATCGGTTCCTCAAGCACAGGTGCTCCAGCCGCCACCTTCGTCAGCAAGCCCGGAGCCGATCCAGGTCGCGGCCGACCCTCCAGTCGCGGCGCCTGTGATCGCGCCGGCCCCGGAACCCGCTGCTCGAGCGCCCGTCGCAAAGCAACCGGCGCCGTCGCGCCTGATCACCGAACCATCGCCGGTTGTGGCCGAGGCCCCGTACACCGAGGCTCCCATGGCCGTCCAGCCACCGCCGCCGGAAGCGCAGCCAGTACTGGCTCCCGCCGCGGCGCTTCCGCCGGTTGCAGTGCCGCCGCCGCCTGTCGCAGTCGCCCCTGTCCTTCCGCCCTCGCAGACACCAGGGCTCACCTTTCCGTCGGGGCCGCCGATACTGCGGATAGGGCCTCTGCGGATCCCTCTTGGACCCACGCAACCCGCCGCTCAACTGCCGCAGCAGCAAGCGCCACAATCACCGGTTTGGTCACCGCCACAATCACCGGTTTGGTCACCGCCACAATCACCGGTTTGGTCACCGCCACAATCACCGGTTTGGTCACCGTCCCAGGCGCCGGCTTGGTCACCGTCCCAGGCGCCGGCTTGGTCACCGTCCCAGGCGCCGGCTTGGTCACCGCCACAATCACCGGTTTGGTCACCGCCCCAGGCCCCGGCACCTGGTCTGCGCGGCCACGGCGACCGTGAGCGCTGGTGGCCGTGGGGCTAAGTAAGCGCACGAGACCACCCAGTGTTCCTAAGCAAGTCACCGCACTTGATGGGGCGTCGCCGGTCGCATCGAACCACGAAGCCTGGACGCCCGCACTGACGGTCCGCACCGACGGGTCAGAACGGACCTTCGCGGCGGGTCATGACGTGGTGATTGGACGTGATCTGCGAGCCGATGTTCGCCTGACCCATCCGTTAGTGTCGCGGGCACATGTGGTGCTGCGCTTCGAACACGGCCGGTGGGTGGCGATCGACAACAGCACGCTCAATGGAATGTTCGTTGACCGGCGTCAGGTGCTGTCGGTAGACGTCCGCGACGGGCAGATCATCAACGTCAGTAATCCGGACGGGCCGCAGCTGACTTTCGAGCTCGGCCGGCCCACCGGCGCCGTCGGCAGGCCGCCGACCGCGCTCCCTCTAGTCGGACCGCCGCGGAACGGGCAGCCTTTGTCGAGCCGGCCACCAGAGCAGGTTGGCGCAACGGACTCGCTACCCACCTCTGCTATTCCCACCTCGATCAGGCTCTCAGCGAGGCGCGGCGGCGACGGGTCG
>DASYMC010000148.1:0-1540 GCA_036009255.1 Pseudonocardiaceae bacterium
GATCGCCCGGCAGACCGGCAGCCCGGCCGCGACGAGGCGTTCGCAGAAGCCGCGCAGCAAGTCCGGCTCGGCGGCGCCGGCCAGCCCGGCCTTGATGACCCAGGACGCGATCGCGGCAGTGGATTCGAAATTCACGGCCGCAAGCATACAGCGCCCGGGCCGGGCGTCACCCCTTCAGCAACGCCTCCAGTTCGCGCCTGAACGGGCCCGCCAATTCGTCGTTCTCCAGCGCGTAGGCCGCGTTGGCGACCAGGAAACCGAGCTTGGACCCGGTGTCGTGGGTCCGGCCCTCGTATTTCATCCCGAAGAACTCTTGGGTCTTGGCCAGCGTCTTCATGGCGTCGGTGAGCTGGATCTCGTTACCAGCGCCCTTCTCCTGGCTGGACAGAATGTCGAAGATCTCGGGTTGCAGGATGTAGCGGCCGGAGATGATCAGGTTCGACGGAGCGGTGCCCTTCGGGGGCTTCTCCACCATGCCGGTGATTTGGAAGGTTTGGCCGAACGTCTGCCCCACCGACACGATCCCGTATTGGTGCGTCTGGTCCTCCGGGACCTCCTCGACGGCGATGATGTTGCCGCCGTGGCGCTCGTAGGCGTCCAGCATCTGGCGCATGCAGCCGCGGCTCAGCATGTCGGGCAGCAGGACCGCGAAGGGTTCGTCGCCGACGATCTCGCGGGCGCACCAGACCGCGTGGCCGAGCCCGAGCGGGGCCTGCTGGCGGGTGAAGCTGGTGGCGCCGGCGGCGGGCAAGTCGTTCTGGAGCGCGGTCAGCTCCTTGATCTTGCCGCGTTCCTGCAGCGTCCGTTCAAGTTCGTACCCGACATCGAAGTGGTCCTCGATCACGGCCTTGTTACGGCCGGTGACAAAGACGAAATGCTCGATTCCGGCTTCCCGCGCTTCGTCGACGACGTGCTGGATCACAGGCCGGTCAACGACGGTGAGCATTTCCTTGGGCACGGATTTGGTGGCCGGCAGAAACCGGGTCCCGAGACCGGCGACAGGGAAAACGGCTTTGCGAATACGCTTCATGGGCGGCCTGGACGCTCCCTATGGTGCTCGACGGGCATTGGTGCCTAGCCTGCTAAGGTCGGGTTAGGTCTTGATTTATCGTAAGAAATGGAAAGCCACAAAGTTTCACCGATTTTGAAGCGAGTTAAGGTTAGGATCCGCGCCAAGGAGAAAGCGAATGGCCGTATTGGTGACGGGCGGAGCCGGGTACATCGGCAGCCATATGGTTTTGGGGCTCCTCGATCGGGGCGAAGACGTCGTGGTGCTCGACAACTTGTCGACAGGCTTTCGCTGGGCCGTGCCGGAACGCGCCAAGCTGGTCGTGGGCGACATGGGCGACATGCCTCTGGTCAGGCGGACTATTGCGGAACATGGGGTCGAGGCGATCGCGCATTTCGCGGCCAAGATCGTTGTTCCGGAATCCGTCTCAGACCCGCTCGGCTATTATCTGAACAACACCGCCAAATCGCGCAGCCTGATCGAAGCGGCTGTGGCGGGTGGCGTGAAGCACGTCATCTTCTCGTCCACCGC
>DASYMC010000149.1:0-2467 GCA_036009255.1 Pseudonocardiaceae bacterium
TGTTCGTCATCGGCGGCGGCGTGGCCGATGCCGGCGAACTGCTGCGGGACCCCATCGAGTTGGCATATCTGGAACGGCTCACCGGTCGGGGGCAGCGCCCGAGCTCCCGGGTGGTGCTCGCGCAGCTCCGGGGGGATGCCGGCATCGTCGGAGCCGCGGACCTCGCACGCTCAGCCCACTGAATCGCCATGTCCACCTCGGCCGTCAGACTACTGGCGCGGGACGAACGGGCGGACCTCGCGGACTTCCTGGCCACGCCGTCACCCCAGCAGTGGGGCGCGCCGACCCGCTGCCAGCGCTGGCGGGTCGCCGGCTGACCGCACCCGGCGCGCGAAGCCGGGCGGGTCAGCTCGCGCCCATTCCCTTCAGCAGGGTCTCGACGGCGATGTCCGCGGCCTGCCCGGGGTCGTCCTCGGGGAACTGCAGCGCGAGGAGGCCGACAATCTCGTGGAGCAGGGCGACGGCCATCCCGTCGGGCAGGTCGGACCGGATGAGTCCCTCGTCCATTGCCCGCCGCATGAAAACGGCAATCCGGGCACGCTGTTCGAGCATCCGGGAATAGGACTCGGCGCTGCCGCGCATCTGCTCCGGGTCGATCGGGTAGCGGCGAACCACCGCGATAATGCCTTCGACGAACCGGTGCAGAGCCACAGCGACCGGCGCCCTGTCCAGCCGGGCGTCCCTGATTACCGCGTCGATCGCCTCGAGTTTGGCGTCGATCACGCTATCTTCCAGCGCTTCCCGATTTGCGAAGCGGCGGTGTACCAGACGCCGGCTGACTCCGGCCTCAGCCGCAATAGCGGTAACGCTCGTGCTTGAATCCTCAGCCAGGAGCCGGGCACCAGTCTGGAGGATCGCGTCAAGATTCCGTGCCGCATCAACGCGCATAACGCAAAAGCTACTCCATGTGACACTCCGGCGGATTTAGTCGTACCTAAGTTCCTCAGGAGGATCTAAGAGAAACAGTTCCACGGTTCCTACCACCACCCGGATGGGGGCCGAAACATTAGAGGAAGGTAAGGGGATGGCAAGGCGCACCCGATCGAACCCGGAGGACTCCGGCGCCTCTTGGCTGCCATGCCTGGCCTCGCCACACTCGGCGAACGCCGCCGGTCGGCAGGCGCCGCGCCTGCCAGCGGTTCCGCGCACCCAACCCCGGTTCGCCTCCGTCGCCGACAGACATGCCGATCAACTTCTACCTGAACTGCGGATACACGCCGACTGAACGGTTGTGAGCCAGCTCCTACTTCCACCGCGGGGCGACCCCCTAGAATTTGGCTCGATGCCTCGCTTTCCCTATAGCACCTTGCTGCCACTGCTCACAGCTTCCCTCGCAGTCATACCGGTCGCGGCATTGGTGGCCGCAACAGCGGTCTCGACGATTAAACCGGTTATTGAGCATGATTTTCCCGACCCCGCTGTGCTCGCGGTCGACGACAATTATTTCGCCTATTCGACAGCGAGCGGCTACGGGCATCAGTTCTGGCACGTGCCGGTCCAGCGCGCTTCCGACCTGAGCGGCGACTGGAGCGTGGTCGGGGATGCCCTGCCGGTGCTGCCGCCCTGGTCCGCCAGGGACTCCCACGGCAACGCGAACGTGACGGCGCCCGAGGTGGCCCCCCGGACGGGTGGTGGCTACATCCTGTACTTCGTTGCGCAGGGCGGCCCGAAGAACGTGCAATGTGTCGGCGCCGCCCTGGCCAGCTCGCCGACCGGGCCGTTCCAACCGACGCCCAGCCCGCTGGTCTGCCAGCCGGGCTACGTCGACAGCATCGACCCGCAGGCGTTCAGCGACAGCGACGGCAAGCGCTACCTGCTCTACGCCAGCGGTCAGACCCGCACCACGATCTGGCTCCAGCAGGTGACCGCCGACGGGCTCGGCCTGGTCGGCGAGCGCCGGGCGCTGATCCAGGCGGACCGGCCGGACGAGGCCAACATCGTGGAGGCTCCGTCGCTGGTCAAGCACGGCTCCGAGTACGTGCTGTTCTATTCCGGGGACACGTTCAACAGCGGCGGCTACTTCGTCAACTACGCAATCTCCCCGACACTTGCCGGGCCGTTCAAGAAGCACGACGGCCAGCTCGTCAACCGCGACTCGATGGGTGGTTCGTACCCCAACCCGGGCGGGGAGTGCGTGGTGGTCGGAAGGAAACGCGACGCCCTCGTATTCCACGCATCCGCCGGTCCGCACCGGCGCGCCATGTTCGTGGCCGGGCTGAGCTGGACCCCCCATGGCCGTCCGACCGTCGACCTGGACAACGGACTGACCAGCCGATACTCAGACCTGGCGGCCGGCCGGCCGGGCTGACCAGGATTCCGGAGCCGCCGCATCGTTGCTCCAGGTGCGCCGTCCCCGGTTCAGCGGAGCAGCTCCAGACCCCCGGCGAGGCCGGCCAGGTAGGTCCGGGCCAGCTCACCGATCACCGCGTCCGGCGGGGCGAACCTCGCGTTGTGCAGACCGGGCGCG
>DASYMC010000150.1:0-3186 GCA_036009255.1 Pseudonocardiaceae bacterium
GCCGTCGACCGCGGGCTGGTAATCGAAGACCACCAGACGCCGCAGCGACGCGCTGTTCAGCGCGGACTCGACAGCGAGATCCAGATACCCGGCACTCACGGCGAGCACCCGTGGCTCGACCTCGGCGATGATCGGCTGCAACCGGGAGGCCGGTGCGTTGTGCTGCAATGGCACCGACACCAAGCCGAGATAGGCGCACACCAGGTCGACGATCAGGTATTCGGGACTAGCGAAACCCACGCAGGCCACGAAGTCTCCCGGGCGCAGCGGGTGGATCGGGTCGTACCGCCAGGCGCTGGCGACCACGCTCACCCACGCCCACAGGTCACGGTAGCTGATGGTCTCGAACCTGGGCAGCAGACGGGCCGAAGTGCGGCCCGTCGCCGGGTCCATCGTCACCTCACGCGCGCGTTGCCCGAGCGCAGGGCGATCTGCGTAGCCCTCCACCAGTGTCTGCAACAGCGGCGCGAGCCGAAGGCCCGGCCGGCGCGCCGCCCCGATGACCGCGGGGACCGGGTCGGCACCCCGGAATTGCGGGTCGCTGGCGTACAAGTCAGCGACCCGGCGAGCGAGCCGATCTTCTCGGGTCCCGCCCTGTCCCAGGAGGCCTCCGATGTCACGCCGTGCGTCACTCGTCATCATCTAGCCTTTTGCCGATCTGCACGTGCCGCATATCGCGTCCCTGGTGGTGGACCCGACCCGTGCTGCTGTGAGCATCGCGGTCATTGGAACGTGTGTCGTCAAGGCCAGCAGCCATCTTGGATCCCGGCTGACTAGTGTCCCAGGCTAGCTGCTAGCCGCAAGGCGGGAGGCCGCTCAACAAGCCCGAGTCCAAAGCGAACAAGCCCGGCCGTGCCCGTAGGACTTCCTCGTGCCGCAAGCCGAACCCCAACCGGACACCCACCAGCGCGTCGATCACCCGATCACGACGAGGACCAGCGACGTCTCAGATACGTGGTACGGAAAGATTCTCAGTGAGCGGGCGCTATTCGTTACAGCCGATCATGTTGGCACTTGATCGGCTACGCGCGCTGCTCCATCGGCGCCAGGACCTCACAGCGGATGGTCGAACTCGGTATCGCCGAGGAGCGGATCTACCTTGACCACGGTCTGACCGGCGCCACCCGCAAGCGGCGACACCCTCATCGTGCTGAAAACTCGACCGGCTCGCATGCTCCGTGCCCGACGCCCGATCGGCGCCGACCTGGCTGCCGTCACCGCAGGCTGTCTCTCGGCGGACAGGTCCCCGACCTTTTATCCGATAGGCAAGATGGTCACTCCGCGAGTACTTCAGCAACCCTCCGTCTGGCGTCCTGCATGGATGATCATGCACACCGATGCGGGCTCATGCTAGGGATGGAAGACCCGCTTCTCGGCATGTGCGGACACCGCGCGGTCAGCGGCATGATGACGCTTTCGGCAAGGTAACGGACATGCTGGTTCGGCTATCCCGTGCTTCGGCCATGTCCACGCTTGTTGTGCTGGGTCGTTGACGTAAGCACACAAAAGGCACGCAACTTAAGCTGGGGGGCGTTCGGGCCCAAGAGGGACGTCAACGACACGCGGGCTTGATGTGGTAGGTCTCGTCGCGCCACGCGCCGTTACAGCCGCACTGTAACCAACGATTGGTGCGCCGAACCCGACAGCCGTCGCTTCGGCAACGCGCTGTTTCCCGGCGCGCTCTGGCCAGCCGCGACAGCCTCGCCGAGACTGTCCTAATCCGTGCCCGATTTGGCCACGGCGCTTCGCAAGGCCGGCAGCAGTTCCTCGCGGACGTAGGTCGCAGGGTCCTTGCCGCGCAGCGAGCCCGCCACGACCGGCACCCCGTGACGGGCCGCGACCGCGTAGATCTGCTGCCGCGATGACTCTTCGACGCCGCCGCCGATCACCACGGCGGAGACCTCGACCGACTCCAACCGCCGCATCGCCTCCTCGTCGCTGGTAGTGATCACCGACTCGACGTCGCTCTGCTGGAGCAGGGACTGCATGTGCTCCAACACCGTTGGCTCGCGGGCAATGATGAGCACTCGCATGGGCTCTCCTGGTCGGCGCCATTCATGCGCCGCGTGGTGTCGGCCGTACAGCGGCAGGGCCGCCGGAACAAGCATGAGTCTCCTCGCGTCAGCGCAAGAGAGGAAGCGCCCCGACGCGCGGCGACGGACCTAACAGAATTCCACTCCGCCCTTATTTTCCCGCCGGACCGAGACCACACAGATCGAGTACCGCGCCACAGGAGCACCTCGTCCGACTCACTTACCCGAGCGCACCGCAAGCGTTGAACGACGTCTCACCGATCGCCCCGTCGTGTTCGGGACCGAACGTGCTCGGAGTGGTGGCATTTGGCCAGATCATCATGTGGGGCGATCTGGCGCTGCTTGCACGTGTCCTGGACTTGTCGTGCGCCCGCGGTGATAGTCGGTCCGCGGCCAGCCGGATTATCGCGTGGCCCGCTGTTGCACCCGGTCATCGGCAGATGAGTACATTGCGGTGATCGCGAGCGCCGGAGCATCCGAAGGCACCACCTGGCCCGAGGCCGAGGTGATCCACGCGCTTTAGGAAGACATGCCCTGCTCATCTTCCTCGACCGAGCCGACTAACGACGCTGCTTCGCAGGTTCAGCGGGTGGATGCGGGTGTCACAGTAGGTGTGTCTCAAGCGAGGCATCGTGTTCACTACCCCGTGCCGCCTTTGCCACCGGAACCGGACCTTCCAGGTGGCTCCGCTGGCCGCGGGACACAGCTCGCGTCGACGCCCACTTGGGTATCCACATCCTGATCCCGTCACCCCAGCCCACCACCGGTCACAGTAAACCCGCTGCTTCTAAAGAGAGGGCGTCATGCCGCGCGATGAGGACCCGATCATCACTGAGGACATCGGTTCCACTAACCCCGAGTATTCACGGCGATCTTGGAGGGAGGCGCGTCTTGACAGAGAAAAGCGCTCCTGAGCTGGGACAATGAGGGTGTCGAAGCCCTTGTCCGGGTGAGCTGAGGAGCACTTTTCAGGTGGTGGATGTTAGCCCATGGTCGAAGGACCTGGCCGTGGAAATCGCCGGCCACGATGTGATCAATCACGCGGGTGCGGCAGTGTTGCGGATCATCGCCGAACGGGCCTGACCAGCGGTCTGTCCCGAGCGCCGTTGGCCTCGGATCCGACGCCGTGGCACGCGCTGTCGGAGATCGAGCA
>DASYMC010000151.1:0-2025 GCA_036009255.1 Pseudonocardiaceae bacterium
GGCGTGCCTCATAGCGGAGGACGACGCGTCGTCGTGGCCAGCAGCAAGCCATCCCTCAAAGCTGTGTCGAGCCAGCTTCATTGCAAGCTCAGCGTCATACCATTGGCTGCTTGCGGCACTTGCGCAGGCTATGGCGTGGCTTCGGACCGGATGGTGCCGCCGGCAATCGTCTTGGGTCATGCGGGTGGCCCTCCTGTGCGGTGGTCGCCAGCTCGGCTGTTAGTAGGCCCCGCTCGGGCGTGTGGCAACAGCACCACCCGCTGCCGGGTGGCTGGTGGAGTGCCATCAGCCGTCGCCGCCGGTTGCAGTGCGCTCAGGGCCTGCCGTACCGCGGCCGGCGTGACCCCCAGGGCGGTCACGATGTCCGGGATGGACATCCCGCCGACAACCCGCAACTGGACAATCTCGCGGTCCGGATGGGACAGCGTGGCGATCAACGCGAGAATCCTGGAGCAGCGCCCGGCCTCGACTCGCCGCTGGTTGTGCTCGCGGGACTCTGCAGGAGCGATCGGCGCTGGTACCCAAAACCGGGAAATAGGCGGTGGCGCCGCCGATGCGCCCCCAAGTGCAGCACCACCGCCGGGACCGGCCGCCGTACTCCTGCCCCGAACTCCCAGTCCGGGTTCCAGCTGCCGGCCGCTGGATCCGCCCCGGCCGTAGCCCACCGGAATCCGGGTAGACCAACCCATGAGCGTCCGCCACACCGGGCGCAATACCCAAGGCGAGCTTGGTGACATGGGGGAGACACCCAGGCGACGCGCGATCCTCACCCGGCGCGATGGTCGTGGGATGCGCATAACCACCCCCGGACGGCTGGTGCTCGACGCGAGTAGCCGAGCGCTAAGGACGCCGAGGTCCGGAGCATGTGCTACGGATACTAGCCCGGAAGTGTCCCATTCGGGTGGCGTTGGCGTGGATTGCCTCATCCTCGTGGTTTCTGGGCCGATATCGCTAGCGTCGGGGGTTCGGCTGGTCGGTCCGGGCGGGATCGCGCAACACGCGACTAAGCGCAGCGCAGCTGATCCACCCGGACGGATCGGCCGGGTTCATCGGCGCCGTGCCGGCCCGCGGACACAACGCGAGAAATCACAGATGACGTATCGGCCAGCGACACCCTCGATATGACGGTCGAGGGAACGCTGGGCCTGCTGTCGGCGGCGTGCGTCCACCGAGCGGGTAACCCATCTGGATCTTGGGCGGGACTGGGCTAATCCCTTACAGTTCTGTTGCACGTGGTGTTTATACGGATGCGAATGGTGATGGAGCCACGACCGCAGCGGCCGCCGGGCTCAGGGACATGAGAGACCCGGCCGCTACACCAGGCGTGAGGTGACCCGATGCCGTTGATGCCCGCCGACGTTCGCAACGTCACGTTCAGTAAGCCACCGCTCGGCAAGCGGGGCTACCACGAAGACGAGGTAGATACCTTCCTCGACCTTGTTCAGGCCGAGATGGCTCGGCTGATCGAAGAGAACACCGAACTCCGCAACCAAGTTGCTCAGCGTGATCAGCAACGGCGCGGTGCGCCGATCGACACCGAAAACAACCTTCGCCCGATGGGGCCGCCTGGGCGGGCGATAGTCCCGATACGGCCACCGACGAGGGAACAGACCTCGCCCGATGATGACCACAACGTGCAAGCCGTCAAAGTGCTGGGCTTGGCCCAGGAGATGGCTGAACGGTTGACTGGCGAAGCCCAGACCGAAGCGGACGCGATGCTGAACAAGGCCCGATCCACCTCCACGCAGCTGCTCTCCGAGGCCACGGCTAAGGCCGAGGACATGGTCACCGAAGCCAGAACCCGAGTCCAGACCATGCTCAACGACGCCCGTACCAAAGCCGAGACCCTCGGCCGGCAGTCCCAGGACAAGGCCGCGTCGCTGGAACGCGAGGCGGCGCGCAAACACACCGAGATCCTCGGTGCGATCACGCAGGAGAAGACCATCCTGGAGAAGAAAGTCGACGAACTGCGCACATTCGAGCACGACTACCGCACCTGTTTGAAAACCTACCTGCAATCACAGC
>DASYMC010000152.1:0-3257 GCA_036009255.1 Pseudonocardiaceae bacterium
GTCGCCGAGGGCGACTGGGTCGAGGCGATCGACATGGACGGCGCGCAGGTCGCGGTGGCCGACTACGCCCCGGACTGGTGGCCCGCGGCGACCCGGTTGCTGATCCGCCGGGTCCGGCTGTCTCCCGACCAACTCAGCGCGGATCCGCGGTCACGGCGACGCCGCACCCTGCACCCCGACCAGCGGGCACTGCCGATCACCGAGCTCGCCGAGGCCGACACCGTGTACGGCTACTCGTTCATCGTGACCGATCTGGACGTGTCCACACCGGAGCAAGCCGCTGCGGTCGAGCATTGGTACCGGCATCGGACCGCGATCGAAAACGTGTTCCGCGACGCCAAGATCGGTGCCGCGCTTCGTCATCTACCTCGGGATACCCGCAGGTCAACAAGGCATGGATGTGGGGTGCGCTGCTTGCGGTCAGCATCGCAGGCTGGCTGCACCAACTCACCGCCACCCCCGGACCCGACGCCACGCTGATCGGTCACGGCGTCCGCGACGGCCAAGCCATGATCGCCACCCTGCGCCACAAACTGATCCGCGTACTCGCACGCCTGGTCCACCACGCCGGCACGCTCACCCTGCGCCTACCACCGGGCTATCCCCTGCTCGAAGCCGTCCTCGCCCGCCTACGCGCCCTCCCGACCACGCCCTGACCAGGCCGCACGGCCCCGACAACCCCGGAACCCGCTCACCCGAGGCGACACTCGGGCCTACATCCTGCCCCGAACCCAGAAATCACCCACCCGAACACCACCAACAGAAGAGAAGACCAACTCTCCCTGCTAATCGCGGATTCGGGTCAGATCAGAGAAGCGGACCAGGCGCTGCACCATGCTGATGTTTACCTCTCAGTAAAAAACGGGATCAGCAGACCCTACCAGCTGCTCAGATTTACCATAGAAAGGGGTCAAGTATTTGACGTAGTGATATAGATAAAACTATGGCCTTCGAGGTGTCATCGACAGCGCCATGGACGTGGATCTGAACCCAGACTAATCAACAGTGGTCTTTGGTCAAGCCATTCAAGGCGGCGTACAGCACAAACGTAACCGAAGAGGCATCGAGTGACCAATTCAGGATTCGCACCGTAAGTCACCGCTCGGACCGGTCCACTAGGAAATGTTCACTGCTCACCGTATTGATGACCGTCGCCCTTCGACCACTATCTCGCTGATCTCGCTGATCTCGGTCGTCCATGGACCAGCGAAGGTGTGCGCTGCCTGGCTTTGTAGAAGCAGATCTCGCCGGGTTCGAAGCTGACGACAATCGATGCCCGAAGGCGCAACCTGGTACGACATCACCCCTGTGACAGTGAGGAGTCCCAGCAGCCGATGTATCCGCATTGCGCACAGCGGCGTAGTGAAGCCACCAGCCGGGCCCGTCGCCGACCAGGCAGTCCAGCACAGCCGCTTCGCTGGGCGCGGCGCACCTGTCGGCGGCCGACCCGAGGATAGGGTCCCGGCAACAGTTGGCAACCACCAGGAATTGAGGGAGTTCGGATGACCGAGGCTCGCGCCGCCGCTGCACGGCGGCCCACCGAGGCGGCCGTGCGACCGGATCGGCCGCGCCAGCACAACGTCGACTACCCACAGCCACAGCGAGACGCTCAACGTCGGATTGACACCCTGTGCCGTGCCAAACCTTTCATATGGGGTGGTGACCTGCGGCGCCGGTGACGCAATGTGATCATGACATGATCGCGGACCGTGCTGTTCCGACTGCTGTATCTGATCACGATCAGGCTGTTTGGCTGGCTTGGGCTACTCGCGAGCAGGACAGCGGCCAAAAACGTCGAGATCCTTATCCTGCGTCACGAGGTTGCAATCCTGCGCCGTCAGGTGACCAAGCCTCGGCTGACGTGGCCAGACCGAGCGATCTTGTCCGCGTTGACCCGGCTGCTGCCCCGCCCGCTGCGTCACCATCGACTCGTCACCCCGGCCACCCTGCTGGACTGGCATCGCCGCCTGGTCGCCAAGAGGTGGACCTATCCCAACCGGTCAGGCCGCCCACCGATTGATGACCAGATCCGAGTTCTGGTGCTGCGCTGGCACAGGAAAATCCGTCCTGGGGATACCGACGTCTCCAAGGAGAACTGGCCGGACTGGGACACCGCGTGTGCGCGAGCACGATCCGACGGATTCTGGCCGCCGCCGGGCTGGGCCCGGCACCACGACGTAGCGACACCGGGTGGCGGACATTCCTGCGCGCCCAGGCCACCGGGCTGCTGGCCACCGACTTCTTCACCCTCGACACCATCGGGCTGCGCCGTCTTTATGTCCTGTTCGTCATGGAAGTGCGTACCCGGCGAGTCCATCTTCTCGGGGTGACGAGTCATCCGACCGCGGTGTGGACCACCCAGGCCGCCCGCAACCTCCTGATGGACCTCGGTGACCGGGTCAGCGCCTTCCGTTTTCTGGTCCGCGACCGGGACGCCAAGTTCACCGCTGCTTTCGATGCCGTCTTCGCTTCCGAAGGCATCCACGTCGTCAAGATTCCTCCTCGCACGCCCCGGGCGAACTGCTACGCGGAACGGTTCGTCGGCAGCGTCCGCGCCGAATGCACCGACCGGATGCTGATTTACCACACACGCCACGCCCACATGGTTCTTGATCAGTACATCCGCCATTTCAATAATCACCGGCCGCACCAGAGCCTGGGCCAACATCCACCCACTCACGATTCCGCCACCGTCATCGCCTGCAACGCCCCGATCCGACGTCACCAAGTCCTCGGCGGACTGATCAACGAGTATCGGCGCGCAGCCTAAACAGTCAGAAAAACACCTGGTCAAGATCTCGCGTCTAGTTTTGGCACGGCACAGGGCGCGCTGGCCGTTGTGAGGACCAGTTGCCAGGTCATGATGGCGACGGTGGCCCCAGAGCACCATCGCTTCGTGGTGTTCGGGGCGTCGTTCGTAGTCGCGGACCAGGCGGCGGTAGCGCATCAGCCAGCCGAAGGTTCGTTCCACGACCCACCGGCGGGCAGCACGACGAATCCGGTGGTGTCGTCACTGCGTTTGACGATGGTGAGCGTCAGGGCCAGCGCGGTGTGTGCCTAGCGCACCAGGCGGCCGGCGTATCCGCCGCAAGGCACTCTCGTCTATCCCGGCGCTGACACGCCGACCAGCTCGTGACGAGCCGGCTAGCGGCCGGTCGGTCGCGTGGACGATCCCTACGACAGCTGACCCCTCAGGCCTGGAATATACAGCTGCGCCGTGGGCCGGGTGGATAATGGGCTCTACACCACTAAGCAAT
>DASYMC010000153.1:0-4374 GCA_036009255.1 Pseudonocardiaceae bacterium
CGAACAACGACTGCGCCATCTGGTAACCGGCGCCGTCATAGTCGGAAAACGGGTTGATCCAGGCAGTCACCCGGCGCTGCACGTGCGCGAACAGCAGGTCGGAGACGAACGCGCCACCCATGAAGAAGATCAACCCGATCACCAGCCACGCGACCCGCTCGGTGGCAACGTAGATGAGCACCAGCACGATGCCGAAGAACAGCAACGACGTGCCCAGATCCTTCTCCAGCACCAGCACGCCCAGCGAGAGCCCCCAGGCCATCAGCAGCGGCGCGAGATCGCGGCCCCGGGGCAATTCCATGCCCAGCACCTTTCGCCCCGCCGTGGTGAACAGGTCCCGTTTGGTTACCAGGAAGGCCGCGAAGAAGATCATCAATAGGATCTTGGCGAACTCACCGGGTTGGATGGTGAATCCACCCAATCGCAGCCAGATCTTAGAACCGTTCACCTCGGAGATAGCGGCAGGAAGCAGGCCGGGCAGTGCCAACGCGGCCAGCCCGATCAGCCCGCAGGTGTAGCCGTAGCGGGCCAGCATCCGGTGGTCGCGGACCAGCGCGAGCACCGCCACGAAAAACCCCAGACCCAGCGCGGTCCACGCGATCTGGTGGGGCACGTTGCCCGCCGGCGGCGCAGCGCCAATAGAGGTGGCTGATGCCGCATCGGCCAGGTCGAGCCGGTGGATCACCACCAGCCCTAACCCATTCAGCAACGCGACGCAGGGCAGGATCAACGGATCGGCGTAGGGCGCCAGCCACCGCACCGCGATATGTGCGGCGCTGAACAAGGCGAGGTAGGCGGCCCCGTCGTATAACACGGACCGGGTGAGTCCCTGCGGCTGGTTCAGCTCGACCAGCACCAGCGCGGCGGTGACCACGACGGCGGCGAACGCCAGCATGATCAGCTCCAGGCCACGTTTGGTGGGCGGCAAGACCGCGGGCTGTGAGCCCGTGTCATGGATGGGAACAGAGGCGACCATCAACCCACCGTCCGGCAGTCCACTCCGGGTTCCGAGGGCTTCTCCGGCAGCGGTGTACCGGTGGTCGTGGGAATGGCGGGAACGCTGGTGTCGGTAGCAAAAGGAGATGCTGAAGTCGGCACCTCGGCCGGGGAGCTGCCGGCGGCGTTCTGGGGGCCCGAGGCGTTTTGGGGGCCTGCGGCGTTCTGGGGACACAATGGCAGCAGGTCGTTGGTGCGCAGCCGACCGATGATCTCCCGCGCGCCGCCCAACCCATTGTTGCTGATCATGCCGCGACTGACGTTGGTCCGGGCGTACGGTTGCAGGTCCCGCAGGAAGACCGTCTCACAACCGCGGGCTGCATCCCGGCAGCTACCTTCCGCCCACGAATGCAGCGGCAAGCCGAGGAACTCGCCCCGAACGCCCTGGAAGACGGCTACCTCGCCGTTGCGGGAGGCCCCCACGTAGTACTGACCGAGCACCAGGATCGAACCGAGCGCGGCGACTCCAGCGACCAGCGTGGCGAGCGCGGCGAGACCGATCAGGGCGCGCTTGCGATTGCGCTGGCGTAGTTCCAGGTCGGGCGGCGCGGGCTCGATCCGCTTGGGCTCTGCCGGGCGTGGCAGCGTGGTGGTCGCGGCGCGGGAAGCCGCCGAGTCGGGTTGGGGCTGCTCGACGCCATCGCCTGCCGCGCCGGCGATGATGGGCGCGTCCTCGCCGTACTCGACGTCCACCACGTCGGCCACGACGCAGGTGATGTTGTCTGGTCCGCCGCCCCGGAGAGCCAGCTCGATAAGGCGGTCGGCACACGCCTGTGGATCGGCCATGGTCAACCCCTCGGCAAGGTTCTCCGCACTGACCACATCGGAGAGTCCATCCGAGCACAGCAGGTAACGGTCTCCGGCGCGGGCCTCCCGGACGGTCAGCGAAGGCTCCACGTCTTGCCCGGTGAGCGCCTTGAGCAGCAGCGAACGCTGCGGATGGTGACTGGCCTCGTGCGCCGAGATCCGGCCCTCGTCGATCAGCGATTGGACGAACGTGTCGTCCCGGGTGATCTGGCTGAACACGCCATCGCGCAGCAGGTAGGCGCGCGAGTCGCCGACGTGAGCTAAGCCGATCTTGTTACCGCCGAAGAGGACCGCGGTGAGCGTGGTGCCCATGCCCTCGCGTTCGGGGTCCTCCCGGACCAGATCGCTGATCGCGGCGTTACCGGCCATGGTGGCCTCGTGCAGCTGATCCAGCAGGTCGTTGCCGGGCTCGTCGTCATCCAGCGGCGCGAACGCGGCGATGACCGCTTTCGACGCCACCTCTCCCGCCGCGTGGCCGCCCATCCCGTCGGCCAGCGCCAGCAGGCGAGGACCCGCGTAGACCGAGTCCTCGTTGTTCTGCCGGACCAGGCCGCGGTCGCTCTTGGCTGCGTAGCGGAGGACCAGAGTCATGTGCGTAGCTCGATCACCGTCTTGCCGATGCGGATGGGGACTCCAAGTGGAACCCGGGTAGGTCCGGTGACCTTAGCTCGGTCCAGATAGGTGCCGTTGGTGGAGCCCAGATCCTCCAGGAACCAGTCGCCGCCCTGAAAGCCGAGGCGAGCGTGCCGGGTGGAGGCGTAATCGTCATCGAGTACCAGAGTGGAGTCGTCCGCGCGGCCGATCAAGATGGGTCTGCCATCCAGTGAGATACGGGTACCCGCCAGGCCACCCGCGGTGACGACCAGCTGGCGGGGTGTGCGGTCGCGCTCCGACCGAGCACTACGCCGGGACATCGGAAGGCTGGCGCGCAGCCCGGACGCCGCGAACAGGTCGGAGCGGACGATGCGTAACGCGGCGACGACGAACAACCAGAGCAGGAGCAGGAAGCCCGCTCTGGTCAGTTGCAGCACCAGCTCCGGCACACTCGGTTCGTCTCTGCTAGGTCGCGTGGTGGTCAATGTTATTCATCTGTGCCATCACCTGTTGGGGTGGGTCATCACCCCTGAGCGATCAATACTGGGCGATCAATACTGAGCGATCAATTCTGGGCTGTTAACCCTGGGTCCGGAAGACCAGCCGGGACTGACCGACCCGCACCACATCGCCGTCGACGAGCTGCCAGGTCTGCACCGGCGTGCCGTTGACCGTCGTTCCGTTGGTGGATCCGAGGTCGGTGAGCAGCGCGGTCCGGCCGTCCCACGTGATTTCCAGGTGCCGGCGGGATACCCCGGTATCCGGCAACCGGAACTGGGCTTCCTGGCCGCGGCCTACCACCATGCTGCCCTCAGCCAGCTCGTAGTAGCGGTCGGAGCCGTCATCCAGGGTCAGCGATGCCGAAAGCAGGCGGTCACCGCCCTGGCCATACCCGTCATACCCGTAGCCCGGCTGCGCCTCATCGAAGCGCGGCTCATCGTAGCGGCCGTGCGGCTGCTGATAATTCTCGCCGGGATCACCTTGACCGTAGCCCGGCTGGTAGCCGTCACCCCGGCCGTAGGCATAAGGCTGACCGTAGTCCGGGACGGCGTGCCCGCCCGGTTGCTGACTCATAGATCGGTCTCCTGCGTTGCGAGGTTGCGGTGTGTCAGGATCGACGGACGAGCTGGTGCGGAACTGCCCGGTGTGCAGCGTCCCAGACAGCTTCAGGGCCACCACTACGTCTCCGTATACATCCCAGCCCTGCTCCGCGATGTGAGTCCGGATGCAACTCTTGAGCATCCGGATCACTCGCTGTTCGTCACCGGCCAGCCGGTCGTGGTCGGCCGCACCGAGTCTCACGGTGTAGCGGTTAGGTGCCAGCACCCGCCCCCCGGCAAGCGGACGCGCGTTGTCGTCAGCCTCGCGTAGGAGCGCCTGCGCCACCTCCTGCGGCACCACGCTACCGCCGAAGACCCTGGCAAAGGCGTCGCCGACCATACCCTGCAACCGACGCTCGAACCTCTGCGCCTTACCCACGGCAGCCTCCTCTCGCAGCGGGGCTGTCCCGATCGTATCTGGGAAGGCCAACGGTTGAGGTCTGCTGGCTCAGGCATCCGACCGGTGCATGCTAGGCTTCCGCGGTCACTTGGGCGAGTGGCGGAATGGCAGACGCGCACGGTTCAGGTCCGTGTGTCCGTAAGGACGTGGGGGTTCAACTCCCCCCTCGCCCACCGCAATTTGGGCCGTGCACAATTGAGCGCCTGCCGACATCCGGCCCTGCCAAATTCGGCACAGCCATTCGACACAGCCGCGCTTTAACGCAGCTTCAGCAGCCGATCGTAGACCATCTCGTAGATCCAGCGGGTGACTTTGGTCGGCGCTGCGGTCGCGACCGCTCGGCTACGTCCCGCGTGCACGACGTCGACAGCTTCGGGGTCGACGTCGTGCGGCCCTGCGGCAGCCAGCACTGTGGGGCCGTAATACTCGGCGTGGGTGAGGCACTCGACGTTCCGGGCTATATGCGCAGGCAGCAGC
>DASYMC010000154.1:0-4423 GCA_036009255.1 Pseudonocardiaceae bacterium
ACGCCGAACGATCCGCCCGCGAGTCGCGGCACCTCCCGGATCCGGACCGCGGTGGCCAGCGCGGTCGCCGGCTTCGCGGTACTCATCGCCGGCGGCGTCGCCGTCTCCCAGGCCGGCGGTGGCTCGGGCGCTCACCTGGCCAGCGGGATGCACGGCGGCCACCGCTAGCTAGTGCCCTGCGTCCGAAGTCTTGTGCCGATCTCCGGCGCCCAGATGGCGCCTCGCGGCGTTGTCCTCGGGGCCGATACAACAGCGGTATCGGCCCCTCCTCCGCCTTGCGATGCATCCATCTGGATCACCGAATATCTGGCAAGGACTTCGGACGCAGGGCACTAGTAGGGCTTTGTTAGGTCGTTCCTGGCGGGGCTCGGTGTTGGGTTGGGATCGGTTGTAGGCAGGTGCGGCAGGCGCCGGTCCAGATGTTGAGCAGGGTCTGGAGTTCGCGGAGGACGGCGTAGAGAGTCAGGCCGGCGCAGGGACTTTTGGGTCGTAGCGCAGCTGTGTGCAGAACGCTTGGGCTAGCGAGGTGAGGGTGACGTGGCGGTGCCAGCCGAGGTAGGAGCGGCCTTCGAAGTGATCCAAGCCGAGGCCGTCTTTGAGTTCTCGGTAGTCGTGTTCGATGCGCCAGCGGATCTTGGCCAGCCGAACCAGTTCCCGCAACGGGGTGTGGGCCGGCAGGTTGGATAGCCAGTAGTCGGTGGGGATGGTTTCGCCGGGTGGCCATTCGGCGATCAGCCAGCACGCGGGGAGGCTGTTGTCGGGGTTGCGGGGAATGTCGCGATTGGCTGGGCGCACGCGCAGCGCAAGGAACCGCGAGCGCATTGCCGCGGTCGGGTTGCGTGCCTCGCGCCGGGAGCCGTGGCGCCATGTGACCTGGCGCAGTGCGCGTCGGCCGGCGGTGGCGGCGAGACCGGCCAGAGTGCTCGCTTCGTCGCGGTAACGCGGTGTCGGTGGTCGCCCACGCCCGCTGTAGTTCACCACCACCGGTTCGGCCTCAGCCGAATAAGCGCTGGTGGTGGCCTTGACCGCGACCACATAGGTCAGGCCACGCTCGTGCAAACCAAGGCGGAATCCGGTGGCGTCGCCGTAGCCGGCGTCCGCGACGACCGGGCGGGCAGCCAGTCCCCAACCGCTGCCCGACGCTGCCCCGGTGACCTCATCGAGCATGTCCAGGGCCAACCGCCATTTCTCCCGGTGCCGCGCCTGCTCGGGAATCTTGCTCCGCGCGCGGCGGCGTCGGATCTCGGCCACCACGACGGGATCAACATCCCCGCCGCCCGCGGCGTCGCTCACCGCGGTGTCGTCCCAGGATTTCGGCACGAACAACCGCCAGTCGATCGCCGCGGACGCCCAGTCGGTCACCGCGTGAACGCTGACCCCAATCTGACAGTTCCCGACCTTGCCCAACGTGCCGGAATACATCCGGGCCACTCCAGGAGAGTTCGGTCCGTCCTTCGGGAAGCCGGTGTCGTCGATGACGTAGGCGCTCGGGTCGATGAACTCCTCGGCCCACCGGGCCACTCGCTTCCGGACATCGAGGTAATCCCAGGTCGAGGAAGTAACAAACTGCTGCAACCGCTGATGATCGACACCCAAGCGCTCAGCCATCGGCTGCATCGACTTCCGCTTGCCATCCAGCATCAACCCACGCAGGTACAACTCACCCTTGGCACGCTGATCCGACCGCGACAACCCGCCCAACATCACGGCGGCGAACGCCTCCAGACGCGGCCTGACCTGCTCCATCTCCTCCGGAGTCACAACAAGAAGAAGATCACACAACACTCGAGATCAACCGCAACGACACACATAACAAAGTACTACTAGGTCCTGGTGGGTATCTGCCTCTGGACCTGCCGGAGTAACGGTCTGAGCGGTCGCTTGTGCTGGTGTGCCGTGGCCCAGGGCAAATCGCTCCCGAGAGGATTGCTGGTGTATCTCAGGAATCGGGAGAGCGGCATGGCTGTCAATACCGTCCTTGACCAGAGGTTTCTCGGCGGGAGCGAATACCCCGGACGGAAGGAGGCTTTGGTGGGACACGCCGCGCAGCGCGCCTCGACCGACGAGGTGATAGGAGCGAGTCGCCTACTTCCCGCCCGTGAGCACGACTATCGGAACGCGGTCCGCGGCATCATCGGCGCTCGAACGTGAGTCGGTCAATGTTGAAATGCGGAGCGGGCACGGGGAACGGTGCGGCGGCGGGTGAGCCATCAGCTCCGGGATTGAGTTCGGAGGTCCGCAGTTGGTTGACCGCACGGAGTAGTCACGCTGATGACTGGCCGGTGAAGGAGCTCGTGGCCGCCAAGGGCGATACCAAGGTCAGCGTGGTGCTGCCCGCTCGCAACGAGGCCGGCACCGTCGGGAGCATCGTGACTATGGTGCAGGAGGCCCTCATGGGGCACGAAGCCCTGGTTGATGAGCTGCTGGTCGTTGACTCCTGCTCGACCGACGCGACCGCGGAAGTGGCCGCCGCGGCCGGTGCCCGAGTGGTGCACCAGGACGAGGTTCTGGCTCACCTGCCCCGGTTGGCGGGCAAAGGCGAGGCGCTGTGGAAGGGGCTGGCCGCCACGAGCGGCGATGTGGTGGCATTCCTCGACGCCGACGTGGTCGGATGTTCGCCCAAATTCGTCCCGGGTCTACTCGGCCCGCTGTTGCTGGATCACAGTGTCGGCTACGTCAAGGGGTTCTACCGTCGCCCGCTGGTGCGGGACGAGTACACCGAACCCGATGGAGGTGGACGGGTCACTGAGCTGGTGGCGCGCCCGTTGCTCAACCTGTACTGGCCCAAACTCGCCGGGTTCGTTCAGCCACTGGCCGGCGAGTACGCGGGGCGGCGTGAACTGCTCGAGGCCGTGCCCTTCGCCACCCGTTACGGCGTCGAGGTGGGACTGCTGATCGACCTGCTCCAGCTGGCAGGGCTCGACGCGCTGGCACAAGTAGATCTTGGGCACCGCCGCCACCGCCACCAGAGCAACGAGGCGCTCGCCCACATGTCGACCCAGATCATGCTCACCGTGTTCGCACGGCTTCAACGACATCGCCGAAGCGTGCTGCCGAGGGCCGCGACCGGGCTCGC
Source organism: Pseudonocardiaceae bacterium (assembly GCA_036009255.1). Lineage (GTDB taxonomy): Bacteria > Actinomycetota > Actinomycetes > Mycobacteriales > Pseudonocardiaceae. The sequence goes on from DASYMC010000154.1 coordinate 3,077, forward strand.
CCAGTTCCGGCACACCGATGCCGACGAGAGCAACGGGCGGGAGGTGGTGGTGACCGACATAGACGTGCCCGAACGCCCACCGCTGGCCACTGTGCTCAGAGATGGGGCACGGGACCTTGCCGTGAGCAGGCCGCTGTGACTCTCCGCGTGTTGATCAATGCGGGTCCGTGGCTGCGCGTCCCGCCGGATGGATACGGCGGCATCGAGAACATTGTCGCGACGCTGATTCCCGAACTGCGACGGCGCGGCGTGTATGTGGTGCTGGCAACGGTCGGGGACAGCAGCCTGCCCGTCGATGAGAGGCTGTGGCGCTACGATAACGCCCAGTTCGGCATGCTTCAGCGCCCCTACAACCGGGTGGCCGGCGTTGCGATGGCGCACATCGATCGCGTTGTGGGCGAGCTGCTGCGGCGCGGCGACATCGACCTCGTCCACGATCATCTAGAGGTGGTGGGGCCGGCGGTGCTGGGGGCGATGGGCGGATCGACCCCGCCGGTCCTGCACACCCTGCACTGGGACCTCGCCAAGCACGCGCAACTGTACGAAGCATTCGACGGGCGCGGCCGGATGTACGTCAACGGCGTCTCCGCGGCGCAGCTGGCCCGGGCGCCGGCGGCCCTGCGCGCACACAGCCTCGGACACGTACACCTCGCCACCCCGCTGGCCGGGGGTGCCGACCGGACCGACCGTAACAATCACCGGGACCGGGACGAGTACGTCGTCGCGCTGGGCCGAATCACCCCCGACAAGGGCCAGCACGTCGCGGCGCACCTCTCTCACCGGGCCGGTATCGATCTGCTGCTGGCCGGCCCGGTGGGTCCTTACCACCGCCCCGACGCGCTGGCGGCGGCGCTTGCCACCGCCCCGGAAGCGGTCAACAACCCGGATGTGCGCTACTGGCGCGACAAGGTGATGCCCCTGGTCGACGGGCAGCGGGTGCGCTGGCTCGGCGCGGTCAGCGCGGCCGAGCGCAATGAGATCCTGGTCGGTGCCACTGCGAGTGTGTTCCCGCTGCAGTGGGAGGAGCCGGGCGGAACCGCGGTGGTGGAGTCCCTCGCCCTCGGCACGCCGATCGTCGGGTACCGGCGCGGTTGCCTGCCGGAGCTGGTCGACGAGGCAAGCACGGGGTTTCTGGTCGACCCGGGCGATGAGGACGAGCTGCTCTCGCGCCTGCGTGCAGCTGCGTCGTTGAACCCGGCGGCCTGTCGGCGGGCCGCCGCAACCCGCTTCGCACCCGGGATCATGGCCGAGAGGTACCTGGACCTGTACGACAAAGTGGTCAACCGTGCCACGACTGGGATGGCTGAGCTCTACGACTCGGTGACGGGCTGCTCATCGCCGAAAGCG
>DASYMC010000155.1:0-5098 GCA_036009255.1 Pseudonocardiaceae bacterium
CCGCATCCACGATCGGCGGGTGCTGTGGGCAGTGGGGCCCCATCACACCGCCCAGCAGGACACGACACACCGGGCACGAGAGCGCGACACGCCGGGATTCGGGGTCAGGTAGGTACGGCACCTTGGGTGATCAGGAGTAGCCCGATCGCGGGCAGGAAGTTGTTCGCTTGGTGGGCGACGATGCTGGCCAGCAAGTTGCCGGTGAGCAACCGCGCGAGTGCGAGCGGTAACGAGATAATCACCAGCAGCGGAGTGCGCAGCAGCTCGGCGTGCGACCAGGAGAACAGCGCGTGTGCCATGGCGAACAGCACGGTGGTCACCCCGAAGATCACCCAGCGGTTCCACCGCCAGTACTCCATCGCCCGCCACAGCAGGCCACGGTAGAGCAGCTCCTCGGACAACGGCGCGATCAGCCATACCGCGAAAAACAACGTGAGCCCCAGGCTGAGAGGCAGCCGCTGACCATCGAAGATCTCCCCCACCGCCGAGTTCGCCCGGTCCTCGCCGACCCAGTGCGCCCAGAGCAGGGAGGCCGGCACGGTGACGGCTAGGCCTAACAAGCCCAGCCCCAATCCGATGCCGACATCGGCGACTCGCCACCGCAGCGACAGCTCGCAGCGCACACGTTCGAGCAGGTCCCCCCGACCGACGAGCGCGGCACCGATCACCGCCACCAGGCCGGCCGCCACAGTGGGCACCACGAGTGCGGCCACCAGCGCCGCACCGGGGAGTCGTGCGCCCGGGCCACGGTGCGAGAAGACGAAGGGCAGCACCGCCAGCACCGAAGCGACTACGAATGCGATCTCCGCGACGACGAAGCAGCCGAGCAGGCGCCAGCCACGGCGAGTCTCCGGCACGGTGGCGATCACCATGGCCGGCCCCGCAGGAACAGCAGCACCGGGTGCCGGAGGGTGTCCGGGTCCAGCCTCGGGTCGGTGCGGGTGACCAGCAGGTCCGCCGGCGCACCGGGCAGCAGGCCGGGGGCCCCGAGCCAGTCGCGGGCCGCCCAGCTCGCTGCCCCCAGCGCCTGCGCTCCGGTGAGGCCGGCGGCGCGCAGCGCGACGATCTCGTCCACCAGGCGACCGTGCCGGATCCCGCCCCCCGCGTCGCTGCCGGCGTAGACCGGAATTCCTGCCTCGATGGCCGCGCCGATGGTGTCGTGGACTCTGGCGTGCATCGCACGCATGTGCGCTGCGTAGCGCGGGTACTTGCCGGCGCGCTCGGCGATCGCCGGGAACATCTCGATATTGATCAATGTGGGCACCAGGGCGGTACCGCGGAGGGCCATCTCGGTGATGGTGTCAGTGGTCAGGCCGGTGCCGTGCTCGATGCAGTCGATGCCGGCGGCGATCAGGCCTGGCAACGCGTCGGCGCCGAAGACGTGAGCGGTGACCCTGGCCCCGGCGGCGTGCGCGGCCGCGATCGCCTCGGCGAGCACGTCATCGGGCCACAGCGGGGCGAGCTCACCACTCGAGCGGTCGATCCAGTCACCGACCAGCTTGACCCAGCCATCCCCCGCGGCCGCCTGTTCCTGCACGGCTTGCGGCAGTAGCTCCGGTTCATCCAGCTCCACGGCGATGGTCGGGATGTAGCGTTTGGAACGGGCCAGGTGCCGGCCGGCGCGGATGATGCGCGGTAGGTCATGGCGGGTTTGCAAGGGCCGGGTATCGGTCGGGGATCCGCAATCCCGGATGAGCAGCGTGCCGGCATCCCGGTCGGTGGCGGCCTGCTCGGCCGCCTCGTCCAGGCTCACCGTCCCCTGTGGGCCGATACCGACGTGGCAGTGCGCGTCGACCAGGCCGGGCAGGATGTAGCCGCCGTCGCATGCGGTGATCGCCCCGGGCACCGGCTCGGTATGGATCACTCCGTCGGCCACCCACAGCTCGCCGGGTTCCCCGGCCGGCAGCAGTGTTCCTCGCAGGTGCATCGCCGGGGCCCGAGCAGCAAGCCCACCAACGGGCCCGGCAACGGGCACCGTCATTTCTTGCGGAACTTCAGTTTCGACGGGTCGAAATCGGGCGGCAGTTGATCCATCCCGGTGAGTTTGGATAAATCGGGCAGCTCGGACATGTTTCCAGGCAGGCCTCCTGGCAGCCCCATAGGCATCCCGCCGGGTAGCGCACCGCGTGTCTTCGGCGGCGTCGGGCCCCGGCCCTTGACCTTCTTGCCCTTGCGACCCTTGCGGGTGCGCCGGCCAGGACCGGTCCCGGGAAAGCCAAACCGACCGGCCATCTGCTGCATCATCTTTCGAGCCTCGAAGAACCGCTCGACGAGCTGGTTGACCTCGCTGACCGCCACCCCGGAGCCGCGGGCGATGCGCTGGCGCCGGGACGCATTGATGATCTTCGGATCGGCCCGCTCAGCGGGGGTCATACCGCAGATGATGGCCTGCAAACGGTCCAGCTGCTTGTCGTCGACCTGGGCGAGTTGCTCTTTCATTCCGGCCGCGCCGGGCAGCATCCCGAGCAGGTTAGCGATCGGCCCCATCTTGCGGATGGCCTTCATCTGCTCGAGGAAGTCCTCCAGGGTCAGCTCACCACTGCCGATCTTGGCAGCGGCCTGCTCGGCCTGGTCGGCGTCGAAGGCCTGCTCGGCCTGTTCGATCAGGGTGAGCAGATCACCCATGCCCAGGATCCGGCTGGCCATCCGGTCGGGATGGAAGACATCGAAGTCCTCCAACTTCTCCCCGTTGGACGCGAACAGGATCGGCGCGCCGGTGACCTGCCGCACCGACAGTGCCGCACCACCGCGGGCGTCGCCGTCCAGTTTTGTCAGCACGACGCCGCTGAAGCCGACCCCGTCGCGGAACGCCTCGGAGGTGGTCACCGCGTCCTGGCCGATCATCGCGTCGATGACGAACAGGATCTCGTTGGGCCGCACCGCATCACGGATGTCGATCGCCTGCTGCATCATCTCGGCGTCGATACCCAGCCGCCCCGCGGTGTCCACCACGACGATGTCGTGCTGGCGGACACGTGCCTCGGCCAGGCCGCGGCGCGATACGTCAACGGGGTCGCCGACCCCGTTACCCGGCTCGGGCGCGTACACCTGCACCCCGGCCTGCTCACCCACAATCTGCAGCTGGGTGACCGCGTTGGGACGCTGGAGATCCGCGGCAACGAGCAAGGGGGTGTGGCCCTGGTTGCGCAGCCAGCGGGCCAGCTTGCCGGCCAGCGTCGTCTTTCCCGAACCTTGCAGACCGGCCAGCATGATCACAGAGGGAGGCAGTTTGGCCAGTTCGAGACGCCGGGTCTCGCCGCCCAGGATACCGATGAGCTCCTCATTGACGATCTTGATGACCTGCTGGGCAGGGTTCAACGCGCCGGAGACCTCGGTACTCTTGGCACGTTCCTTGATCTGTCCGATGAATTGGCGGACTACCGGCAAGGCGACGTCGGCTTCGAGCAGCGCGATGCGGATCTCGCGAGCGGTGGCGTCGATGTCGGCATCAGAGAGCCTGCCCTTGCCGCGCAGGCCGGATAACGCCGACGTGAGCCGGTCGGAGAGGGTGTCGAACACGCCGGTCGCACTCCCTTGAGATCCGGCGGGGTGAAGACCCCGGGTGGTGGCTACATCTACGCCCAGCGTAGCCGCGCTGCCGTGGGCACGGGTGCCTGGATCGCCGGCTTCCCAGGCCCCACCCCGGGAAGCCGGCGATCCGGCCAGGACTCCAATGGTGAAAGCGGCACCCTGCTGCCCGATTCTCCGGCCCGGGCAGCAGCCCTGTGTCCGCCCGACCACCGCCGAGCCACCCGACCAGCGTGCCGATGTCCGGGCCCCAGCGGGAGCGTGATTACCCGCGATCGAACCTAGGTAGGACTACGCAGTTTCAACTGGCGGTGGCAGACCACCTGAGCGCGGTAGCCGACCTAGCTACGGGTGCAAGCCGAATCTGGCGGTGGGCTGGTCGGCCCGCTGGGGCCGCCCTGCGGGGGCAGACCGCTGCTTCGGACGTAGCGCGCCAGACCCGTTTCCGGACTGGCGGGTGTCCGCTTGGGGCTCCGGTGCCGGTGCGGCTTCTGGCAGCTCGACTGGCTCTGCCTGCTCGGCGGGGGTGAGCTGATCCGCCACCCCGAGGGCCTCGACCAGGAGGCGTTGCACTGCGGATAGCTGACCGGTGATCTCGGATCGCAGCGCTTTCGCGGCGGTGACCTGCCGGGTGACCTTGACCACCCGGCTGCTCAATCGCTCACCCGCGATCTGCATGAGCAGGTACAACGCAGCGACGCTGCGAGTTTGATACTCGCTGATCCAGGCTTCGGTCTCGGCTTGGCGGCTGGCGATGCTCTGCTCAAACTGCTGCTCGGTGCGCTGGCGCCGCGCTACGGATTCGGCGTCCGCGGCGTGATGCCGGTTACTGGACTCCGCCTCGAGGCGCTCGCACTGTCTCCTGGTCTCGGCCAGCAGCTGATCAGCCTCGGCACGCGCGCTCTCGCGCAGCGAGGTGGTCTCCTGCTCGGCTGAGGCCCGCAGCTCCGCAGCCTCGTCCTCAGCCATCTGCAGCATGCGCTGAATTCGCGCGGTCGCGACGGCCAGCGGGGACCGCTGCAGGCGGTCAACCTCGGTGGTCGCTTGCTCCGCCTCGCGACGGAGGCGGTCAACCTGCCTGGTCGTCTCGGCGGCTTCACGACGCAACTGCTCAACCATGTCACTGAGGTCGGCGCCCCGCTGCAGCGCAGCATCCCGCTCGGATCCGATACTGGTTACACGAGCCTTCAGCGCGTTGACATGGTCGATGACCTGGTGGCGGTCAAACCCGCGCAATACGATCTCGAACGGCGGAGGTGAGGGAACGACCTCGTCTCGGGTTCCGTGCATGTGGCCGGATGGTAGCCCGTGCCTATCGGGCCGCACTCAGCACCGCATGTTCAATTCTCTCCCGGGCCCCGGGCGCCAGGCCACCGTGCGGATCGGGGCCCGTCACGCAGAATGAATCCACCACGGAGTTGCCCAGCGTCGCGACTCGCGCCCACCGAACGATGACCGCATTGCTCTCCAACGCTGCGGCGACCCGGTACAGCAACCCGATTCGATCGGTGGTGCGCAACTCGAGGACCACCGCTCCGGTGGCTTCGTCGTCGAACCACAACAGTTTGGT
>DASYMC010000156.1:0-2139 GCA_036009255.1 Pseudonocardiaceae bacterium
TGTTGGCTCGCGATCCTGCGCTGACCAGTTTGCTGGATGCCAGTGTTGAGAAGAATGTCGTCACGGTCGTTCACATGCTGCGCCACGGGATCGTGACGGCTCACGTAGAAGCACCGACTGCGGCCCTGCGCCGACATCGAATCGGCCCGCGAGCGGGTCAGGGAGACACTCGGCGCGCTGGCGATTGATTCTGAGCGCAATACACGACTGCGCGAGACCGCCCGGGTGTTCCTGCAGACCGGCGGCGCAGTATCGGGTGCAGAAGGCAGAAGAACTTCGCGGCCGTCCCTTCCGCGCAGCTCGGCTCGATGTGGAGCTGGCGCTGCTGGCCTGTCACTGGCTGGGCAGCGCGGTACTACAACAGGGCACCTGAGCGCGTCGCGGTCCGCGCTCACAGTGATGGATCAGTCGCGCGGCACAACGCGCGGGGTGCGGTTTGTACCGGCGGCCCGATGACCACCATGTACCGCATGCCTACCGTCGATCACAGGATTAGGCACGGGCACCAGCAAACCCCATAAGCGCGGTCCTCAGGAGAACGACTCAGATATGACCAACGAGACACTTGAGCGAGATGTCGCCGACGAGCTGCGGTGGGATCCTAAGATCGACAGCGAGGGTATCGCGGTGTCCGTTGACAAGGGCATCGTGACGCTTCGGGGTACGGTGGGCAGTTTTCGACAAAAATGCGAAGCCAAGCGGGCGGCCGAACGAGTTTACGGGGTCGCTGACGTCAACAATGCACTTGACGTCCGCGTCCTGACCGCGCACCGCAGGGAAGATGCCGAGCTCCGCGGTGAAGTGCTGCACGCGCTGGTGCTTGACGCCCTGGTTCCCACCACCATCGACGCTACGGTCGAAGATGGGATCGTCACCTTGACCGGTACCGCCGAGTGGCACTACCAATGTGAGGAGGCCGAGTTCGTCGCAGCCAACGTCTTGGGCGTCATCGATATCGAAAACGATGTCGACGTCGTAAGCCCCATACCCGATACTGGGGAGATCCATCATTCCATCAAAAAGGCCCTCGAACGCGACGCCGAGCTCGACGCTGACAGCATCGCGGTGAGCCGCTCTCATGGCAAGGTCACGCTCACCGGGAGCGTGCGCTCGTGGTCAGAACGCGACGCGGCGGTGGCGGCCGCCTGGTCGGCCCCCGGCGTCATCAACGTCGATGACCGCCTCCGAGTCTATTATTAAAACCCAGCTCAGGAGGGGTAAGGTCCCCATGTTCTCGTCTGTGTCATCCTCCCTGCTATGGCGGGGGTTCCTCGCAATCGCGATTGGGATCGTCTCTGTGGCATGGCCACATATCACGGTTGGCGCTTTCGTTATCCTGTTCGCGATCTATGCGTTTTTGGCCGCGGGTAGTGATGCGGCCCGGGCATTTAGCAGTGACCGTGCCGGCCCGGTGGCAGGATACCTCTTTCTTGCCCTGCTCTCGCTCGCCGCCGGACTGATTGCCCTGCTCTGGCCGGGCCTCACGGCGCTCGTGCTGACCATCTGGATAGCGGCATGGGCGTTCGTCACCGGCATCATGGAAATTGTGCTCTGCTTCTGGCAGGGGGAAACCGCCGGCGAGCGGGCGATGTGGGCCCTCGGTGGCCTTGTGTCGATCGCGCTGGGCGTGGTGCTCGCGCTCCGGCCCGATATCGGCGCCCTGTCACTGGCCACCGTGTTCGGGCTATTCGCCATCGTCGCTGGAGTATCCGCGCTGATCCTTTCGGCACAAGCACACCGAATGGGCACCATCGCCGGACGACTGGCCAACTCCCCGGCGTAAGACCCGGTGCTCTGGCCGGTTCCCCAACTCGCGGGAGCCGGCCAGAGCGTGCCGAGCCCAGATCACCAGTCGCGACAGCGCCCAGCTTCGCCGAGGTAACAGCGGGAGAAACGGTGGCACCAGCGCAGAACCCCGATACCGCCCCATCCACCAAGGCTGGAACCCTCAGCTCCAACCTCGGGACGGGCCACCACGCTTTGATCGCTCAGCCGCATACAGCGGCCGAAGGGCCCATCGCAGAGGCCGAAGCAGTCGCGGCCCGGATCCGGTCTGAGCAGTACCCGCTGGGTCAGCCAGGGGCTCCCCTGGATGGCAAGTCAGCGTTCTTCACCGGGATGAGCGCCGCCGCGGGCGTC
>DASYMC010000157.1:0-2374 GCA_036009255.1 Pseudonocardiaceae bacterium
CGAGGAGCAAGATCCCCGGGTCACCCAGCAACGCCCTGGCAAGGACAATGCGCCGCACCTGCTCGGTGGGCAGTGAGGACCGGTTGGCGCCGAGGCGGGTCGAGTATGCCTTGGGGAGCGCGGCGATGAATCCATGAGCACCAGCGGCTCGGGCCGCAGCCTCTATCTGTGCCGGCGTGGCGTCCGGGTGCCCGGCCTGGATGTTCTGGGCTATGGATCCGTGGAGCAACCGGGCGTCTCGGGGTACGAGGGCCACCCGGGCACGTAGTTCGGCGGGGCCAAACTCCCGTAGCTCACGGCCGCCGAGTCGGATGGTCCCGCTGCTCGGCTCAGTTACTCGTGTGAGCAGGCTGAGCAGGGTGGACTTGCCGGACCCGGGTGGTCCGATCACCGCAAGACTGCCCCTGGCCGGTACCCGCAGGTTCACCTCGGGAATGGCGTCGAGCGACTGGCCCGGGTAGCGGTAGCGGACCTCCTCGAGCTCGAGGTCGGGACCTGCGCCCGGCCCCGACAGCTCCGGACGCGGACTGGGGCCTGGCGCGGCGCGTGGTGATGACGCGATGGGGCGGTGTGGTGGGTCGACCGTGGGGCGTTGGTGCAGTCGGTACAGGTGGGCGTAGGCGGGGATGGACTCCAGCAGTTCGGGATGACTGCCCGCGCCGATCAGGTGACCGTGGTCGAGGAACAGGATCGTGTCGGCGTCGGTCACGGTGACCAGGTTGTGCGAGATGATGATGGTGGTCCGACCGGCCATGAGGCGTCGCAGCGGCGCCAGCACGCGCCGAGCCGAATCGGCGTCGAGGCCGGTAGTAGGTTCGTCGAGCAGCAGGATCGGCGCGTCACGGATCATCGCGCGGGCGATCGCTAGGCGCTGGCGTTGTCCCCCCGACAGCATCCGTCCACGTTGTCCGATTCGGGTGTCGTAACCCTCGGGCAGCGCGAGGATGAACTCGTGGGCATCGGCTTCCCGCGCGGCGGCGATGATCCCAGCGTCGCTGGCCTCAGGTCTGCCCCAGAGGATGTTGTCGCGGATCGTGCCGTCGAACACCAGCGTTTCCTGCAGGACGGTGGCGACGTTGCGGTAGAGATCGCCCAGAGCCAGCTCGCGCACATCGACGCCGTCGAGGGTGACAGCGCCGGTGTCCGGGTCGTAGAAGCGCAGCAATAGCTTGGCTAACGTAGATTTCCCGGCACCACTCGCGCCGACAACGGCAATCTTGGTCCCAGGAGCGGCGGTGAAGTCGATGCCGGCCAGCGCTGGGGTCGCGGTACCGGGATAAGTGAAACTGACGTTGTCGAAGTGCACAGTTCCCTGCGCGTTGCGCAGCGGGCGCGGCGTGACGGGGTCGGTGACCGTAGGCTTCTCATCAAGCAGTTCGATGACCCGCTCCGCACTAGCGCTCGCGGCGTATAGGGAGTTTGTCAGCCGCCCCAGCCCCTGGATGGGACTGTAGAGCCGGGTAAGGTACGCGACGAAGGCCAACAACCCGCCGATGGTAATGCGCTGATTGGTCAGCTCCCATACCGCCAGCCCGATCACGAGCAGTACACCGAAGACCTCGAGAAGATCGGTTAACGGACGAAACAGGGCTTGCAGCCGAGTAGCGAGCATCTGGGCGCGGAACGCGGCCAGGTTCTGCTCATGAAAGCGCTCGCCTTCCTGCTTCGCACGGTCATAGGCCCGGACGAGCGCGCTGTTGGCGAAGCTTTCCTCCGCCACTGAGGTCAGAGCCCCCGCTCGGCGGCGTTTCTCACGGGAGGCGTCCTTGATCCGACGCGAGAAGAATCGGGCTGCCAGCAGGAATCCTGGCGCCGCGAGCAAGGCAGCCCCAGCCAGGCGCCAGTCGAGGTAGAACAGCGCCCCGGTGAACAGGACCATCTGCAACAGGTAGGTCACTGTCTGGGCGACGCCGGAGAGAACCAGGTCCTCGATTGCGCCGATGTCACCGGTCAGCCGCGACAGCACGTCCCCCAGCGGGCGGTGCTCGAAGAAACCCGAAGACAACTGATGCAGGTGGGCGAACAGCCTGGACCGAAGATCGAGTACAAACCGCTCCCCAACCCAGGTGGACAAGTACTGGTCACTGAACGACACCAAACCCTGGATCACCGCCAGACCCACATATGAACCGGCGATCACCGGGAAGAGACGCAGCTCGCGCGGGACCACGACCTCGTCGATCAGGATCTTGAACAGCCACAGCTCGGCCGTACTGAGTACCGGAGCGACACCGACGAGCAGCAGACCAATAAAAAATCGGCCTCGAAATGGCTCCGTGTCCGGCCAGAAGCGCGTGAAGATCGCTCGGACACCCACCTGAGCAGAAGCGTTGACCAACTCCCCCAGTCCGGGTCGCGCCAAAGGCCGCGGTTG
>DASYMC010000158.1:0-6175 GCA_036009255.1 Pseudonocardiaceae bacterium
CCCGGACTTAGCGACCCCTGACCCCGACATGGATGACATATCGGGGTCAGGACAGGGTCGAAAACCCCGATATGTCTCCATGTCGGGGTTTTCGTCGGGGATTTCGACCGTGTCAGGAGGCGCGGGAGATGGCTCGGTCGATGAGGGCGGCGTAAACGGTGCCCAGGTCGGCGCCGGTGGATGCGATCGCCATCGGCAGCAGGGACGTCTCGGTGAGGCCGGGAGCGACGTTGACTTCGAGGAACTGAGCCACTCCCTCCGGGGTGACCACCGCATCGGTGCGGGACACGTCACGCAGCCCGAGTAACCGGTGCGCGCTCAGCGCGAGCTCGGCTACTGCGGCGGTCGCCGCAGCGTCGAGCCGGGCGGGGGCGTGGAAGGTCGCCAGGCCAGCGGTGTAGCGAGCCTCGTAGTCGTAGAAGCCGGAGGTGGCCTCGATCTCCACCGCCGGCAGCGTCCGGGATCCATCCGGCGTATCCAGCACCCCGACCGCGACCTCGATGCCCTCGACGAACCGTTCGGCCAGCACGGTATCCCCGTAGGCCAGGCAACCGAGGACGGCGGCCGGTAGCTCGGCCACGTCGCGAACCACGTGCACGCCCAGTGCCGAGCCACCCTGGGGAGGTTTGAGGATCAACGGCAGACCGAGCCGGTCCACCAGCGCGTCGAGCACATCCTGCGGTCCGAGATCACGGAAGGTGGCATGCGGCAGCGCGATCCAATCCGGTGTGCTCAACCCCGCGCGGGCCAGCTCATCCTTGGCGGTGGGCTTGTCCCACGCGCGGCGGCAAGCCCGCGGATCAGCACCCACATAGGGCACCCGCAACATCTCCAGCACCGACTGCACCGCGCCGTTCTCCCCCGTACCGCCGTGTAGTGCGACGACGACGGCATCCGGCCGGTTGTTGGCGAGCCGGCTGATCAGGGTGGCGTCGGCGTCCCACTCCTCGACGTGCAGGCCGGCGTCCCGCAGCGCGCTGGACACCCGGCGTCCCGAGCGCAGCGACACGTCTCGCTCGTGCGAGAGCCCACCGGCCAGCACAGCAACGGTGCGATCGGTCACCAGACCCTCCATGGTTCTCCCACCGGTGAAGCCGGCAATGAGGCTCAGGCGGTGTCCGGGGACGGCGACTGCGGGCCGAACACCGCGCGTGGGCGCACGCTACCGAACGTCCGCTGCAGTTCGAGCTCGCCCTGCAACACGGCGGCCAGCCGGCGCACTCCCTCGGTGATCCGCTCCGGTGTCGGGTAACAGAACGACAACCGCATCTGACGGCTCCCGAGCCCGTCAGCGTAGAACGCCGTGCCGGGAACGTAGGCCACCCGCTGGGTCACCGCCCGAGGCAGCATCGCTTTGGTGTCAAGCCCCTCGGGGACGGTGAGCCAAACGTAGAAACCGCCCGTCGGATGTGTCCAGGTACATCCGGACGGTAAGTAGTGGACGAGGGCGGCCAGCATGGCGTCGCGGCGTACGCGGTACACCTCCCGGTAGGTCTTGACCTGACCTTTCCAGTCATGCTGCGCCAGGTAGCGCGACACCACGTACTGGGTGAACACCGGCGGGCACAGGGTCGCCGATTCCACCGCCAACACCAGTTTCTCCCGCACCGCGTGCGGTGCGAGCGCCCAGCCGACGCGAAGACCGGGCGCGAAGGTCTTCGAGAATGAGCCCAGATAGACGACGTTGTCCGGGTCCGCGGCCCGCATCGCCGGGTAGATCTGGCCGTCAAAGCCCAGCAACCCGTAGGGGTTGTCCTCCACGACCAGCACCCGATGCTCCGCACACAGTGCCAGGATCTCAGCGCGGCGCTCCACAGCCAGGGTGACGCCAGCGGGATTATGGAAATTCGGGATGGTGTAAAGGAACTTGGGGCTCCGGCCCTGGCCGCGAAGCGACCGCAACGCGGCGTCCAACTCGGCAGGCACCAGCCCGTCGTCGTCCATCGCCACCTGCACGACCTGCGTCTGGTAGGACGCGAAGGTGGTCAACGCGCCGACATAGGACGGCGCCTCCGCGACCACCACGTCCCCCGGATCGCAGAAGATTCGGGTGACCATGTCCAGGGCCATCTGCGAGCCGACGGTCACCGTGACGTCATCGGCGTGCGCCCGGATGCCCTCCAAGGCCATGACCTCGCAGATCTGTCCGCGAAGCTCCGGGGTGCCCTGCGCCGAGCCGTACTGCAGCGCTGCCATCCCGTCGGTGGTGAGCATCTGGGCGAGCCCCTCGGCCAGTGAGTCCAGCGGCAACGCCGGCAGATACGGCATGCCGCCGGCCAGCGAGACGACCTCAGGACGGCTGGCGACGGCGAACAGCGCACGGATCTCCGATGCGGTCATCCCCACCGTGCGCTGCGCGTAGCGGCGCAGGTGCGGATCAAGATCGCGCTGGGTGGGCGGTCGGTGGCTTGGCTGGTTCATTGGGCGCCTCTGCTCCGGTGACAGTCCCCTGGCAGTGTAAAGGCGCAGGGCAGAACGCTCTCCCGTCTTCACTCCGGATGGCCATCGGCATATGCTGCGCCAGGCGCTCGCGGACTGTCAGGGAGGCCCTGTGTCACGTCGTGTAGTAGGTGTCACCCTGGACAACCTCGATCTGCTGCCCAAGAAGTGCCGACGCTGCGTGTTCTGGGAACTCGCGCCGCATGTCCGGGAGCAGGCTGAGGACTTCGGGCAGACCGAGCTGGAGAAGGAGTCCTGGGTCTCCAGTGTGCTGCTGGAGTGGGGTTCCTGCGGTCGGATCGTGATGTCCGGCGATGTACCGGCCGGCTACGCGCTCTACGCTCCCCCGGCGGCGGTGCCGCGGGCATCGGCCTTTCCCACTTCCCCCGTCAGCGCTGATGCGGTGTTGCTGACCGCGCTGAAGGTGCTGCCGGAGTTCGGTGGCGGCGGGTTGGGCCGGATGCTGGTGCAGGCGGTCGCCAAGGACCTCACCCGGCGCGGCGTCAAGGCCATCGAGGCCTTCGGTGACGCCCAGCCCAACCCGGACTCCAGCTGCGTAGTCCCCGCCGAGTTCCTGCAACAGGTCGGCTTCAAGACGGTGCACGCGCATCCCCGCTGGCCCCGGCTGCGCCTGGAACTGCGCACCGCGCTGACCTGGAAGGAAGACGTCGAGGCGGCCCTGGAGCGGCTCCTGGGTTCGGTTACCATCCACACCGTCGAACCCAGCCTTCGCCCCGCTTGACCCACCCAGATCGGGTGCCACTCGCCGGCTGTGCTGCCGCCCCTGCGAATAGGGCCGCCGTGGAGCCATGGAACGCTGATCGCGCAATTGGGAAAGGATTACCCCACGATCATGGGAAAAGACCGGACGAACTCGACGCTGGTGATCTACCGGGCCGAGCGGGTGGGTACGGGCCACCTGTCCGAGGTGCGAAGCCTCGCGGCCGCCGGATCGTGCTGAGCTGACGGGGTGCTTCGAGAGTTACGGATCGCTGGCGCGGCAGCGTTCTGCGCGGTCGCCATCGCCTGTGCGGCGCCGCTACCTGCGCCGACCACCCCGGCTGCTGCACCGGCTTCCCCACCGGTACCCATCCAGCAGCCATCCACAACACCGCCAGTGCCTTGCGCGCAGGCCACGCTGGACATGATGAGCCCACGAGCACGGGTCGCTCAGCTGTTCCTGCTAGGGGTGCCTGCAGCCGGGATTGACCCGCTGGCGTCGACGATCGAACGGCTTGCTCCTGGTGGGGTATTTCTGACCGGCCGCAGTGCCGCGGGTGTCGAGGCCACGGCTGGCACCATCGCGACGGTCCAGCGACGTGCCGCAGAGGCAAACGGTGGGATCGGGATGTTCGTCGCGACCGACCAGGAGGGTGGTCAGGTCCAGGTGCTGTCCGGGCCTGGATTCTCCCGGATACCCTCGGCCACAGTTCAGGGCAGCTGGAAACCCGAGGTGTTGCAGGCCGCCGCGAACAGCTGGGGGCGTGAGCTGCGGGCCGCTGGTGTCAACGTCAATCTCGCGCCGGTAGCAGACGTGCTCTCCCCCGCACTAGGCGCCGAGAACGCGGCGATCGGCCGGTATGACCGGGCATTCGGTACCGACCCGCAGGTGGTCTCGGATCACGTATTGGCCTTCGCCCGGGGCATGGGCGAGGCAGGAGTGGTGAGCACGGCAAAGCATTTTCCCGGTCTGGGTGGGGTGCGGGGCAACACGGATTTCTCAGCCGGCGTCGTGGATCGCCAGACGACCGCGACCGATCCGGACCTGCTGCCGTTCAGCAACGCATCGGAAGCGGGAACGCCCTGGTTGATGATGTCCTCGGCGGTCTATTCCAAGCTCGATGCGGACCGTGCCGCCGCGTTCTCCCCGGCGGTCGTCACCAACCTGCTCCGGGAGCAGATCGGCTTCCGAGGGCTGGTCGTGTCCGACGACCTGGGCCGGGCCGTGCAGGTCGCTGCGGTCGCGCCCGGACAACGAGCGGTGAGGTTCATTGCTGCGGGAGGCGACATCGTGCTGACCGCTGACCCGGCCACCCTGGGCTCAATGATCGATGCCGTACTTTCCGCTGCCACGGACGACCCTGATTTCGCTGCGCGCGTCGCCGACTCGCAACGCCGAGTCCTCGAGGCAAAAAGCCACGCCGGTCTCTTGCCCTGCCCGGACCGTTAACGCCCCTGGTAAGAGGCTGGAAAGTTCCGCGAAGCTGTCCCACCTTTTCGCGCAGGGAAGTGTCCCAGCATCACTGCTCTGCCATGACTCTTCGTTCCGTGCGAAGGTACAGCAGCGGCTCAGTGACTCCTCCGCCCTGCCGACAACAATCGTATTTGCGTCACCCAGCGATTGTTCTGAGGACGCTTCCTACCGGGTTCTCACCTGAGTGTTCCGGACTTCTGCGGGGAGCCCGGGTGTGCTCACTTCCTGGCTCCCTTGTGACGCTTGTGACAAGCCCCGGTGTCGCGTGACGTCCGGCGCACCCCATGAGCGGGCCGCTCCCGACCGGCAGCCGCAATGGGCTGCCGGGGCGCGGCAGGAAGGCGTCAGGCTAAGTTGCCGGTGCGCAGGGCGGTGATGAAGGTGCTCCACTGAGTGGGGGTGACGATGAGGGCAGAGCCAGTGGGGTTCTTGGAGTCTCGCACCGCGCGGTGCCCGCTGAGGAGGTCGGCGACCTCCACACAGCTCGCTTGGCCGTTGCTGCGGGTGCTCTTGCGCCAGGTGACGCTGGACAGGTCGGGTGTGCTCACTTTCCTAACTCCCTTGTCATTTGAGTGACCAGTTCCTGGGAAGCCTTTTCGTCGAGAGATGACTCCCAGATGTTCTTGAAGGCGGTGTCGTACCGGGCGACTTCGTGGGGCTTATCCAGATACAGCGCTCCGGTGAAGCTTTCGACGTAGACCGTGGGTGGCTCGGTGTCCTGGCCATTGCCATTAAGCGGGAATCGCAGAAGCTCGAACGTGCCCGACATGATGCCGTGGTGCAGCCCGGCGCTGAAGGGCACCACCCGGAGTGACACGGTGGGCAACTCGCTGACTTCTAACAGCCGCCTGAGCTGCCCACGCGCAGTCGCTTCGCCCCCCACCCGGCGGTGCAGGATGGCCTCGTTGAGAACCACGTCGAACACTGGGCGGTGGGTGACCCTGGTCAGTAGCGCCTGGCGCGCGAGGCGGACGTGCACTCGCCGTTCGATCTCGGCGTCATCCACGTCGGGGTTGTCCGCCCGGATTACCGTGCGAGCGTAGTTCTCGGTTTGAAAAAGGCCTGGCACCAGTTCGGATTCGTACCAGCTGAAGTGGGACGCAGCCTCCTCCAAGCCGATATAGACGTCGAAGTACTCCGGGATGGCGTCGCCGTAGGAGTGCCACCAGCCGCGGGCCTTGGTTTCCTTGGCCAGACCCATGAGGGCTTCGGTGATGTCCTGTGGCGCGCCGTAGACCTTGCACATGGCCTCCACGTCGAGGCTGCGCAGGGAAGTCTGCCCGGTCTCGATGCGCCAGATCTTGGCCTCGGACCACTCCAGCTGCGCACCCGCCGCACGCACGGTGAGCCGCGATTTGTTTCGCAGGTCACGCAGGTACCGGCCGAGTTGCCGACGGGGCACGGTCGAGCCCGTCGTCGTGATGGCCTCGGTCATCGTCCACCTCTCTCACCGTGAGGGAAATCCTACACCCGGAATGAAAGCATTCACGGGCCCACTTCAGAATGAGTTAACCATCTCGAGTAATCATTGAGAAACATCTA
>DASYMC010000159.1:0-12032 GCA_036009255.1 Pseudonocardiaceae bacterium
TCTCCTTCGAATGACCGACTCCTCGGGGGTCGTGGCGGAAGTCGTTGACGTCTTGGTCGGCTGAAGTCATTGGCCGATCCCCTCGGTCGCAGCTGATCGCCTCACATTGTCAAACGCTCATCGGCTGTGACAAGCACCTCCACGGCACCTAGCCCCGGGCAAAATCACCCCCGATCGCTGCGCGAGAACGCTCGACTATCCCGCCGAGGACAGCCTTCACGAAGGTACCCGTAGGGGGTATAGGTTACAGTGAGCTGAGGAGGTTCGGTGATGAACGGCTACATAGAGAACAAGGGCGCCCTGTTGGCTCGGCTGGCGCGCATCGAGGGTCAGGTCCGTGGCCTGTCCCGGATGGTCGAGGCCGACAAGTACTGCATCGACGTGCTAACGCAGGTCTCGGCGACCACTCGGGCGCTGCAAGCGGTCGCCTTGGAGTTGCTGGATGACCACCTCAAACACTGCGTGATCGAGGCCGCCGCGCAGGGCGGGGAGCTGGCCGAGGAGAAGGTCCGCGAGGCCACTGCTGCGATTACTCGACTGGTTAAGTCATGATCTCTCGGCGCGCTGCCGGCTCCAGTCCAGCTGTGAAGGCGGGGAGGAACCGGCAATGAGCGTGCTCAGCGCGATCGGTCAAAGCCTGTACGAGGCGCTGTCGATGTTCTGGGAAACCCTATGGGCATTGGTGGTGGGGTTCGGCCTGTCCGGCGCGGTGCAGGCCTTCGTCAGCCGAGGGCAGATGCGGCACATCCTGGGGGATCACCGGCCGGCGACGGTGGGTAAGGCCGGGTTCCTCGGCATGGTCTCCTCCTCCTGCTCCTACGCCGCCACAGCGCTGGCCAAGTCACTGTTCGCCCGTGGCGCGGACTTCACCTCCTCGATGGTGTTCATGTTCGCCTCCACGAACCTCGTCGTGGAGCTGGGCATCGTGCTGTGGTGGCTGTTGGGCTGGGAGTTCGCCCTCGCGGAGTTCGCCGGCGGTGTCATCATGATCGTTCTGCTCGCCCTGGTGCTGCCTCGAGTCATCACCCGGCGCGACGTCGAGTACGCCCGTACCCGGCTGAACACCGGCCAGGGCGAAGATCGTGATGACGTAAACCGCGACGACTCGGTCGGCGCTGAGCCGCGGCGGCCGCTGGCCGAGCGAATCCGCAGCCGGGCCGGTTGGTCGGACGCCGCTAGCTACACGATCAGCGATCTCACCATGCTACGCAAGGAATTAGTCATCGGCTTCCTCGTCGCCGGCTTCGCCACCGTGCTGGTGCCCACCGCGGTGTGGCAGTCGTTATTTCTCACCGGGCACGGATTCTGGTCCTCGCTGGAAAACGCGGTGCTGGGTCCGCTGCTGGCGATCCTGGCGTTCGTCTGCTCGATCGGCAACGTGCCGCTGGCGGCGGCGCTGTGGGTTGGGGGCATCAGCTTCGGTGGCGTGATCTCCTTCGTCTTCGCCGATCTCATCACCCTGCCGCTGCTGCTGATCTACCGCAAGTACTACGGCACCCGGCTCACCCTGCGACTACTCGCAGCGTTCTGGGCGGTGATGAGCATCGCCGGGCTGGCCACCGAATATTTGTTCCGCGCCCTGGACCTGGTGCCGGCCGTGCCCCCGCAGATGATCGCGAGGGAAGGCGTGGCCTGGAATCACACCACCATCCTCAACATCATCGCCCTGGCCGCCTTCGCCGTCTTGTACTGGCTCTACCGCGCCCGTGAGCGGTTCGGCGGCGGCGCCTGCTACGCCAAGGACCCGGTCTGCGGCATGCAGGTCGAGACCCTGACCGCTCCTGCCACCGTGGTGCGCGATGGCCAGCGCCACTACTTCTGCTCCGACCACTGCCAGGTTCGCTTCAGTTCCGCCACAGCGCCACCACCGCGGCCAGCCTGAGGAGGTCACACCCATGACAGGCCACCGCTCCTCCGACGCCCCTACCCCCGCCGCCGGCGGCTTCGCGGCCGTGCCTTGGGCAGTCGCCGCGGCAGCGACCCTGCACTGCCTGACTGGCTGCGCGATCGGCGAAATCGCCGGCATGGTCGTCGGCACCGCAGCAGGCTTGCACAACGCAGCCACCGTGGTGCTCTCCATCGTGCTGGCCTTCGTTTTCGGCTATGCCCTGACGATGCGCGGAGTCCTGCGCGCAGGCGTGGGCTTCCGCCAAGCGCTGACGGTGGCTCTGGCCGCCGACACCGTATCCATTGCTGTGATGGAACTGCTGGACAACGCCGTCATCCTCGCCGTGCCCGGTGCGATGAACGCCGGTTTGACCAGCGTGTTGTTCTGGGCATCGCTAGCTTTCTCTCTAGTCGTTGCTTTCCTGCTCACCACGCCGGTGAACCGGGCGATGATCGGCCGCGGGAAAGGACACGCAGTCGTGCATGCCTACCATCATTGAACCTTTGGAATATCGAGCATTTCTATCCGGATGTGAATCTCCGCGATCACAATCGTTGATCACGGGTACACTCGACCCGCCCGGGAGCTTGCCGGGAGATGAACTGTTGTTTGATCGTGATTGTTCAACTACGATCTGTGGCTGTGCGCGGATCCCGGGATAGCGACGACTTGGTTCCCCTGCATCAGCCCTTCGAGACAGCACTACGCGGATTCAACCGGCAGCAGGTCCTGGATCACCTCGAATCGCTGGATGGTCGCATCGCGATAGTCGCAGCCGATCGGGATGCCGCCTTAGCGCAGGTCGCCGAGCTCAGCAGAGTTTTGGATCATTTGCGCTCGGAGAGCGAGCTGCTCGCTCACCTGCGCCGGGAGGCCGAAAAGGCGACCTCTGAGGTTGAGCGCATCTTGGCAACACCGATGGCCGAGGCGAGCGCTCGCATCCAACGCATCCTACGGCTGGCCGAGGAGGAGGCAGCCGAAACCAAGGCCCACATTGAGGCAGAGATCATCGCGAGCAAGGCCCACGCCGAGCAGGACATCGCCGAGCTGAAAGCCCGCGCCGACGACCAGATCGCGGTCCTGCGGGCACAAGTCAGCCGGGAGGCCAAATCACTGCTCGACCATGTCAGACGGCAGTGCGATCAGCTTGAAGCGGAATCCGCCGCACGCCGGGAAGCAGCCGAACGCGACGCGGCGATTGCGATCGCACAACGTGAGGCCTCGGCAAACGAACGAATCCGGAACGGCGAGCTGCGCAGCTTGGCAGGCCTGCATCTCATGCTGTGGGTGATGCAGGCTCGGGCGTCGGCCCTCGAGCGAGACGAGTCGGCGCTGCGCGAGTTGCGCGCTCAGGTGACCAGCGAGGCGGCCAATCTCGGGACTGTGCGCGCCGAGGTCACCGCTGCGGTCCTCGCTGCGCACCAGCTCTTGACCGAAGCGCTCGGGCAGGTCCGCAAGATTCCGGTCGAACGGGCCCTCGATGAGCCGGGCCCAACTCACCAGCCAGATGTACCGACCCAGCGCGGCGCCCAGAGCGGCAGGGTGTACCTCCTGAACACCGCCGAGGACCGGCGGTTGCCCCGGACTCCGCACTGATAGCACGATCTGATCGACGCTGACTTGATCGACACCGACTCGATCGACACCGTGGGCTACGTCGACGCCGACCAGCGCTGGAGCACGCACAACTACCACCCGCTGCCGGTGGTGATCTCTTCCGGTGAGGGCGCCTGGGTCACCGACGTAGCAGGTAAGCGTTACCTCGATTTCCTTGCCGGCTACTCGGCGCTGAACTTCGGGCACCGGCATCCCGCCCTGGTAGCCGCCGCGATAGCACAACTCGGCCGCGTGACGCTGACCTCGCGGGCATTCCACCATACCCAGCTCGGCTCGTTCTGCCGCGAGCTGGCCGAGCTCACCGGCACCGAGATGGTGCTCCCGATGAATACCGGCGCCGAGGCGGTCGAGTCCGCGATCAAGGTGGCCCGGCTGTGGGCCCACCGGGTCAAAGGCGTCCCGGACGGTACCGCCGAGATCGTGGTCGCTGGCGGGAACTTCCACGGCCGCACCACCACGATCGTGTCGTTCTCCACCGACGAGGTGGCCCGGGCAGGATTCGGCCCGTTCACCCCTGGCTTCGTCGTCGTGCCCTATGGCGACCTCGACGCGCTCCGCGGCGCGATCACGTCCCGGACGGCCGCGGTGCTCCTGGAACCCATCCAGGGCGAGGCGGGAGTCTTGGTACCGCCCCCGGGTTATCTCACCGGAGCGCGCTCGGCCTGCGACGACGCCGGCGCGCTGCTGATCGCTGATGAGATCCAATCCGGGCTGGCTCGCACCGGGAAGCTGCTCGCACTGGACCACGACGGGGTCCGGGCCGACCTCTACATCCTCGGCAAGGCGTTGGGCGGGGGAATCCTGCCGGTCTCGGCCGTGGTGGGGCGCCGCGCGGTGCTGGAGGTGCTGCGGCCTGGGGAGCATGGGTCGACTTTCGGTGGCAACCCGCTGGCCTGCGCGGTCGGCCGGGAGGTGATCGCGCTGCTCGCCAGCGGGGAGCTCCAGTCCCGATCCAGCGAGCTGGGTGCGCACCTGCATACGCGGCTGCGCACCCTGGTGGGGCACGGGGTCGCTGCGGTCACGGGACGAGGGCTGTGGGCCGGTGTACACATCTCCCCCGGCGGGCCCACCGGACGCCTGGCGGCGGAGGCCCTGATGGCCCGCGGTGTGCTGTGCAAGGAAGCCCACTCCATGTCCTTGCGGATCGCTCCCCCACTAGTGATCACCCAGCATGACCTGGACCTCGGTTTGGATGCCATCGTCGACGTTCTCACCCGCTGAGCAGTCCGGGCGGATCACGCTCACGGCAGACTCACCGGGAGACTGTCAACATCGCGACGCCACCCTAGAATCTGAATGCGAGGAGAATCTGTGTGCCACCGGATCCTGCGGGCTCTGGTGGCGCCGATGGTACTGATCGCGGCCATGACGGGGGGCTGCACCGCTGGGCCCTCCAACCGGCCCCCGGTGGCGGTGCGGGACGCAAACCTACCCCCACAGCGCTTCCAGCAGATCCCGCCCAGCACGCTGCCACTGCCCCCGATCGGCGATTACCGCCGTGACTCGTTGCCGTGGCGAGACTGCACCGACGCGATGAGCACCGCACTCGGCATATCGAGCACGCGGCTGGTGGAGTGCAGCTACCTTCGGGTCGAGGCGACAGTGTCCAGACCGACGCTGGGAAACTCCGTCAAGCTGGACCTGACCAGAATCGGCACTGGACCGGCCCCGCTGGTGGTGCTCAGCGAGACGACCGGGGAGCCCGGAACGGTCCGGGCCGCTCGGCTAGCGCAGCAGCTGCCGCCCGCGATGCTCGACCGCTTCACCCTGGTCGGGCTGGCCCGGCGCGGCACCGGGCCAGGCGAACCGCTGGACTGCATACCGAAGACTGTCCGGAACCGGATCATCGGTATCGATCCCGATCCTGCCGAGACCGCGCAACTCGATGCGCTACTCGACACCACCCGCACCGCGATCCAGACCTGTGTGCAAGACCTCGGCGAAGTACTCACCACGATCAACTCCACCAACACAGCCGACGACCTCGAACAGCTCAGAGCGGCGCTGGCCGCGCCGGTACTCAACATCATCTCCCAGGGTGAGGCTTCTCGGTCGGTCATCGATTTTCTGCACCGGTATCCCAGTTCCGCGGGGCGGGTGGTGCTGGACGGCACCGTTGATCCCACCCTCGATGATGTCGCAGCGGCGGAGGCCGAGTTGGCCGCCGCGGACGCGGGCTACACCGCGTTTGCCGCCGACTGCGTGACCCGAGACTGCCCGCTGGGAGCCGATCCGCGTGGTTCTCTGATGGCCTTGGGACAGGCACTGGATCGGGGCCCGCTGCAGGTCGGATGGCAACGGATCAGCGCGGGTATCGCCTACCAAGCAGTGCTCAAGACAATTGGTGATCCAGAACGCTGGCCACAGCTGTCCCAGGCGCTGGCAGCTGCCCGTGATGGTGATGGGACCCCACTGGCCGCCCTCATGGCGCCGACGCTGAGCGCCGAGCGCAGCTTGCCCGCGCGCTTCGATCCTGCCCTGGCAACGCACTGCAATGACACCCCGACCCGGGTGCCGCCCGAGCGCGCCCAACAACTGGTGCACCAGTGGCAGCAACGTTCAGCGCTGTTCGGTCCGCTATTCGCGGCGCGGTTGCTGTGGTGCAGCGCGTGGCCGGTGCCCTCGCCGGCACCGGTGGCGCCACAAGAGCGGGCGCTGCCGCCGGTGCTCGTGGTGGCCGCTACCGGGGATCCCGTGACCCCAGCCGAAGGAGCCAGAAGAACAGCCGAGTCGCTGCCGTCCGGGACATTGGTGATCTGGCAGGGCCAGGCGCATGGCGCGCTGCCTCGTAGCTTCTGCACCGTCGACCTGGTCACCCGGTTCCTGATGGATGCCTCGATACCACAGCAGGGCACACTGTGTCCGCCGTAGCAAATTGCCGTAGTGAGTTCGGAGGAGGTGAGCGGGCCTCATGCCGTTGAGCTCATCGCTCGATCACTCACCCTCGGAACGCTCGATCGAGCTGTCCATCGGAGGAATGACCTGCGCAGCCTGCGCGGCGCGGGTCGAGCGCAAGCTCAACAAGCTGGACGGTGTGCGCGCCAGCGTGAACTACGCGACGGAGAAGGCCAGTGTGCAGGCCTCATCCGGAGTGGTGCTCGCCGAGCTGATCGCGCAGGTCGAGCGTGCGGGTTACCGCGCGGCGGCGATCGAGGCCGAGGTACCTGCGCCGCAGGACCCACCGGATGCCCGGGTCCGGTACCTGCTGCGGCGGCTGGTGGTGGCGCTGCTGCTCGGGGTGCCGCTGGGAGATCTGTCGATGACCGTGGTGCTGCTGCCCTCGTCGCGGTTCACCGGCTGGCAGTGGGTGCTGCTGGCGTTGACGTTGCCGGTGGTGACCTGGTGTGCCTGGCCGTTTCACCGCAACGCCGCCGTCAACGCCCGGCACGGGTCGACGTCGATGGACACCTTGGTGTCGCTGGGAATCACCGCGGCCACCTGCTGGTCGGTGTACACGATGTTCTTCCACGACGGTGTGGGAAGCCGGATCGACAGTGGCTGGGGATTGATCTTCCGGCCTGCTGGTTCCATCTACCTCGACGTGTCCGTCGGCGTGACGATCTTCCTGCTTGCCGGTCGGTTATTCGAGGCTCGAGCCAAGCGGCGGGCCGGGGGTGCGCTGAGCGGGCTGGCCAGGATCGCGGCGCGAGACGTATCCGTGCTGGGTGACGGTGGGCAGGAGTACCGCATTCCGGTCACCCAGCTAGGAGTGGGTGACCACTTCGTGGTGCGCCCCGGCGAGACCATCGCGACCGACGGCGAGGTGGTGGAGGGTCACAGCGGAGTGGACAGCAGCGCGATGACCGGCGAATCGGCGCCCGTTGAGGTGTCCGAAGGTAGCCCCGTCATCGGCGGCACCATCGCTCGCAGCGGCCGCCTTGTCGTCCGCGCCACCAAGGTCGGCAAGGACACCCAACTGGCCCAGCTAGTACGGCTGGTCGAGCAGGCGCAGAACGACAAGGCCGGCGTCCAACGGCTCGCGGACCGCATCTGCGGCGTGTTCGTTCCGGTGGTGCTCGGGCTTGCGGTCCTGACCTTGCTCGGGTGGCTGCTCATCGGCGGGTCGGTGGAACCCGCGTTCAGTTCGGCGCTGGCGGTGCTGATCATCGCCTGTCCCTGCGCGCTGGGTCTGGCCACGCCGACGGCGCTCATGGTGGCCTCCGGGCGCGGAGCGGAACTGGGCATCTTCATCAAGGGTCATCAAGCCTTGGAGTCGGCCAAAGCCATCGACACCGTGGTGTTGGACAAAACGGGCACGATCACCACCGGCCGGATGGCGGTGGTGGACGTCGCCCTATGCGAGGGAATCGAGCTGGACACGGTACTGCGTCACGCCGGCGCTGTGGAGGACGCCTCCGAGCACGCCGTCGCTGCGGCCATCACCGCGCTGGCCCGCGCGGGGCTGGGTGGAGTCCCTGCGATCACGGACTTCACCAGCCTGTCCGGTCTCGGAGCCCGAGGCGTGGTTGAGGGCCGGGAAGTATTGGTCGGATCAGCCCGGCTGCTGATCGGGCGAGGCATCCCGGTGCCAGCCGGGCTGGACGAGCAACGCATTCAGTGGGAGCGGCGGGGTTGCACGACCGTCGTCGTGGCCGCAGACGGGGTGACCGAAGGCGCCTTCGCGCTGACCGACACGGTGCGACCCAGCGCCGCCGACGCAGTCGCCGAATTGCACCGGCTCGGGTTGCGTACGGTGCTGCTCACCGGCGACAACAAGGCCACCGCACGGGCGGTCGGAGATCAGGTAGGCATCACAGACGTCATCGCTGAGGTGCTGCCGCATGACAAGGCGGCCGTGATCGAGACCCTGCAGGGGCAGGGACGTTCGGTGGCGATGGTCGGCGATGGCGTCAACGACGCACCCGCGCTGGCCCGCGCCGACCTCGGCTTGGCGGTCGTCTCCGGCACCGACGTCGCGCTCGGCGCCGCCGACCTGATCCTGATGCGCAATGAGTTGACCGTCGCACCACAGGCGATCAAGCTCGCCCGTAGCACCCTGCGGACAATCCACAGCAACCTTGCCTGGGCGTTCAGTTACAACATTGCGGCGCTGCCCTTGGCGGCCTTCGGTCTGCTCAACCCGCTGATCGCCGGGGGAGCGATGACATTGTCCTCGCTGTTCGTGGTCACAAACAGCCTGCGCTTGCGCAGGTTCGGGCGCGTTACAAACCGTTAAACAGCCCTCTGAGGTGAACAGCGCACTGAGGTAGCAGCGCACTGGGGCGGTCTGTCCCGGACTTCCTGCTTGCGTTGTACGTCCCCTGTTCACTGGTGCGAAAACTTGCCGCCTCCCTCGAGCGGGAGAAAGTAAGCAGTCACCGGTGATGGGAAGCAGGAGCGAGCGCATTGTCACGAGATATCCAGGCCGTCGCCGGGGACGTGGCGATCGTCCGTAGAGAGATCGAGCGCTTCCGCGCTGAGCTGCGTATGGTTTTCGAGCGATTCCTCGACGAACCACGGCCCATCACCCCGCAGGAGAAGCAGGTGGGCTGAGGAAGACGTTGCCGATGCCAAGCACGGACTGCAGCTAGGCCCCACGCGACCAGCCCGGCGAGCGGTGGGGACCAGGCCGCTGCCGGGCTGTGCACGCCCCGCCCCCAGAGGAAATCTCTGCCGAAAGGGGCTCGGACGTATTGAGGAGGATGCATCCAATGAATCGACAACCGCGATGCCGACGTTACTCGCGGGCCGATGTGATCGCGATCACAAGCACTTTGTTGCTGCGTGCAGGAGTTCTCGCAGGCACCAGGTAGGCAGTTTCGCGACCCAATCGTTACTTCCCGGAACTGCCCAATAACAGGCCGTTAGCATGTTCGCCGGGTTCGTGCCGCGCTCCGGGCCGGTGGCCCGAATATCTCTTGATTTTTCGGAAAGTGGCGGCCCGACCCATCCGCGGGGGGAGGGGTATGGGCCGGGCCGCCGCGAGGGGACCAGGACCGCGCGGAAGGATCACCGCAGCCGAGGTACTCCGGTCCCACTCGGGAGTGAGGCTTGATGACGAGGTGACATCACCACAATAGGATAATCAATGCGAGCGCAGATGTGTTACCACGTCGCCGTTATCCGCCGCCTCTTAAGTGCATTGTACGTTCCCCGTTCATTCGCAGATAACTCCGAGGTCAAACCAAACGCGGGATGGAATTCCACGCGAGTACATCGGGGAACCGAGCAATGATGACAGTACGTAACCGGACCGTCACCGTCAGCGATACGACTGGTGGCGCGTTGACCTCGCCTCCCACCGCGGCGAGGTAGCGACGGCCTGGCACTGGGGCCCGCTTGTCCAGCGAGGTGCCGGGCCATCGCCCGTTCAGCCAGACCGCTTGGCGCGGCTCGGCTGCACCCGAAGGGGCTCACCGGGCATCTTGGGATATTCCGGGGGATAGGGTAGATCACCGAGATCGTTGTCGCGCTCGTCGCGCGCCGCCCAGTCCAGCAACTTCTCCAAGCCGAAAGACTCGCCGTCCAGCCCGGTGTGGGGATCACCTCGCTGCGTGAGCAGGGCCGGCACGGTCAGCACGTCGAAATCGTCCGGCGCCACGTCCGCCAGATCGTCCCAACTCACCGGCATGGATACCGTAGCGCGCGGGGTGCCGCGCACCGACCACGCCGAGGCGATCGTGCGGTCCCGGGCTGCCTGGTTGAAGTCGAGGAATACCCGCTCCCCACGCTCCTCCTTCCACCACGACACGGTGGCATGTTGCGGGATCCGCCGCGCCACCTCCCGGGCCAGCGCGATCACCGCCCGGCGGACCTGCACGAACGTCCACTCTGGACGGATCCGCACCCCGACGTGGATTCCCCGGCCACCGGACGTCTTGGGGTAGCCGACCAGCCCAGCCTCAGCCAGTACCTCACGCAGCACCCCGGCCACCACGACGGCTTCGGGGAAACCGGTCCCCGGTTGCGGATCAAGATCCACGCGCAACTCGTCGGGATGATCCAGATGGGGGCGGCGCACCGGCCACGGGTGGAAGTCGAAAGTGCCCAGGTTCGCCGCCCAGGCGAGCACGGCGGGCTCGGTGGGGCACACCTCGCGGGCGGTGCGTCCGGACGGGAAAGTGATCTCGACCGAATCCACCCAGTCCGGAGCGCCCCGGGGCACCCGCTTGGCGTAGAACGCCTCCCCGGTCACCCCGTCCACAAAGCGCTTCAGCGTGACCGGCCGCTGCGCGAGGACCCGCAGCAGCGGCTCCGATACCGCGAGGTAGTACTCCACGACCTGCCGCTTGGTGATGCCGCGCTCCGGGAAGTACACCTTGTCCGGGTTGGAGACCCGCACGGTGCGTTCGCCTGCCGGCCCGGGCACCGTGAGTTCCAGTGCGTCACCACGGCCCACAACCGGCAAGTTACCGCATAACGCCCACAGGGGTGAGTTACCGTGACGTGGTGGTGCGAGGTAACCCTGGAGCGCAGGACGAGCCTGAGCGGCGTCGGCTGGACGACGACCTGATCGGGCTGGATCGCGACGATCCCGACGTGCAGGCCTTCCGTGAGCATCTGGACCGCGCCCACCGGCTGTATCCCGGGTTCACGGTCGAAGGTTACCTGTCCCGCGTCAGCGACTTCGCTGAGTCGGCCAACCGCGCACAAGGTCTCCGGCGGGTAGCGGCCGTGCTGGCGGTGGCGCTGATTCTGGTCACGGTGGCCGACGCGTTGTGGGAGATCACGACAGTCGTCATCACCGCGCTGCTGGGCTGATACCGGATAACCGCTCGCGTAGCGTGGTCGCTATGGATCCGGTTAAGAGCGCGGCACCCACGGTGGTGAAATCCGACGCGGAGTGGCGCGAGCAACTCAGCCCACAGGAATACGCGGTGTTGCGCCGGGCAGGCACCGAGCCGCCCGGAAGCGGCGAGTACGAGCACACCAAGACTCAGGGTGTCTACGAGTGCCGAGCTTGTGGAGCGGAGCTGTTCCGCAGCGACCACAAGTTCGAGTCGCACTGCGGGTGGCCGTCGTTCTTCACCCCGCTGGCCGGTGACGCGGTGCTGCTGCGCGAGGACCGCAGCATGTTCATGAAACGGGTCGAGGTGCTCTGCGCCACCTGCCACAGCCATTTGGGGCATGTCTTCGAGGGCGAGGGCTACGACACACCCACCGATCAGCGCTACTGCATCAACTCGATCTCGCTTCGCCTGGTGCCGGCGGAGGAGGAGTCCACCGGTTAAGGCAACGCAGCTACCAGCTCAGCGACGGCTACCCGGGGACCGGTGAAGAACGGCACCTCTTCGCGGACGTGCCGCCGGGCCCGGCTGGCCCGCAGCGCGCGCATCAGATCGACGATGCGGTGCAGCTCATCAGCCTCGAACGCCAGGATCCACTCGTAGTCGCCCAGCGCGAAGGAAGCAACTGTGTTGGCCCGCACGTCGGGATAGTCGCGGGCCTGCATGCCGTGCTCGGCAAGCAGCTCGCGGCGCTCCGCGTCGGGCAGCAGATACCACTCGTAGGAGCGCACGAACGGGTAGACGCAGACATAGCGCCTGGGCTCCTCACCGGCCAGGAACGCCGGCACGTGACTCTTGTT
>DASYMC010000160.1:0-3098 GCA_036009255.1 Pseudonocardiaceae bacterium
CGATGATCGCCGAGTTTGAGGCCGACCTGGCGCGGATGAGGACCCGGGAAGGGATGGCCATCGCCAAGGCCAAGGGTCGACTACGCGGCAAAAAACCCAAACTCAGCCCCTCCCAAGAAGCCCATCTCACCGAGCTGCACCGTGCCGGACGGCACACCACCACCGAACTCGCCGAACTGTTCAACGTCGCCCGCTCCACCGTCTACCGCGCCATCAACCGCGCAGCGGCGGAGTAAGCGGCCGCCTGTCCGACGGAGGCGGATCGTTGTTTTTTCGCTGGAAGCTACGGGCAGGCCAGAAGGTCCACCAGCGCGTCGAGATCGGCGGACTCCCACGCGCGGACGAATTTCGCCACGATCGCATCCTCGGAGGGTGAGTCCGAAGCGGGAGGCGGTTCGCGGTCGGCAGCCGGTAGCGTTGCGCGCTGCAAGGTGGCGCGCGCCCGTTGAGCGCGCTGTTGGCCGATTCGACGGTCGAGTTGAGCATGTCGGCGACCTCGTTGGCGTGGAATCCGAGGACGTCGCGCAAGATCAGCACGGCGAGCTGGCGAGGCGGCGCGACCTGAAGGGCGGTCACGAAGGCCAGGGAGATGGATTCGGTCTGCTCGTAGCGGGCCTGCGGGCCTAGTGGCACGTCGATCACACCTTCGAGGCGGGCGTCGGGAAATGGCTCGAGCCAGACGACCTTGCCGAGCCGGGTCGGCTCGGGCGGTTCAACATTGGGCACGTCCCACTCCTTAGCCGGGCGCCGGCTGGCCGAGCGACGCGCATTGAGGCACCGGTTGGTGGCGATCCGATAGAGCCAGGTGCGCAGGGAGGCACGTTCCTCGAACCCTCCGAGGCTTTGCCAGGCGGCCAGCAGACTGTCCTGCAGGGCGTCCTGGAGGGATCCGAGCATCCGGTAGCAGTGCACCAGTAGCTCTTGGCGATGCGGCTCGGTCAGCTCTCGGAACGCGTCGCCGTCCCCTGTGCGGGCGCGGGACATCACGTCGCCGGTTACCACCCTCGCGTCACCTTCTTCACGTGGCTCGCCACACTTCTCCCTCGTATAGACACCGGCCGAGGAGTGAACTGAGCGGTTGGTCGGCGCCCACTTTCCCAATGTCGCGGTTTCTACATCAGTGGTAGCTGACAGCACCAACGAAGGAGAACCGAAATGGGAAAGATCGTCATCAGCGAGTTCGTTTCGCTCGACGGAGTCATCCAGGACCCGGACGGTAAAGAGGGCTTCAGGGTCGGCGGCTGGGTCGGCCAAATCAAGGATCGCGAAGAGCTCAACACGATCAAGCTCGACGAGGCGCTGAGCACCGAGGCCCTGCTGCTGGGTCGGCGGAGCTACGAGTTCTTCGCCGCGCGGTGGCAACCCCGGGGTGGCGACCTGGCGGAGCGGTTGAACAGCCTGCCCAAGTACGTCGTGTCCTCGACCCTTCAAGATCCCGACTGGAACAACTCGACGGTGCTCAAGGGAGACGTGGTGAACATGATCTCGAAGCTGAAGCAACAGGTAGCCGGCGACATCGTCGTCTACGCCAGCTTCCAGCTCTTGCGCACGCTGCTAGAGCACGATCTTGTCGACGAGATGCGGCTGATGGTCCTCCCGGTTGTGCTCGGTGCCGGCGAGCGACTCTTCGGCGAAACAAGCGACAAGAAACCCATGCGCCTGGTCGAGACCCGGTCCGTCGATGACGACATCGCCTTCCTCACCTACGAGCCCGTTCGAGGAGCCTAGCTACGTACGGCACACACAGAAGGAACCTCCCGCGGACGCCGGTTCCGACTGCGTGTTGGGCGGTTAACCGAGTCGGCAGGCGTTGAAGGAGCGGACGCTCACCGCCCCCATTGTTTCTGGATCACAATTCCTAGCGAGAGTCTCCTGCCGCATGTGCTGCTGAGCGGCGCACTCGAGCACCCAGGCTCGATAGGTAGACGCCCAAGCCGAAGATGAGCATCGCGATCGGGACGTGGAGGACGATCAGCTCGTCCGCGCTTCCCTTGGTAATTGCCTCACCAAGTCCCGTTTGAGCGATGATAAGCGCTAGCAGGGCGACGGCGCCGAAGGCGAGCGCCGAGTGTGTACGCCGCAGCGACACCGAGGCCAGCACCGCGCTGGCCAGGGCAAGTACGACAACGACGAAGGCACCGATCTCATGCGCTGTAATCCAGGCGTCTCGACCAGCGCGGTCGATGAACTCACCGGCCCACACCGCTTGCATTAGCACACCCAGTAGGGTCAACCCGTTCAAGATCGAAAATAGTCGGACGGCGACGCGAGCTGGTTTGGACCCGGTCGAAGTGCTCATACTGTTCTCCGGAACGCTAGTTCTGGGGGGCGGGGTTGGCGATCAGGCGCCAGAAACGTCACCGCACTGGACCACCTCGCCTCCGGGCCGCCCCAGTTGTACCGCAGGCAGGAGTACAAGACAGTTCGCGAAAATCGGCCAGACTATCCTCCATCGCCCGGTGTAGGTCCGGCTTACGAGACGTCTGGCGCGCTCATCAAGCATTACCGCGCGGCCAGCGACAAGACCGCGCCCTACGCGGCATGTGAGGAAATTGCACCCGGCGACTCGGCGTGCATGACCGGCCGCTGGGAGCACGCTGATCTAGCCCGCTTCCGATCGTGAGGCTCCACCAGAATGACCCTCAGCACCCGCCCACCGATGTCTCGGCTGTCCCAGTAGAGGATCGGCAAACGGCACTGGATGGATCATGCCCGTCGGAACAGCGGTGAGAGTCAGACCGTGCCACCATCATGAATGGGAAAAAATCGAAGTCCACGCAACCGACACTGAGCTGGCTGACGCTCCCGCCGAGCAGGACTATCCGGCCGCGGCATCGCTTTTGCGGTTGATAGCCGCACCCGCGTTGGCGGAGTCGCTGTCGAGCCTGCTGTCGCGGGCCCCGCTGGTGCACCAGGCCGCGAAAGACATTCTCCGCGCGGCGCGGCTTCCGCTCCTTCCTGCCGATGATCTCGAAGTCACGAAGGATTTGAAGAAAGTCTCCATGGGCACACCCCTGTCACCGGTCCTGCATGCTGAGACAGGTGTCCGATTGGGGGCTGGCCGGGCCGCCCAGCTGCACGTCACTTGGCGACGCTCC
>DASYMC010000161.1:0-3098 GCA_036009255.1 Pseudonocardiaceae bacterium
CATTTACCATCGTTGCGGACAGCGCTGGCACGGCGGTCATCACCTTCTCGATCAGTCCGTCGGTAGCCGGTTCCCCCGTCCAAGTAGATGTGTCGACCAACTCGGGACAGGTCTGCAGCACCCGGTTTACGCCCCAGTAGCACAAACTCGTGCGCTCGAGATGCAGATGTGAAGCGAGCACCCGACGGCAAACCAGACAACCGACGTTTGTTCGATACTCATCGCTTGCTGTGACCTGGCACACCGAGGACCGCGATGGGCGTCCCCGGGCAGAGTTCAGCTGGCAGGGTGATGACGAGGGCGACGACGTCTGCGGCCGCGGCTGGGTGGCCCTGAGGGACGATGGCGCCCTCGACGGGCACCTGTTTTTCCAAGCCCACCGCTCGAGGACGCTGCGAATGATCCCCGTGAGCTCGCCCGATGGATCACCAACCTGGCCCTCGTCGAGAAGGACCGGCTCCTTCTCCGGGTCATCCGCGACAATCCAGCCACCGTGCGAACGGAACTCCTACGCCGCTTCCGCGACCAAACCATGCCAGCGGTCCCCATCAGTTCCCCGGCGCACGGTGACTGATCTGCTGGACGCGGTCGCGCGAAATGCGTGCGAACGCGAGCGCCGAGCCGCTGCCCAACGTGCCGACGAGCAAGACGCGACGAGGCAGCGGGGCTGCCTCGCTCACCAACACGAGTGGCAACCCGACGCCGTGCGCTGAGGCGACCTCCATTGTGGCCAATTGCATCACTCGTCGAAGCGCCCGTTCGACACGTGCTGGGACGACACACCGGGCCGATCGCGCCACCGCGCACACGCCGTTGGCTTCCGTCGATGCGGGCCAACTCATTGTCCGAGCAGAACCACTATAAGCTGCGCAGAGATTCCCGGATGCCCGGTTTGCCATTGTGGATTCAGTCATCGCGATGGCCGTTTTCATAAGTCAGTTACGGCACTAAAGCGTGAAGCCTTGTCAGAAGTGGTGTGAGTGGCCCGTGCCCTCGCTGTCCGCGGCTGGGGCCTGGCAGAATGGGTAGCAATCACTGCGCCGCGGTTTGGCAGGCCTCGTTAAACGGTTCTCCAGTGTGGGATCAGTGTCCTGGAGATCGGGTTGTGGTGGTGCGAAGGGATCAGTGTCCTGGAAATCGGGTTCTGGCCGTGCGAAGGGATCAGTATTGTGCCGTTCATGGGTGCGCCACGCGGGGAAACGGGTATGCGGCGGAGGTGGACCGATCAGCTCAGATGGAGGGAATACCTCCATGCGAGTGCCTTGCAGGTACGAATTCATAAATCGCTGCCAGATCTCTCCAGGCAGGCCGCGTCCGAAGATGTCGGCTCCGTTGGTGCTCTTGATCGCCGAGTTGGTCGGATCGCCTACCCAGACCGCGGTGGAGATCGAGGGGGTGTAGCCGACCGTCCAGGCGGTAGAGTTGTGGCCGGTGTTACCAAGCTGGCTGGTGCCGGTCTTGGCGGCCACTTGCCGGCCGCTTGCCAAGGGGATCTGCGAGCTGCGCGCCACGTCAGTCAGGGTGGCGGTGACGTTGCGGGCCAGCTGCGCATTGTGCGTGGGGTCGGACTGCTCGAAGGCGGGTTGCGGTTTGTCGAGGTGTTGATATTCTACGCTGCCGTGAGAATTGTCGTACTCTCGGACGAAGAATGGCTCATGCCGCATGCCGTCGGCGGCGAAGGTCGCATACCCGCTGGCCATGTCGATGGTGTGCACCGGGTACTGGCCGAGGGTGATACCGATTCCGGGTTCTCCACTATCCGGTTCTGCCATGGCGCGCTTGCCGTTGATCTCTCCTGGGATTCCGGCGTGGATCGCGGCGTCCCGGATGGCCTGGGCACCCACGTCTTGGGCGAGTCGCAGGAAGGCGGTGTTGACCGACTGCGTCATCGCCTGTTGTAACGTCAATTTGGGATAGTTAAGGCTTTCCGAGTTGGCGTAGGAACGACTATCGATGACCAGCGGGGACTGACCGTCGTACACCGAGTACATGCCGATGCCGCGCTCCAACGCCGCCACCATGGTGAACGGTTTGAACGCCGATCCTGGATTCCACGGTGGCCCACCGGCTAAGTCGAACCCATTGCCGTCCGATCCACCGTAATACGCGATCACGGCTCCGCTGCGCGGATCTATTGCGACCAGCGAGGAGTGCAGGTTGCTGGGCTGCCCGCGCAGCTCTGTGCGGACTGCATCCCGCGCTAGCTGCTGGGCGCGGGGATCAATGGTCGTCAGGATCCGGCCACCCCCTTCGGCCAGCTGCGCACGCGTAATGCCTTGCCTGCCCAACTCCTGCAGCACCCGATCAACGATGTGCGCCCGATCATCAGTCGGCACACCAAGCTCCTGACTGGCCTGACTCAATGGGAGCGCCTTCGGGTACTGCTGCACCGCCCGATCGGCAGGCGATAGCCAACCCTGCTCGACCATGCCGTTGAGTACCAGATTCCATCGCTCCTGGGCCGCCGCGAGGTCTATATCTGGATCCAACCGGGACGGAGACCGGATCAGCCCAGCCAGGACCGCTGCCTCAGAGACGGTCAGGTTCTGCACGTTCTTGCCGAAGTAGGCGTGACTGGCGGCCTGGATGCCGTAGGTACCCCGGCCGAAGTAGATGGTGTTGAGGTAGTCCTGCATGATCTGGTCCTTGGATTCCCGCCTAGTGATCTTGGCTGCGACGATCAGCTCGCGGAACTTCCGAAGCAAGCTGTACTCGTCGTGGCCGGTGACTACCTTGATGTACTGCTGCGTGATCGTCGAGCCACCGCCACTGCCACCGGTGAGTTGTTCCCCAATGGACCGAGCGATCCCCCCGATGTCGAATCCCGGGTTGGACCGGAAGCTGCGGTCCTCAGCCGCCAGTACCGCGTTTTGCACCTGCATAGGCACCTGCGAGAGGCTGACCACAATCCGGTTGCCCTCCTCCGGCACATAACGACCGACCTCAGTCCTCCCATCACTGGCCACGATGGTGGTGCCTTGCTTGCGTGCTGCTGCTGCCGCCGCCGGTGAGGGCACCGGGAATATCAGCCAACCAACGATGAAGGCCAGCACCGGCGTCAGAATGCTCAGCAGCAACCCGATCAGCACGAGGCTGCA
>DASYMC010000162.1:0-1783 GCA_036009255.1 Pseudonocardiaceae bacterium
AGAGTTGGCCACCCCCAGCCCCGAGAAGCAGCCGATGCTGGAGATGTACTGGACGAGCTCGGAGACTTGGACTTCGTCCAGATCTGCCACGCTTCCGCTGTCGGAACTCCATGTCTGCGTGACGATGAATCCGCGACGCGCGCCAGTGAGAGGCGTCATGCTCGTCAGGACCATGTCCTGCGGGATCGCGGCCACCGAGAACACGTTGCTTGATGCTAATTCGCGCCCGCCAAGACTTGCCGTCAGCCGTAGCTTGCCTGCATTGCCGGGCGTGGTCTGCGCTATCCCGCGCAGCGTGACCGTGCCGCCAGCAATGACGAGGGCGCTGGCCGCACCGTCGACGGTCGCAGTCCCATTGGCCCCGCCCGAGCCCGCGACGGCGATCACAACGGGGCTCATCGGTAGACTCCAGCCGGCGATTGTCACAGCCACCGGGAAATCGACGTTCGGCGGGATACGGTCACGTGCCATGGCGGCTGGCGTTGACGGCCCCCGGACGGTGGTGGTGAAACCAACAGTGGGTCCTGCCGCGACGGTTGGCACCGGGGCGCGCTGGGCAGCGGCACCGACAGCGGCCGCGTCACTCTGCTGGGCACCCACCTGCTGGTCGAGCGTGCCCTCTTCGACTGCTGCCGGCTGCTCACCGTCCAACGATTGAAAATCGTGGCCCAAACCAGCGCTGCGAACACCAGGCGGTCGCCATGGCGGCGCGTGCGGCCCGTCATCGGCGAGAAGTCTTGCGACCGCAGCATTGCCAAGGCTGCGCTGCAGCGTCAGTACCGTCTGGACCGCACGACGATCCGTCTGCAGCGGCGCCGATACTGTTACCTTGGCCGGAGGAGGCCGACTGGCGCGTGTGCCATTGTCTCCCGCGATCGACTCTCGACAAAGATCTTTCATACCGCTACTCCTCGACGAGCACTCATGCACGGGACACCGTGACGCGTACTGCTTCGCAGCAGTATCCCACCGTCAGTACGGAGAAAGGCAGCCCGAAAGGGCAGTCATGTGTGCATCGCTGGGGCACTCTTCCCTCGACGGAGACGCTTAGCCCGGATCTTTCACACGTTGGCTGTTGAGGGTTGCCCGGCCGGCGCGGGCCGGTTGTTAGGGTGATCGTGGCCTGAGGGTGTGATGGATGGGCCGGTGTCGTCTCCGGTGGCGCCGGCTTCCGGTCCGGGGTGCTGCTCGGGTTCGCGGGGACGGGCGGGTGTCGCCGGTTCAGCCGGGGGCGGGGAGCAGCCGCAGGGTGGTGATCGCCGCGGTAAGCAGGTCGGCCCAGGGGGCGTGGCGCGGCAGGTGCAGCACGGTGCGGCGCCCCGTGGTGGCGAGTCGTCCGGCGGTGGAGAACAGCCGCAGCCGGAGTCGTGTGGGTTCCCAGCGGCGGGCGGGGTGTGCGGCGAGGGCCAGCATCTGGGTCCAGGCGGTGCGCTCGCAGGCCAGCGCCACGATGGCGCACCAGAGCTGGTTGCGGCGAAGTCGTGCAGCGGCAGGTTCGGCGGCCCGGTGTCCTTCGCGCAGCGGAGCCGGTCCTCGCAGCGGGCCCGGCGGCGGTGCCGCAGCTCCAGGTCCGCCAGCTGGGTGCCGGACCCGCCGGGGCGGGTGTTGGTGGCGAACGCGGTGATCCGGTGCCCGTCGGCGCCGGTGAGCCGCAGCTGCGCACCGGGGTGGGGTCGTTCCTTGTCGACGATCACCCGAATCCCGGTCGGCCATGAGGTGAGGTCCAGCAGGCCGGTGACCTCGGCGCCCAGGCCCCGTCCCGGACCTGACCGTCACCGTCGTA
>DASYMC010000163.1:0-2676 GCA_036009255.1 Pseudonocardiaceae bacterium
CAGGGCCATGTCGTGGCCGACCTTTCGTATCGTCGTCGCCGCATCTTATCCGTTCAGTGGGTCGGCCCCGGTTTTACTAGCGCGGTAGCGCAAATCGCAGTTGCCAGTGGTAAGCACCCCGTGCGGGATCGAAGCAGGCAAGCCGGGGGCGGCCTTGACACAAAGATTGTGATTCGTGCTAACGTGTCATTCCGGAACACGGTGAAATTTCGAGCGTCGGGTCCGGCGCAGGCGCGTCAACGCGGAGCGGGCAACTGAGATCGACGAGTCGCACAGCAGGTTCCCTCGCCGAGCCGGGCTTTGCCCACAGTGCGCGGCTTTGACGTCTGAGCGCCCGCGCGTGAAGTGCACCTGCATGAGGATCGGTAGTGGTGGGTTGTTAGCAATTGATCGCGCGGTTCAGGCCGAGGAGGATGGAATGGCAACCAAAGTGTCCGACTTAGGGCGGCGTGTAGCGGTATTTGGCGGCGGCCCGGGAGGCATGACCGCGGCGCACGAACTGGCAGAGCGCGGCTACGATGTCGATCTGTATGAGAGGCATCAGATCCTGGGTGGTAAATGCCGTAGCTTCGGCGTGCCGGGATCCGGGACGGATGGCCGTGCAGACCTTCCCGGCGAATTAGGTCCTCACGTGTACTTCGGTGCCTACGAGCATCTTGGCCATACGCTGCAGCGCATCCCGGTCGGAGACGGGCGCACCGTGCTCGACAACCTCACTATCGGCGGCCGCGCGGCGCGGAGCACCTTGTGCTTTCGCGGTGACACGATCTCCTTACCATTCACCTCTCGACACCGATGGTCTCAGTGGCTGAACCCGCGGACGATTCTTCTCGCGCTGGTCAATGCACGCCGCGCATTCAAGGACATCCCTCGCAGAGATTTCGCGCTTCTCGCGAGCAAGGTACTCGCCGTGTACACGAGCGGCCCGCAGCGGCAGTGGAAGCAGCTGGAATACCTACCGCTGTCCGACTTTCTGCGTACAGAGCGACTCTCGGAGCGGGCGCGTGAGCTCGTCGAGGTAGCGATCCAGGCGCAGACGCCGCCGGCGTCTCGGATGAATACTCGATTGTTTTCGGAGGGCCTATTGCGACCGATGGTCGCCGACTATGTGTTCAAACGCCGAAGTTCCACCCTGCGCGAGATGTACTACTCGAACAGCGGTCCCACAAACGAGATCTGGTTCGATCCGTGGGCGGAGCACCTGACTAGCTTGGGCGTGAAGATTCATACCGGCCAACAACTCGTTGAGTTGTCCACCGGTCCTGATGCGATAGCCAGCGCGACTGTGACCGATCACAGCGGCCGCCGCATCGAGGTCGTCGCAGACCACTATGTCCTGGCGATGCCGGCCGATAAGGTGGCGCCGCTCATATCTGAACAAATTGCCAAAATGGATCCTGCGTTGGGCCGGATAGAGCGGATCGAGCCAACCTGGCTTGGTGCCATCCAGATCTATCTGAAGAAGCCGCAACCCAAGATTCATATGTGCACGATGGCCATGTCCTCTCCCTGGACGATCTTCGCTGTGAACGTCACCAATAAGATGTGGCGGCGTGACTTCCCGGATCAGTACGGTGATGGCAGCGTTGTCGGCAACATATCTGTGGACATGGCTGGCTGGGACACCAAGGGCATTCTGTATGGGAAGTCAGCAAAAGAATGCACGCCGCAGGAGCTCTTTGAAGAGGCAGTGGCCCAGATTAGGCGCGACCTTGACGACGAAACGGTCCTGGCCGAAGACGCAATTCACTCCTGGTTCATGAACCCAGCGATCAGCGAGTCGGACGCAGGGGTACTTGTGAACGACGAGCCATTGTTCGCTACCCCGCCCGGCCATTCACAGTTTCAGCCAGATGCTGTCACGAGGATTCCGAACCTATTCCTCGCTTCGTCCTACGTGAAGAGCGCGCTTGGAGTGGATGGCATGGATGCGGCGAATGAAGCCGGCAAACGCGCCGCGAATGGAATACTCGACGCTACCGGCGACACGAGCCCTCGTGCACCCATCCATAGCGCTGAGCCCCCAGCACTACTTCGTTGGCTCCGGGCGCGCGATGACCGACGCTACGCTCGCGGCTTGCCAAACATTTTCGATCGGGTTAACCCGCTCCGCCCGTAACGCTGTGTGAATTCACGACATAGGTGACAGATGAGTCGGGTCATGGGTGACACCAGCGGTGACTGTTGATGAGTCGGGTCATAGGTGACAGTCGTGGTTCATGTCGAAAGCCCGCGTGGTGGTGTTGGAAGTTGTTTCTGGAAACCTCACGGTGAGTGCTGCTGCTCGGAGGTATGGGCTGTCCCGGCAACACATTTACCGGCTGCTCACGCGCTACCGGCAGGGCGGCCTGGAGGCTGTTGACCCGCGCCCGCGACGACCCGCCAGCAATCCCCGCGCCGTCGGAGACGAGGTGATCGCAGCGATCGTGACGCTGCGCGAACGGTTGACCGCTGACGGGCTTGATGCCGGACCCCTGACCCTGCAGTGGCACTTATCCCAACACGGGCTGGCAGTGCCCTCGACCTCGACGATCCGCCGGATCCTGCACCGCCACGGGCTGATCACCGCACAACCACCCAAGCGCCCCAAGAGTTCCTACCGCCGCTTTGAAGCGCCCAACCCAACGAATGCTGGCAGTCCGACTTCACCCACTGGCCGCTCGCTGATGGCACCGA
>DASYMC010000164.1:0-3569 GCA_036009255.1 Pseudonocardiaceae bacterium
GCAACCGTGCGGTCACAGATCGGTGTTGGGGAGTCGGTGTGAGGTCGTCCGGGAAGCCTCGGCGTCCCCGCGGGCGCCTCCACGGCTGGGAAAGGAGCTGGTGATGGCGCAATTATCGAGCACCTTGGGCAGGGCAGGGCCGTTGTCCTCTGAGGTCCTGGATGTGCAGGTGACCGAACACGGTCCGCACGTTCGGGTGGTCACCGTAGGAGGTGAGATTGATGCCCTGACCGCTCCGGAGCTGGGCGTGTTGCTGAGCGCCCAGCTAGCCGCTGCCTCATTGGTGGTGGTGGATCTTGAGAGGGTGTGGTTCTTGGGGTCCGCCGGGTTGTCTGTGCTGTTTGTGGCCAATGAACTCGCGACCCGGGAAAACTGCTACCTATGGTTGGCGTTTCCCCGCCGGGGAATGGCCAATCGAGCCCTTGAGGTAACCGGTCTGGGTGAGCGGTTCAATGTCGCCGAGACCGTGGCGGCCGCGTTGATTAACTCACTGTGACGGCGTGGCTCGTGTGTCGCTCGGGAGGCATACGCGCTTGACTCGGCAGGGTGACCGCACGGTCGGACGTCGGTGCACAGGGCTGCTGTGGAAAGCCACGGGTAGCAGCAATCGTCTGGTGATATGGGGAGCGGGGCTTGAGTCTCAGCAAAGCAAAACTAATTAACCACGACCATGACCGTCATGCGTGTGCTGCTGCCAGGGACCTCTTCGACCGGCGTTGTGCATTGAGGCGAGGAGCGTTCTCGCCATGGACCAAACAGGGAGGTAAGGCCCCTCAGTCACCCCTGGAAACTCCAGTAAGCCGGACATCTGAAAGTCTCTCCTATGGCTTCTGGGCGAGCGGGTGGCGCAGGTCGGGTGGGTCGATCGCTCAATGTCACAGTGCCGGGCAAGGTCGCTGCCCCGAGGGAATGGGCCGCGACAGCTTGCCCGGCTCCTGCGCCTGTCGTTGTCATCCCACGGCCGCTAGTCCCGGTGCGCGTCTTCGAACGCCTTCGCCACCTCCCGGGGGATGCGGCCACGGTCTGAGATGGTATGCCCGTTCGCTCGGGCCCATTCGCGGATCGCGGCGGTCTGCTCCCGGCTCTGCCGCTGGCCGGTGGACGTGCGCTTCGACGGGGTCGAGACGGCGGTGAGTTTGCCCACCTTGCGCGCCTTGGCGAGGTACCGGGCCAGGTTGTCGCGAAGCTCACCAGCGTGATCGCGGGTCAAGTCGATCTCGAACTCTCGGCCGTCGATGCCAAACAGGACCGTCTCGTCAGCTTTGTCGCCGGTAAGGTCGTCGATCAGTTCAACTTTGGTTTGGGTCGCCACAGTTCACTCCCATAAGGCCTAGAGGGATTGTCCGAGGCAGATTAGACCATTACCCGGACCAGATAAAACTCGGGTAGCTTGTCAACTTCGCCAGTGGTGTGAGGTGACGAGCACAGTCCCAACCAGCGTGGTGGCAATGGCAGACCCGAAGGCCTCGGACAGCGACAGATCCGCATAGTCTCGAACACACCCCCATGGGGTCACAGATAGAGGATGCAAGTCCCGTCGGACAACCATTAATGCTGGAACCGGTGCTCCTACACCGGTCTAGCCCGAGCAGACCCGATGGCAGGGATCTGTACCCACCAGCACGGCTGTCCGAA
Source organism: Pseudonocardiaceae bacterium (assembly GCA_036009255.1). GTDB lineage: Bacteria > Actinomycetota > Actinomycetes > Mycobacteriales > Pseudonocardiaceae. The sequence continues at coordinate 1,636 of DASYMC010000164.1, forward strand.
TCAGCTGACCTTCTGCCCCGTCTTACACCCCGATGCCCGGAACACCCCGCCACTCTGCTGATCGTCACCGTCGCCGGACCCTCCGGGTTACCATCGCGATGATCGCCGCGAAGCCACCGCTGGTGTCTTTTAGACGAGCCCAGTAACACGGGACGCCGCTATCGGACCTTGTGGCGTGCCAAAACTTGCCACAGGTGTGATGAGCTGCGGTTCCGTTGACCCTACGTGATCATGACATGATCGCCGGTCGTGTTGTTCCGCTGCTGTATCTGACCACGATCAGGCTGTTCGGCTGGCTCGGGCTACTCACTCGCAGCGCCTCGGCCAAAAACGTCGAGATCCTCATCCTGCGCCATGAAGTCGCAGTGCGCCGTGAGGCGCTGAGAACCGAAGGAGGTGCAAGACCTTCTCGTCGAGCTGCCGCAGCAGCTTGGCAGGAGCTGAGCGCAGTCTGACTCGGGGGATGCCGGGGAGGATGGCAAGCAGCGCTGACAAAGCCGGGACGGTTTGGCACTGCCAGACAGGCCGGGTCCGACGAGCGAGATCAGATGGTATACGAGAGGAACCAGTGGTAAAGCTCCGTAAGCGTGGCACCGGCTCAAATCTGGCGGATATGGGCCGGGGTGCAACGCACAACCGACCGTAATGGCTGGTTGACTCTGTAGCCGGTTTACGATGCCGGTGGGGAGGCTGCGAGGAAGGGCTGCGGCGTACTCGCGACGAGGTTGCCGGGCACAGCTGGATGCCACGCTGATCAATCGGTTCGCAGTGAACACGGGAATCATCCCGCGCGGTTCCCTTTGCCTGGAATCCATTCGGGTTGGTGGGATAGGCACGTCGTCGGCTGAACGTGTGGGGTGAGGCGGAGGTCTCGTAGTAGTCCGAGCACGCGAGAGGCGTGCACATGGCGAAGGGGACCAGCAAGTTAGCAGGGAGGACAGTGGAATGCCAGGAGGTCGTGGGTGAATACCGACGCACCGACTGAGTCGGCTTTGTACTGGGCCGAGCGGCGGGTACTGGAGATTCAAACCAAGCTGCACAAGTGGGCTAGTGATGATCCTCATCGCCGGTTCGATGATCTGTTCAACCTCGTCTGTGATCCCGCGTTTGTGCTCGTCGCGTGGGATCGAGTACGGGGTAACACGGGCTCGCGCACGGCTGGGGTGGACGGCCCAATCCGGATCTGATTACCTTCGCCACTGAGACCGCCCGCTACATCGAGGTCGTGCGTGGGGTCGAGGGGTTTTTGGACGAGCTGCGGGCTTCGTTGAAAGACCGCAGTTTCCAGCCTCTGCCGGCGCGGCAGCGCGCGATCCCCAAAGCGGGCGGCAAAGTCCGCTACCTGGGGATTGCCACGATCCGAGACCGGGTAGCCCAAGCCTGCGTCAAACTGGTGCTGGAGCCAATTTTCGAGGCGGATTTTCTCCCGTGCTCCTACGGGTTTCGTCCGAATCGCCGGGCTCATGACGCGGTGGCCGAGATACATCACTTCGCGTCCCGCTCTTATGAGTGGATCGTCGAAGGAGACATCAAAGCCTGCCACCGCGGCGTAGCGACACCGGGTGGCGGACCTTCCTACGCGCTCAGGCCACCGGGCTGCTGGCCACTGACTTCTTCACCCTTGACACCATCGCGCTGCGCCGCCTCTACGTCCTGTTCGTGATGGAGGTCCATGCCCGCAGGGTGCACATACTTGGGGTGACCGCTCACCCGAGCGCGGCCTGGACCACCCAGGCCGCCCGCAACCTTCTGACGGACCTCGGTGATCAGATCAGCGCCTTCCACTTCCTTATCCGCGACCGGGACTCCAAATTCACTGCCGCTTTCGACGCCGTCTTCGGCTCCGAATGCATCACCACCGTCCAGATCCCTTCCCGCACACCACAGGCGAACTGCTATGCGGAACGGTTCATCGGCAGCGTCCGCGCCGAGTG
>DASYMC010000165.1:0-2529 GCA_036009255.1 Pseudonocardiaceae bacterium
CGATGCGGATATCGACGACGGCCGGATCCATCACAGCTGATCATCAGTCGCTGGTGAGTTCGTCGATGACATGCCGGCCGCAATCCCCAGCATCCATACGTGCTTTGGCCAGGGCAACGCCATTCTCGGTGGGCCGCAGGCTGCCGTCGCGGCGCATGGCGGGGTGGGGAGATACACACCCAGCAGTCCAGTGGAGAATGCGGCCAGGCCCACGGCAGCCACCGCAGTGGGTACTACTGGAAGCACCAGCGCGGCACCCAGCGTGATCTTCTCACCGGCCAAAAGCTTGGTGAACACAGGATCACCCGCGCCACTCGCGCCAAATGGCGTGGTGGTGGTCGGTGGTGAGCTCCGGCGCAGACCGTCAGCGCCTCGGCGATCAGGGATTCAGGGGGATCCCTGCCCGCCGGTCGACCCCGTGTGCGATCGCCCGTGAGCGGAGATCGCCCCGAGGGGTCGAGGTCGGCTTCTTACTGGAGGTTGCAATCGGTGGCGAGGATGGTTGGTTAACGTCCGCAGTGGCAACGCTGCGGTGCTTGCCTTCGTCGCCACCCGCAGCGCCGGGTTTGCCTCTGCCGTCCAGTTGGCCGGAATCTCCAGCGCTCGCGGTGCCAGAAGGATTGGTCGGGCCGGCCGGATTGCTCGGGTCTGTAGAATTCCCGGCGCCGGCGGGGTTGTCGATACTGGCGGGATTGTCCGAGCCGGCAGACTTGCCTGGGCCGGTCGGGACGGGGGAATCGCCTGCGTCAACAGAGCTGGCGAGCGTGTCTGCCGGATCTGACTTGTCGATATTAGACCGTCTGATCGGTGTGACCGGCCGGTCAGAATGCAGCGTCTCGGCACGGTGCGGTGTGATGGGGTGGCGACCGGGGGCGGCCACGCTGGAGCCGACGACCCGTCTCGAGCTGCTGCTGGGATCATCCGCAGCGATGTGCTCACTCGGTGCATCTGCGGGAGGCGCCGGGACGGGCTGCGACGCTTGGCGGTTGGCCACCATGGACTGCGTGGCGGCCGGAGCGCTGAATACCATCGGATTCGGTTGGATCCGCGTCGCGGGTCCGGGAGCTGCTGCCCGACCGGGTCCAGGATCCTGGCTCAAGACGGGCGAGGGGTTGCTCGCCAGCGGCGCGACGAGCCCGTCGTTGACGATGGCCGTGATACCGAGAATCCCCCCACCGGCCAGCGCAACGCAGGCAGCGACGGCTGCTTTGGTAGCGCGGGTGTGGGGTGGCAGCGGTGCAGCAATCCCGCGTCGATGGCTCGCGGTCACGCGGCGCAAGTGGGGATCAACGCCTATCCATGCGATCAAGGCATTTGCGGGAGGTCCGGATCCGGCCTTACGGCGATGTCGAGCAGTCAGTTCGTTCACTTGGGTCTCCGCGTGCGTCAACCCCACCTCCCCTACGTTGATACGCCCCGTTGACTTCGAGACGGCAGCGCGATCCTGTCGGTGAGGTGAACTCTGCGTGCCGCCGGTGCGTTTAGCGGCGTAACCGCCCGGGTACTCCGGCTCCAGGCAGTAAGCCGCATCCTCTCGAAGGAGTGCTTTCCGATGGGTTTGCAAGACAAGGTCGCGAACCAGGCCGAGGCGCTGAAGGGCAAGGCCAAGGAAGCTGTCGGCAAGATCACTGACAACCCTCGGCTGGTAGCTGAGGGCAAGCTGGACCAGGGCAAGGGCAATCTCAAGCAGGCTGGGGAGAACGTCAAGGACGCCGGCAACAGTGTCTTCGGCAGATAACAATCTCGGTTCCGCTGGTGGCGGTCCGGGACCGCGGTCACGGTAGTGGCCCGCACCGAGACGAAGCGCGATTTTTGTGGAGTTACTGAATGGACGCTAGCAGTTATGTAACGTTTCTCCTGATCGGAGTCCTGCTCGTCCTGATCGACGGGCAAATCCTGTATCGGGGCGGCCTGGGTTATCTGCAGAAGGTGTATCCGGCTGACTCCGCCCGCTCAGTGATGCAGTTAGTAACAGTACTCTTCCATCTGGTGGTACTCGGCCTTCTGGCATTGATCTCGACGCTCGATGTCGCTACCGGGATGCCCATTCGCGACCTGGTGGTCAAATGGGGTGTGGTCCTGTTGGGGCTCGCCGTCGCCCACGGCCTCACCATGGCGATCCTGGTGGGGATGCGCAACCGACGCCGCGAAGAGCGGCTCGAGGATGAGATGGCCAGCGACCACACCGGTATAGGTGCGCGGGACGCGACCGTCTATCCGGTAGACGACCTCGAAACGAGGTCTGGTCGCTCATCTTACCCGGCGTAACCTTAGTCGGCGGTGATCTTGCCTGGTAGTGCACCGGCGGCCGACGCCTCTGACCCATGGGTACGTCCGCGGACCGATACTCCCATATGCACCCTTGCGGGGCAGGAGTGACTGGTGGGCAGATGTGCGATAGTTGGGCGGAGAAGGTGACGCCATGTGTGCCACGTTCCACGCCCAGCTAGATGAGCTGATCATCGACCTTGTGCGGATGACCCGCCTAACCGGCCAGATGATGACGAACGCGGCGATTGCGCTGCACCA
>DASYMC010000166.1:0-1875 GCA_036009255.1 Pseudonocardiaceae bacterium
CCGGCCCCCAGCCCCGATCAGCTGGTGGGTGGTGTAGATGATGCGCTTGGCTGGTGGCGCGGTCGGGTGGGGTAATACGGGTGGCGGTGATCGTATTGCCGTTGGCTGTGCCGCTGACACGTACGGTGCTACCGACCGGGAACTGTGCCGTGGTGCTCGGCGCCTGTGTGGTGCCGAACTGTGTCTAAGCGTGATATCCACGGTGTACTGCATGCCATTGTTGGCGGTGACCGTCCAGGTCGGCCCGTTCTCGGCGGTGATCGGCCCCTTGAGCTCGGCCCGCGATGGCTCCCGCACCCTTGCGTGCTCACTTCCGCACCGACATGGCAGCTGACGCATCGGCCACTGTGACGCCCAGGCGTGTTGGGCCAGACCTTGCAGGCCCGGCCGCTCATCCGCCCTGGAGATCACCAGTCGGTGGTGGATGCAGGCTGAGGATGTGCACCTCCGCACCGCGCTCAATGAGCAGCGGGACCACCTGCCGGCTCAGTGCACCCATACCGCCGGTCACCAAAATTCTTGTCATACGGTCATCACCTTGTCCCTGTTGATGAATCTCTCGAGAAACCCTCGTCAGCGATCCTGTGGAGTCTTCGGCGACCGCACGGTCGCACCCTCAACAGCTGACCTAATCAGCGCTCACAGCGCCCCGCTCAGGGCCTAACCCGCGACACGCCACCGCGGTATGCACACCGATCCGCCCCAGCGGTCAGTCGACCGGCCTGTTGATCTTCGCTGAGTCGGCCGCCGCGGACGGCCACTGGTACCACGTCGCGAACACCCATTGCCTCGATGTGAGGGCTCGCTCCGGTCCCAGCCAGCAGGCCCGTACCAGCGGCCACCTGCCGCAGGGCGCCACGATCATCACCGCCTGCGAGACAGCCGGAAGTGACTCAGCCATTGTGAGTACCGGACGTGTGACGATCAGGCATATCCTCGATAATTTTGTACACTATGTCAAAGTTTCCACCAAGGGTGTCACGCGAATGAGGCGGTCTCCATCCGCCGAGAGGGGAACACTTCGTGCACGAAGCGCCACCCCGACAGCGTTCGGGAGTGCGCATTCAAATCAGCTACGCCGCCGCAGTCAGCTCGCTGCGGTCGTCGGGGCGTGGTCCTCATGAGCTGCGGCTCGTCGATCTCGGCGAACTCCATACGGCGGCGAGATTGATGATCGTGGCGCGGCGCCGGGAACCAGCATGATCTTGGTGATCGGAGCAACGGGGACGGTGGGTAGCCCGCTCATCCAAGAGTTGGTCAGCCGCGGCGCCGACATTCGTGCATTCGTTCGGGACGCCGCCGCCCAAGTGAGGCTCGGACACGGATTGCTCTGGCCGAGGGCGACCTCGCCGAAGCCGAGACGATCCAGCGTGCGCTGCGTGGCGTTGCCTCGGTGTTCCTGGCGTGTGCCAACGGTCCACGGCAGGTCGAGTTCGAAACCAATGCTATTGAGGCCGCTGCGGCGGCCGGGGTTTCACTGGTCGTGAAGCTATCCGCAGCCCTGGCCGCGGTGGGCTCGCCGCTGGAGGTCGCCGACTGGAACGCTCGCATCGAGCAGGTTTTGTGGGCCTCGGGGTGCCCAGCAGTGGTCCTCCGACCCGGTTTCTACATGTCCAATGTTCTCACCGGAGCCGATGAGGTCCGGCGCTGCGACAAGCTGCGGGCTCCTGCTGGTACCGCCAGAATTGCCATGATCGATCCACGGGATGTCGCCGCAGTGGCGGCGGTGGCGCTCACAGAGTCCGTGGAAGACGGCGTCACCCATGCGCTCACCGGCCCGGAAGCCATTTCGTATGAACAGATCGCTATCTGCCTTTCGGAGGTGACCGGCCGAAAGGTCGAGTTCGTGGACACGTCCGACGACGCGGCGCGAAA
>DASYMC010000167.1:0-7660 GCA_036009255.1 Pseudonocardiaceae bacterium
ACCGACCACGGTGAGCAGGTGGCAGCCTGGCCGTCGACACATCAACCACCCAAGTCGCGGCAAAAGAGGACGTTGCACCCGGCGACTCACCCTGTATGACAATGCGCTGGCTGGCGGTTCTGACGGCACCGCCTCGACCTACCGCGTTGCGATCATCAGACTCCGCCACGACGATACCCAGTGACAGCCGGCAACGTCTTGGATGCTGATCGCCGCGCGCCAGTAGTGGATCGTTCAACGACACCGCCTATGGCAGCGAGGTCTGCGCCTGCGTCGATGTCTTCTATAGTGCGGTGCAGTGCGGCTGAAGATCGTGAGCGCCGAGCCGTCGGGGTCGCGCATCCACGCCACCTGCAGGTACTCGTGGATGACCCGCCGAGGCGATCTCGCCGCGGATGCCGGTTGCGCTTCCAGGGCTTCGTCAGGCGCGTGCGACGCTCCTGACGAGTTGGCCTGTCAGTGCCTGCTGAAATTCGGGCTCTTGTGTGTCGCGGCCATCTTCCCAGCGGGTGAGCGTGGCGATCAGTGCGGCTCCGAGGATGGCGTTGGCGGCGTCGCGGGAGTCGCTGATCGTGAATTGGCCGGTGGCGGCGCCCTCGTCGAGGAGCTTTCGAAGTGGCGCGGCGAGCGTCGCGTCCTTCGCGGCCATGAGGGTTCCTAGTCGTCCGGTGGCTCCGGCGAAGGAGAGCAGGCCGGCGCATACTCCGGGCTGCCCGCCGAGGAACCCTACGAGCGCGGTGATCGCTGAGCGCAGTTGGACGACGGGTGGCTGGGTGGTTGTGACGGCGAGCTCGATGGTCTTGGCGGCGGCGCGCAGGTGTTCTTCCAGGAGGAACGCGACCAGGTCGTCGCGGCCAGAGAAGTGGTAGTAGAGCGTTGCGCGAGCTGAGCCGATCAGTGTGGCGATGTCCTCTAACCGAAGTGCCCGGTCTGGGCGCAGTACCTCCTCGCTCGCACTGACCAGTCGCTGGACCAGCTTGGGCGGTGGCCTCCTCATGCGGCGGATTATAGCCCTCGATCTCAATCAGGGTCGAGATTTCAGTCTGGACTGCGATCCAATAGTGGATTACAGTCTGGACTGTGATCCAAGGCCCTGGTGCGGCCTCGGCATCCGCTGAGGCAAGGGTGATCGACGTATATGGAGGTTGAGCATGCGCGTTTTTGTCACTGGCGCGTCCGGCTGGATCGGATCCGCGGTTGTTCCCGAACTCATCGACGCGGGCCATGAGGTCACCGGCCTCGCCCGTTCGGACGCCTCGGCCGCTGCCCTCACCGAGGCCGGGGCTCGAGTACATCGCGGCGATCTTTACGATCTCGACGGCCTGCGTGGTGCGGCCGGGGCGTCGGATGGCGTGATCCACCTGGCGTTCGACGAGTCCGCTTTCTCGGGCAACTTCCAGGGCGCGATCGACGCGGACCGACGCGCCGTCGAGGCGTTGGGCGAGGCGCTCACCGGTTCTGATCGGCCGTTGGTCATCGCTTCGGTGACACTCGTGCTAGCACCGGGGCGGGTGGGAACCGAACAGGACGCGCCTGGTCTTGACCCGGCCGCGGCCGGCGGGCCGGGGGTGGCCCGATTGGCCACCGAACAGGTCGCGCTCTCGTTCGCTTCGCTCGGTGTCCGCTCGTCGGTGGTGCGAATTCCTCCGACGTGTCACGGCGACGGAGACCACGGTGGATTCCTCGTGGGGCTGGTCGGTATTGCCCGTGCCAAGGGAGTCTCCGGTTTCATCGGCGAGGGCTCCAACCGTTGGCCCGCCGTGCACAACCTCGATGCCGCGCACCTGTTTCGCCTGGCCCTGGAGAAGGCCCCGGCGGGATCGGCGCTGCACGCGGTCGCGGACGAGGGCGTTCCGATCCGCGCCATCGCCGAAGTGATCGGGCGGCACCTCGACCTCCCGGTCACATCCGTCCCTGCCGAGCGGGCGAGCGAGCACTTCGGCTGGCTGGCCGGCTTCCTCGCCGCCGACAACCCGACCTCGAGCACGCTCACCCGCGAGCTACTGGGCTGGCAACCGACACATCCCGGGCTCATCGAAGACCTCGACAAGGGCCACTACTTCCACAGCTGAACTGCATGATCAGCCGAGCCAGATCGTCACCACCTATCGAGCTAAGTCGTATTTCATAGTTAGCAACGGATCTGGATGGATCATGAATGCGAAATGGACGAGCGATGACGTGCCCGGCCAGCAGGGACGGCTAGCCGTGGTCACCGGCGCGAACACCGGCCTCGGGTTCGAGACCGCCCAAGTCCTCGCCGCGCGCGGTGCGTCGGTGGTGCTGGCAGTGCGGGACATCGAGAAGGGCAAGCGCGCCGCCGCCCGCATCGCCGGCACCGCCCCTGGCGCGAACGTCATGGTCCAGCCCCTCGACCTGACCTCGCTGGATTCCATCCGCGCCGCCGCAGGCGAACTGCGGGCCAAGCACCCGAGGATCGACTTGCTGATCAACAACGCCGGGGTGATGCTCACGCCCAGGCAGACCACCCATGACGGGTTCGAGCTGCAGTTCGGAACCAACCACCTGGGGCACTTCGCCCTCACCGGGCTGCTGCTCGAGCAGATGCTGCCGGTGCCCGGCTCCCGCGTGGTGACGGTCAGCAGCCTCGCGCACCGCATCCAGGCCCGGATCAACTTCGACGACCTGCAGGGGGAGCGGTCCTACAGCCGGGTGGCCGCGTACGGCCAGTCCAAGCTGGCGAACCTGATGTTCACCTACGAGCTGCAACGCCGGCTTTCCGGCGCGGGCACCACCATCGCGGTCGCCGCCCACCCAGGCCTCGCCAGCACCGAGCTGGCGCGCTACACACCCGCGATCGTCGCGTCCTTCTACGTGTGGGTGATGACCCAGAAGGCGGCGATGGGCGCACTGCCCACGCTGCGCGCCGCGACCGACCCCGGCGTGCTCGGCGGCCAGTACTACGGCCCGGGCAGATTCTTCGGGGCCAGGGGCTACCCGAAACTGGCCCACTCCAGCGGGCAATCCCACGACACCGCCATCCAGCGCCGCCTGTGGACAGTCTCCGAAGAGCTGACCGGGGTCACGTTCCCGATCTGACCCGGCCCCGGCCGGCCAGGCGTGCGGCGGGATCGGCAAAGATGACCCGCCGGTTCCTCAGGGCCGCAGGTTCCATGCACAGGACACCCGGGAACTGACCCATCGTTGTTGATCTTGCAGCACGCTGGCCCTGCGGGTGCATAACCGCCGTGTCGCCGGGGCGCCCACGTCCTAGGCGCAGAAAGGCACTGTTGCATTGAGCGTTCGGGTCACCCGAAGTGATCCACTCGCCCGCCCAGAAGCCACGTAGCAGGTATTCAATGCCCGGTTTGTTACGGTTCTCCAAGGTGTCTGAGGGGCCTGCGTCCCCACTTTGAGGCACGGCGAGGACGCCCTTCGCCTTAATGCAACAGTGCCGTGTGGGGTGCTCCAGGTCTGGCTTATGCGCGGGAGGGCGCTTGGTGGCCGTACCGGTATCGTCGGGGGAGGTACCGGTACGGCCAGCGCCTTAACGACCGTGGTCCGGGCGGGTCGCGGCTGTGATCAGTTGTCCAGTGGCGCGTTGTTCCATCACCAAGGTCATCGGTGACACCACCAGTGGGATGCGGAACGCTGGGACGACAATGAGCCGCCCTTCTCGCATCACGATGGCCGGGTCGCTCGGGTGAGGGCTGGCCGTAGGGGCACCGCAGATCGCGTCGGCCTCCGCCGACATCAGGGTGTTGATGAAGGTGGTCAACATCGTGCGCAGACCGGCTCCGTGACGAGCGTTTCCTCGCGGGCTGCTTCTCCCACGGCGCATCCGTGGACGAGGACGCGACGAGTTCGATGAGTCCGCCGCCAGCCGACGCTCCAACTCCGCAATCCGCTCACACTGCGCGGCGATCACCCGGGCCTGCTCGGCGTTGCGCTCCGAGAGCTCCTTCACCAGCGCCAACACCTGATCGTAGGTCCAGGCCTCGGGCACGGCGAACACCCTGCCCGACCCAGACCGAAGATCGAGCTGACACGCCCCAGCCAGTCACACCAACCCCACAGCCGACCCAGATGAATAGCTCATGGGAGCGGCTACGGCGATTGCCGGATTACGGGGCGGCGGGTGGTTACAGAAAAGTCGCGCTGCCAGAACACACAGTAACCGATGTAACACCTTGGGTATGTGTCGTGACCGTGGCGCAGGCTCCCTGCGTCTCGCGCGTTTTGTACCAATCCACGCACCAGAAGATCACATCGAGTAGTAGTAGGTAGCAACCGACGATGGTCAGCAGCCTGTGCGCGAGAAATAAGCCAAGGAGCTGGAGCGTGGTTATGGCAGTCTTTCCGCTCCACCCCCATATCGTGAGAGGCCAACCGATTGTCACGCCACGTGGGGGTGTATCACCTGCACGCTGGGGAAAATCTGTAACACTTCCCCGTTCTCTCCGATTACGTCAGTAAGAGAACCGAGGGGGCGCCTCGGGAGGCATCAATCATGTCTTGGTGCAGAAATCACAGGACCCGCATCGCTGTGTTGCTGATGGTAGTCATCGCGTTATCTGCTGCTGTGACGGGAGCCATCCCCGGTTGGGTCGCCGGGTTGTGGATGGTCCTCGCGTACGTCGTCTGGCGGATGGATAAGACACGCCGGGTGGGAGCCGGCGATCGCGTTCCCCACCTCGCACGGCGGGCAACGGCCGCAGTAGCAGCCGCGATGCTCGCAGCCACCGGAGCGACCGGCGCCGCATTCGCAGACCCTGCGCAGCACACCACCGAAACCTTCACCGGCACATTCACCTTCGACGCCCCGGTGGCATGTGACGGCGGGCCGACCTACACCCAGACCCAAGACGTCACCATCACCGACTACTTTGTAACAACGTCAGGCCAAACGCTGCACGACCGAAGCACACTCAGCGTCTCCTTCACCGGGACTCCGCTCGACCCAACACTTCCAACGGTCACCGGCACCACCGAGGGCAAAGCCAATTTCAACCGTTCGCAGATCGGCGCCGCCGAAGAGACATTCAACGGATTCACGACCGCGACCTACTCCGACGGCAAGACCGTCAAGACACACGAAACTCTCCATTTCACCGTGAGGCACGACGGACGCCTCGTCACAAGCTTCGACAGGTGCGTTTGACACACATTCGAAAACGGGTGTGAGACTGGCTGGCTCCGGTGATGGCGGGTCTGTCTCGCTAACGGTGTTTCCGGCGGTTGGTTAGTAGGTTTCTGCGGCCGGGAATCGGTCGCTGAAGACAATTGGCGAAGGCGTTGAGAGCGGGCTTCCAGCGCATCGTCCATCGGGTCCGGCCGGTTCCGGTCGGGTCCAGGGATCGGGTCACGAGGTAGAGGCATTTAGTGCCTGTGGGTGCCGACCTGGTCATCCACGTTATGTGACCTGGGCGTATTCGTGTATTAGCCCGTCGAGTAGATCGCGACCGCGAGGCCATGGGGAAGCAGGACAACCACGGGGGCAGGCGGGGACCTCGCCCGACCTTGGTGATCACCGTTGGGTTCGCCTACTTCAGTGCTGCGCGTCACCCCGGCTCGGAAGCGGAGCTGGTCTCGCCGGGTTTGTCCCGCTCTGAGGTCGGGGGTCCACATCAACACCCTCGCTGGATGGCGGGCGTCCCAGGGCTGCGCGTGGTCGAGGACGTGGCCGCATCTGCCGGTGCGGGAACAACAACAGTGCGCGGGCTCCGCTCCTGGCCAGCCGGTGGCGCAGCACGATGCCCTCAACGGTGGCATGGCTAGCGCTCTGGGCGATCCGGCGGGAGGCCCGCCGGTGATGTCCATGACGAGTTCGTGCAGTGTTGCGGCGGTCAGGCGCACGCCCCGTGGTGGGGGACAGTCCCGCAGCATGCGCTGGACGTGCGTGGTCGGTGGTCCCTGCTGGTCGTGCGCCAGAGCGCGAAGCACCGCCGGGGTGTAGCCACGGTGCCGCGGTGTTGCTTGGTGGGCCAGAATTGCCCGGGACGCGCTGGGTGGGGGGTGTAGCGCGGTCGTTGGTGTGGTGGCGTTCATCCCGCCCCTTTCGTTATCGAACCTTTGTTCGAATAGGGTAGGGCATGGGACCGGTCTGGTCAGGCCGCAACACACCGAAGGCCTGAGGGAAACCCCGTCGATGTCTATGGGGTTCTGGACTGGCTGGCTACCTCAGCCCGGGACCTGCTCACTCCCGATATCGGTCATGCCATGCTGCGGATGCAGCATGCCGTCTCGCCGACCGGGATGGTCTAACGAGTGCCGCTGGGCAGCGCTGGGCGATCTGCTGGCGTATCTCTGACTGGCCGTTGCTCGCCGCCGCGGACACGGCTGGCGCTGAGATCGCTGACCGATTCCGCGTCGCCATCCCCCCAGGGACGATGATCATCGTGGGCGCTGGTGCGTGACGAACTGCGTGACAATCACCACGCACGACCACGGACTTCCGTGGATTCTGCTGGACGCCTGAACAGGTCAAACCCGCTGAAATGCGCTGGTCAGGGCACTATTGTTATTGCTTCGGGACGAAGAGGCCGTGGGTTCGAATCCCGCCACCCCGACGCTAAAGCCACAGGTTGGGGGCCGGTTCTGATCGTTTGGAACTGGTCCCTGATTTATTGAGTGACTAACTGCGTGACTACGGTGCCGGGCTTGATCAGTAGGGAATGTCTCGTTGGATCCCGACAACGCTTAGACGCTGGCTTGGCCCGGGTGTCAGCGGTACAGGTGATGAAGAGACTGGCGCGGTGGCAAGGACACGAGGGCTGTACGCGGCGAGTGACCAACGGGATGTTGATGATCGCCCAGGCCTCTGGGTGGGTGACGTTATCTGACTTGACCCGCGTCCGAGGATCAGGATGCTGGGTTGGGGTCCGCCAGTCTTGGGTGGCGTCACGTTGGAGATGATGTTGCGGTGTTGAAACCACCGACGTCAAATGCCATTTGGCGGAGGGCTGATTGCCTGGGGGCCTGCGGCAGGATTGTCAAATGAGCGCGTGACGCCTGGATTGAGTTAGGCGGTACGCGCAGTGGTAGCTGGTTGATAGCCATAGGTGTAGACGCTGGCCGCATGCTCGCGGATACGTTTCCTCCTCCGTCGGGCGAGGACCTATTCATTCTTGGTATTGCGCACAGGACCTGCTTGGAACAAGCGTGTCGGCTGCTTCGCGCACAAAAAATGTTGTGGGGCTCGCATATGGGGTTGTGGGTTTGACCTGCAGGCTTACGAGCGCTGATTCGATCATGCTGCGATCTGATACTCGCTGGTGAGCCCATTGAGGATTGCTCTATGGCGAACCTGGTAGCTGGCCAGATCGATCACTTGTGGGGGGTTAGTTTCAGCTTGAGCCGGTGCAAGTTTGCGCCAGTGTCCGGTGTGGCCGCGCGGCATTGAAATGGTGCAGGTAGATCACGAGGATCCGGCGTAGGTGGCGTTCGTTCAGGACCAAGACCCTGTCGAGCAGCTCGCGGCGCAACGTTCCGATCATGCGTTCGCAAATCGCATTCGCCCGTGGTGCTCCGGGTGGACTGGTAAGGGTCCGGATGCCGTCTGCGGCGAAGACCGCATCGAACGCTCCGGAGAAGCGAGAATCCCGGTCTCGGAGGAGGAAGTTGATGGTGGCGACACGATCGCCGAGGTTCATCAACAGGTTCCGAGCGGCTTGGGTCGTCCATGCACCGGTGGGGTGCG
>DASYMC010000168.1:0-11672 GCA_036009255.1 Pseudonocardiaceae bacterium
CGCGGTGGGCGTCTCGTCGAACACCGGCGCGCTGCGGGCGATCAGGTAGACCCCCGCGGTGACCATGGTCGCGGCGTGGATCAGCGCGGAGACCGGTGTGGGGCCCTCCATGGCGTCGGGCAACCAGGCCTGAAGCGGGAACTGGCCGGACTTACCGCAGGCCCCGAGCAGCAGCAACAGCGTGATCGCCAGCAGGGTGGACCCACCGATCTCCCCGGCGCGGCTGAACACCTCGGAGAACTGCACCGTGCCCAGCGAGCGCCAGATCAGGAAGATCGCTATCGCCAGGCCGACGTCGCCGACCCGGTTCATCAGGAAGGCCTTCTTCGCTGCCGTGGCGGCGCTGGGACGGTCCTGGTACCAGCCGATCAGCAGGTAGGACGCCAGGCCCACGCCTTCCCATCCGAGGTAGAGCGTGACGAAGTTGTTGGCCAGCACCAGCACGAGCATCGCCGCGACGAACAGGTTGAAGTATCCGAAGAACCTTCGTCGCCCGGGATCGTCCGCCATGTAACCGATCGCGTAAAGGTGGATCAGACCGCCGACACCGGTGATGAGCAGCACGAAAGTCAACGACAGCGGATCCAGCCGCAGGCCGTAGCTCACCTGCAGCGAGTTGATCGCGAACCAGGTGCCGGTGCCCAGCTCCCTGGTCCGCTCGGCGGCGTCGAAACCCAGCCACTCGGAGAACAACACCACGCCGTAGACGAAGGCGGTAAGCACCGTCGCGCAGCCCAGCAGGTGACCCCAGGCGTTGGTGCGGCGACCACCGGCCAGCAGCACCAGCGCGCCGAAAGCGGGCAACGCAACGAGCAGCCACGCATACTGAGCGGAACCAACGGCGGCAGTCACTGGAGGCAAGACCTCAGTCATGCCGGGTACTCCGTTCGTCGGTATGAGTAAGCAGGCCTGGCAGCACTCCGGCGCACCGAGGCAGCACCGGCTACCACGTCGTCACCGTCCCGTCAGTTTAGGGGGGTGACCATGACAGACCACCACCCCCTCGTCGCGCCAGGTAAGCAGCGTCCGTCACACCCTCATTTACTCGCCGACCGAGGTTGTTGTTCGAAGCCCGCCGTCTGAGGCGACTGTCTGGACAACCGGCCGGGTCGCCCAGGTTTAGGGTGGCGGACCTGCCCACCCAGCATCACCTCACCGCGGCGGCTGGTGACCAGCCCGGCTGCTCACTGCTGTGACCGGTACGGGTGGACGAGACAGGAGTACTAGATCATGGATCCTCGCATCGTCTTCGGCGTGCTGGCGCTCGCTACCGGGGTAGTCGCCTTCATTTTCGCCCAGCGCACCAGACGCCACATCCATGCGATGATCGGAGCCGAGACGCTACCCGTTGCCGAGCTCGAAGATCTCCACCGCACCGCCGTCGAGGTGGCCGGGCCAGGAGGGTTCCGCCGGGTCTGCGAGGTGGTGGGTGTCGCCCAGCCGGGACCTCACGGGCTACTCGAGGCTGAGCTATCAGGCACGAAATGCATCTGGCACCGGCATACCGTGCAGCGCCGCTACGACCACGTTTCCGTCGACTCACGAGGCAACCGTCGGATCCGCAGGCAACATGAGACCATCGCCGCGCTGGCCTCGGAGCAGCCATTCACCGTCACAGACGCCACCGGCGCCGTCCTGGTCCGTCCGGATGGCACCCATCCGGACGGCGCGGAGAAAGTGGTGAGCCGCTTCGAGCGGAACACCAACCGGAGCAGCCGGCGGAAGATCCTCGCCCTCCTTGTGCCCCTACTCGACCGCGACGACACGATCGGCTTCGTCTACACCGAGTGGGTACTGCGCCCTGGCGCGCGACTCTACGTCCATGGCGAAGCGTCCGATCGCTACGGCGAGCTCGAGTTCGGCAAGCCGGAGCACGGGCTTTTCCTGATCTCCACCCGCACCGAGGCTGAGGTCAAAGCGAGCAGCGTCCGCAAGCAGAAGCTGCTCGCCTTCGGCGGGCTCAGCACCGCAGTACTCGGGATCATGCTTCTCGTCCTGGCCGCAGTGGCGTGAGACTCCCGACAGCCTTCCCGCTACTCGCCCTGGTCAATGATGATCTACGGAGCGCGGCTCAGTATTTGAGGAGGTTGGCTTCGTCTACTGAGGCTGAGCGGCGAGTTTTGAAGATGGCCATGATGATGGCCAGGCCGACCACCACCTCGGCGGCGGCCACCACCATCACGAAAAACGCCATGATCTGCCCATCCAGCGTGCCGTTGATCCTGGAGAAGGTGATCAGCGACAGGTTCACCGCGTTGAGCATCAGCTCGATGCACATGAAGACCACGACCGCGTTGCGGCGCACCAACACGCCGGTCGCGCCGATGGTGAACAGCAGCGCCGAGAGCAGCAGGTAGTACATCGTGCTCATCGCCGGGAGACCTGCTTGCTGGATCGAGCCATCACTGTCCCTCCTCGTCCGCCGCGGTGGGCGGCACCGGCGCGCGCAGCGCGCGGGAGCCAGGATCGGAGCCGGCGCTGGCGACGTTGCGGACGTCCTCGGCCAGCCGCTCGCGACCAGTCGACTCGAGCAATTCGGAGCGCGACTCCGGCGCTGGCGAACCATCCGGCAGCAGGGCGGGGGTGGCCACCGAGTTGGCGGTGGCGAACACGCCGGGGCCGGGTAGCGGTGAGGGCCGGGAACCGCGAATCCGGGCCTCGACCCGCTCACGCTGGGTGAGCCTGCCCTGCTTGCTACGTTCGGTGAAGGCCAGCACCATCGCGCCCACCGCGGCGGTGATCAGCAACGCCGAGGTGAGCTCGAAAGGGAAAAGGTACTCGGTGAACAGCAACCGGCCGAGGTTGGCGACATTGCCGCCATCAGCATTGTTCACCCCGGCCAGCCCGACCGAGTGGACCCCCACGAAGGACCGTCCCAGCATCGCCACCAGTAAAAAGGCCAGCCCGATCCCACCCAGCGCGGCAGCGACCCGCTGACCGCGGAGCACCTCGACCACCGAGTCGACGCTTTCCTTGCCCACCAGCATCAGGACGAACAGGAACAACATCATGATCGCACCGGTGTAGACGATGATCTGTACGAAACCCAGGAACGGCGCCTGCTCGACCATGTACAACGCACCCAGGCACAGCATGGCCTGCGCCAGCCACAGCGCCGAATGCACCGCGTTGCGGGCGAAGACCATCCCCAGCCCGCCGGCCAACGCGAGCGGACCCAGGATCCAGAACGCGATGGCCTCCCCGAGGCCGATGGTGTCGGGAGGGGACACCGGCCCCGGCTGTGCCAGCAGGACGCCCAACAGGTTCACAGCTCTTCCTCACCCACCGCGCCGGAGCGGCGCTCCAGGCTCGGACCCTGCACGTAGTAGTCCTCCTCGCTATCACCTAACCGCATCGGGTGCGGGGGTTGCTCCATCCCGGAGAGCAGCGGGGCCAGCAGATCCTCCTTGGTGTAGATGAGGTCCTGGCGGTTGTCGTCGGCCACCTCGTACTCGTTGGTCATGGTCAACGCGCGGGTTGGACAGGCCTCGATGCACAGACCGCAGCCGATGCACCGCAGGTAGTTGATCTGGTAGATCTCGCCGTAGCGCTCCCCCGGCGAGTACCGGGTCTCCTCGGTGTTGTCCCCGCCCTCGACGTAGATGGCATCAGCTGGGCAGGCCCAGGCACACAGCTCGCAGCCCACGCACTTCTCCAGCCCGTCGGGGTGCCGGTTGAGCTGGTGGCGGCCGTGGAAACGCGGTGCAGGAATCTTTTTGACCTCGGGGTACTCCTCAGTCACCACCTTCTTGAACATCGTGGAGAAGGTGACCCCGAAACCTTTGACCGGATCAAGAAGTCCCATGGCCGTCCTCCCTCCCGATTGGCGATCCATCTTTGGCCACCCCATCAGCATTCACTCCCGACGCGGTCATCGCAGCCCGGCGGGGCGGCGATGCGGGCACCACCAGGTCCAGCGGAGGCAACGGATAGTCCGAACCCGCGGTAGGCACTTCGCTGAAATCCCGGCCCGAGCCGTTCGGCAGCACGAGCTTCTCGGCCGAGGGCTTCGACTCGCCCTGCGGCAGCAGAAAAGCGACGATCAGCAGCATGACCAGCACGATGCCACCCACCACGAGGATCTCACCCGGAGTGACCTCGGCGCTACGCAGTGCCCTCGCCCCGGAGACCAGCAGGATCCACACCAGGCTGGCCGGCACCAGCAGCTTCCACCCCACCGCCATGAACTGGTCGTACCGCAGCCGGGGCAGGGTGCCGCGCAACCAGACGAACACGAACAGGAACGCCAGCAGCTTGCCGATGAACCACAGCGGCCCCCACCAGCCGCGGTCCAGCGGCCCGCCGGACAGCGGCCACGGGGCGTGCCAGCCGCCCAGGAACAGCGTGGTCGCCATGGCCGAGACGGTGACCATGTTGACGTACTCGGCGAGGAAGAACAACGCGAACTTCAGCGAGGAGTACTCGGTATGAAACCCACCGACCAGCTCCGACTCAGCCTCGGGCAGGTCGAAAGGCGCGCGGTTGGTCTCCCCCACCATCGACACGCAGAACACCACAAAGCTCGGGAACAGCAGAAAAGCGAACCACCATTGCCGGGACTGAGCCGCCACAATGTCGGCGGTCGACAGCGAGCCGGCGTACAGGATCACGGCGACGATCGACATCCCCAGCGCGATCTCATAGGAGATCACCTGGGCGGCCGAGCGCAGTGAGCCCAGCAGGGGGTAGGGCGAGCCGGATGACCAGCCGGACAGCACGATCCCGTAGACACCCAGCGACGAGCAGGCCAGCACCACCAGCACCCCGACCTGCAGGTCGGCGACCTGCAGGGCAGTCTGATTTCCGAAGATCGATACCTGGCCGCCGAGCGGGATCACGGCGAACGCCGTGAACGCGGTCACTGTCGAGATCACCGGAGCCAGCACGTAGACCCAGCGGTCAGCCAGCACCGGCTGGATGTCCTCCTTCAAGGCCAGCTTGAGCCCGTCGGCCAGTGACTGCAGCAGCCCGAACGGACCTACCCGGTTGGGGCCCGGCCGGTGCTGCATGCGGCCGACTACCCGGCGCTCCATCCAGATCATGAACAGTGTCATGACCATCAGGAAGACGAAGATCACGACAACCTTCAGCACGGTGAGCCACAGCGGGTCGTCGCTGAGCAGTTGCCCAGTGGGTGTCATGACCTGCCTCCCCGTGCAGTCTTGGCGACCGTGCCGCCGTTGCCGCTGCGCACGGTGACCACAGCGCCATGTCCGACACCGAGGCTGCGCCGGACGGTAGCGGGTCCGGAGTTACCCGGCACCCAGACCACGCCCTCCGGCAGGTCGGCGGCGGCGGCCGGCAGGGTCACCGAGCCCCGCTGCGTAGCCACTGTCACCGTGCCACCGAGACGTATCCCGAGCTCAGCAGCAGTCGTCTCGGACAGCAGCGCGACAGCCGGCCGGGCAGTACCGGCCAGGTGCGGCTCGCCGTCCTGCATCGATCCGTTATCCAGCAGCCGGCGCCAGGTGGCCAGCAAGACCTTCCCCTCGCCTCTATCGCCGACCTCCGGCGCAGGGACCTTGCCTGTGGTGTGACGGCTGGCGTCCCGGTTGATGCCAGCATACGTACCCAACGCGGCGACACCGGCCCACGCCGCAGCGGGAGTCTGGGTGAACAAGTCGACGTCCATCTCCACGGCGAGGCTGTCCAGTACCCGGCAGTCCGGCAAGGCCACACCGGCTCGACCCGGACCGGAGCTGATCGTGGTACCGAAAGCGCGGCGACGGCCCTCCCAGTCGAGGTAACTGCCGGCCTTCTCGACCGCGGACGCGACCGGGAGTACGACATGGGCGGCCCGGGTCACTGCCGAGGGCCGCATCTCCAGGCTCACCACAAACTTGGTACGGCTCAGAGCCTGCTCGGCCTGCTGCGGGTCCGGCAGGTCTGCCGGGTCCACTCCGCCGACGACCAGCCCGCCCAGTTGCCCGGCCACCGCGGCGGCCACGATCCCCGAAGTATCGCGTCCCGGCCGACTCGGCAGCGTCACCCCCCAGGCCCGCTCCACCTCGGCGCGAGCGGCCGCGTCGGTGACCGGCCGGCCACCGGGCAGCAAAGTCGGCACCGCACCGGCCTCCAGGGCACCCCGCTCACCGGCCCGCCGTGGGATCCAGGCCAGCCGGGCGCCGGTGTCCGCGGCGAGCCGCGCCGTTGCCGCGTAGAGCCCAGGCACCTCGGCGGCGCGCTCCCCGACCAGCAGCACCGCCCCTGGCGCCTGCAGAGCCTCGCGTGCCGGGCCATCAAGCGTGTCCAGGGCCTCGGGCTCACCACCGGGCGATACCCGCAACAGCGTGCCGAGCGTGCGGCGGACCGCGGGCGTGGTGAACTGACCCAGGTGCCACACCGGCAGGCGCCGATCACGGGCGGCCCGGCGCAGCCGCAAGTACACGATCGGCGACTCCTCCTCAGGCTCGAAAGCCACGCAGAGCACTGCTGGCGCCGCGCTGAGGTCGTCGTAGGTCACCCCGCCGGTTTCCGGGGTGACGCCGACGACGTGGGTGGCGAGGAAATCCAGCTCCTCGGCGGAGTGCGGCCGGGCGCGGAAGTCGATGTCGTTGGTGCCCAGCGCGATCCGGGCGAATTTCCCATAGGCGAAGGCGTCCTCGACAGTGAGCCGTCCGCCGGTGAGGACCCCGACACCGCCGGAGCCCTTGGCGTTCAGCAGCCCCTGAGCCGCTGCCTGCAACGCCTCGGTCCACGACGCCGCCCTGGGCTCACCACCGGAGGAGTCCCGGATCAACGGCCGGGTAATCCGGTCCTCGGCGCTGACGTAGGTGAAGGCGAAACGGCCCTTGTCGCAGTTCCACTCCTCGTTGACGGCCGGGTCGTGACCGGCCAGCCGGCGCAGCACGACGCCGCGTCGCGAGTCGGTGCGCAGTGCGCAGCCGCTCGCGCAGTGTTCGCATGCCCCGAGGGTGGAGACCAGGTCGAAGGGGCGGGACCGGAACCGGTAAGCGGCGCTGGTCAGTGCGCCGACGGGGCAGATCTGGATGGTGTTGCCGGAGAAATAGGACTGGAAAGGCTGCTCAGCGGCCACCCCAACCTGCTGACCGGCACCGCGCTCGAGCATCTCAATAAACGCATCGCCGGCGATCTGCTCAGAGAAACGGGTGCAGCGCGCGCAGAGCACGCAACGCTCGCGGTCCAGCAGCACCTGGCTGGAAATGGCGATCGGCTTGGCGAAGGTTCGTTTGGTGTCGATGAACCGGGAATCCGCGCGACCGTTGGACATCGCCTGGTTCTGCAGCGGGCACTCGCCGCCCTTATCACAGATCGGGCAGTCCAGCGGATGGTTGATCAGCAGCAGCTCCATGACGCCCTGCTGAGCCTTATCCGCCACCGCCGAGGTGTGCTGAGTCTTGACGACCATTCCGTCGGCCACCGTCAGCGTGCAGCTGGTCTGCGGCTTGGGCATCGGGCGTCCGCCCATCTCCACTTCGACCAGACACTGCCGGCAGGCCCCCGCCGGGTCGAGCAGCGGGTGGTCGCAGAACCGCGGCACGATGATGCCCAGCCGCTCGCAGGTCCGGATCACCAGCTCGCCCTTGGGCGCATCCACCTCCCGACCGTCGATGGTCAACCGCACATGCCCCTCGGGGACGGTGCGGCTTTCCGCCTGCTGTGCCACCGTCATCGGTGCGACTCCGCTAACTTGATCGGCTGGGCCAGTTTGACCTGCGCGTTGCCCCGCTCGGTTGACCGGTCGAAGCTGGGTTGTTTGGTGCACAGGTCCAAGAATTCCTGCCGGAAATATTTGATCCCACTGGTGATGGGGCTGACAGCGCCATCACCGAATGCGCAGAACGAGCGGCCCAGGATGTTGTCACAGATGTCCAGCATGGTCTCCACATCGGCCGGCGTACCCTCACGCCGCACCATCCGCTGTAGGATTTTGGTCAGCCAGTAAGTCCCCTCGCGGCACGGAGTGCACTTACCGCAGGACTCGTGCTTGTAGAACTCGGTCCACTTCATCACCGCCCACGGCACACTCACCGTACGGTTGAAAACCATCACTGCGGTGGTGCCCAGCATGGAGCCGGCTTCGGTGGCACCCTCGAAATCCAGGGGGACGTCCATGTGATCCGCGGTCAGCAGCGGGGTCGAGGAGCCACCCGGCGTCCAGAACTTCAGCGGGCCGCCCTTCATCCCGCCGGCCAGCTGCAGCAACTCGCGCAACGTGATTCCCAGCGGGGCCTCGTACTGCCCGGGCCGCTGCACATGCCCGGACATCGAGTAGATCTTGGGACCGGGGGATTTCTCGCGGCCCATCGTGCGGAACCAATCCGATCCACCATTGACGATGTAGGGCACGCTGCAGACGGTCTCGACGTTGTTCACCACCGTGGGAGCGGCGTATAGCCCGGAGGTAGCCGGAAACGGCGGCTTGAGCCGCGGCTCCGCGCGACGGCCCTCCAGCGAGTTCAGCAACGCAGTTTCCTCACCGGCCTCGTAAGCCCCGGCGCCCGCGTGCACCACGATGTCCAGGTCGAACCCGGAATCGAGAATGTTCTTGCCGAGATATCCGGCGGCATAGGCCTCGTTCACCGCGTGCTGCACCCGGCGCAGGCAGTGCACTACCTCGCCACGGACATAGATGAAGCATTGGTGAGCTCGGATCGCGTAACCGGTGATGATGCATCCTTCGACCAGCGAGTGCGGGTCGGCCATCATCAGTGGCACATCCTTGCAGGTCCCCGGCTCGCCCTCGTCCGCGTTAATCACCAGGTACGTCGGCTTGGCGGCTGGTCCGGTGGGCTGCTCGCCCGGTTTGGCTTGCGGGATGAAACCCCACTTCATGCCGGTCGGGAAACCGGCTCCGCCACGTCCCCGCAGACCTGAATCTTTGATCAGCTGGATCAGCTGATCGGGATCTGCGGCTAGCGCGGTGCGCAGCGCCGTGTAGCCCTCAAGCTGGGTGTAGGTGTCAAGGGTCCAGGACTTCGGCGACGGCCACCGCCGGGTCAATACCGGCGTAAGCGTCCGCTCGGTCACGGCTCCTCCTGAACTGGTCACTTTTTTCGGCTACTTTTTTTCGGCTACTTTTTTTCGGCAACGGTAGGCAGCGGCGGGGCCTTGTCCGGCATGGGCGGTGCTTGCCAGCCCTTTTCCTCAGCGAGCCGGTTGCCGGCCAGCGTCTCGGGCGCTGCCGATGGCGCGTCCACCGCGTCGCGTAATTGCTGCGACTCGCCGAAGAAGCCAGCCAGCTGGAGCTCGATATTGCGCCAGTCGGTCAGCGGCGCGCCCCGGCTCGGCGCCGGTCGCTCTCCGCGCTGCAACGCATCCACCAACGCCATGGCCGATTCCGGGGTCTGGTTGTCGTAGAACTCGTAGTTCACCTGCAACACCGGCGCCAGGTCACACGCAGCGAGGCATTCGGCGTGCTCCAGGGTGATCGAGCCCGTTGAACCAGGCTTACCGGCGGTTTCCTCGTGCCCGACCCCGAGCCGCTTGCGCAGCCGCGCGTAGATCTCGTCGCCGCCCAGCGCTGCGCACAGCGTGTTGGTGCACACGCTTACCAGGTGCTCGCCACCGGGTCGGCGCTTGTACATGGTGTAGAAGGTGGCCACCGTGCTGACCTCCGCGGTGGTGATCTCCAGGAGCTGCGCACAGAACGAGATACCAGCCTGGCTGACATATCCCTCCACGCTCTGCACTAAGTGCAGCAGGGGTAGCAGTGCTGAGCGGGACTGCGGGTACCGCGCGATGATCTCCTGCGCCCGCTGCCTGGTCAGGTCGTCGAACACGCCGGTGTCCACCTGTAAAGGCCGCTCGACAGGCACGTCCTGTGCGGTGGACAGGGTGGTTGGTGCGGCCTGGTCCGCGGCCGATGAGGCCTCCGCGGGTCGTGCGGTGAAAGCCGGCTGGTCGGCAGCGCTCATCGGTCCACACCTCCCATTACCGGGTCGATCGAAGCCACCGAGGCGATAACGTCGGCCACCAGACCACCTTCGCTCATCGCTGGCATCGACTGCAGGTTGACGAAGCTGGGGTCCCGGATATGCACCCGCAGGGGCCGGGTCCCACCATCGGAGACCAGGTGGTAGCCCAGCTCGCCGCGGGGCGACTCCACAGAGGTGTACACCTGACCCGGTGGCACCGCGAAACCTTCGGTGACCAGCTTGAAGTGGTGGATCAATGACTCCATCGACTGTCCCATGATCTTGCGCACGTGCTCGAGTGAGTTACCCATTCCATCGGCGCCGATGGTCAGCTTGGCCGGCCACGCGATCTTGGGGTCTTCCACCATTACCGGGCCGGGTTCCAGCTTGTCCAGGCACTGGGTCACAATCTTGAGGGATTGGCGCATCTCCTCCACGCGCAGCAGGAAGCGCGCGTAGCAATCGGCGTCGGTAGAGGTGGGCACCTCGAAGTCGTATTCCTCGTAACCGCAGTAGGGCTCCACCTTGCGCAGGTCCCACTCCAAGCCAGCGGAACGCAGGATTGGACCGGTGATGCCTAGCTGCATGCAACCATCCAGTGGCAGGTAGCCCACATTTTGCAGCCGGTTCTTCCAGATCGGCTGGCCGGTGAGCAGTTTGTCGATGTCCGGTAGCCGGGAGTCCATCACCTTCAGGAAGGTTCGGACTTTGTCGTCGTAACCCTCGGGTAGGTCCTGAGCCACGCCGCCCGGCCGGATGAACGCATGGTTCATCCGCAAGCCGGTGAGGAATTCCAGCAGGTGCAGGACTTCCTCACGCTCGCGGAACCCGATGGTCATCCCGGTGAGCGCGCCGAGTTCCATCCCGCCGGTGGCGATCGCCACCAGATGGGAGCCGACCCGGTTGAGTTCCATCAGCAGTACCCGGATCACCTGCGCGCGCCGCGGCGCGGTGATCCCCAGCAGCTTCTCGGTGGCCAGGCAATACGCCGCTTCGTTGAACAGCGGCGACAGGTAATCCGCCCGGGTGACGAAGGTGACGCCCTGGGTCCAGGTGCGGTACTCGCAGTTCTTTTCGATCCCGGTGTGCAGGTAGCCGATCACCGAGCGAGCCTGGGTGACGACCTCCCCCTCCAGCTCCAGAACCAGTCGGAGCACGCCGTGCGTAGAGGGGTGTTGGGGACCCATGTTGACGACGATGCGTTCATCGTGGCGCCAGTCCTCGAGCATGCTGTCCCAGTCACCACCGGTGACGGTGTACACCCGGCCTTCGGTGGTCTCCCGGGCGGTGGCGGCGTAAGGATCCGGCCCCATACCGGCGTCGCTCGCGGTGTCGGTTGTTCCGCTGGCCACCGTGTGCGCGGCACCGATGTCCGTGGGCTTGGTGTCCGTGGGCTTGGTGTCCCTGGGTTTGGCGCCGCTGCGTTTGGTGCCGCTGCGCTTGGTGCCACTGGGTTTGGTGCCACTGTGCTGTCGTCGGCTCATCAGGAGTACGCCCTCCGCTGGTCCGGCGGGGGGATTTCGGCGCCCTTGTACTCCACGGGGATCCCACCGAGCGGATAGTCCTTGCGCTGCGGGTACCCATCCCAGTCATCGGGCATGAGGATGCGGGTCAGCGCTGGGTGACCGTCGAAGACGATGCCGAACATGTCCCAGGTTTCCCGCTCGTGCCAGTCCGCGGTGGGGTAGATCTCCACCACACTGGGCACGTGGGCGTCATCGACGTCGACGGCGACCTCAAGCCGGATCCGGCGCCGGTAGGTCATCGAGGTGAGGTGGTACACGGCGTGCAGCC
>DASYMC010000169.1:0-1642 GCA_036009255.1 Pseudonocardiaceae bacterium
GCTGTTGCTGCCCGGTGTGTCCGGGTGCAGTGCAACCGTATCCGACGGTGGCCATTGGCGGGGTTGCGGAACCCGCAGGCCGAGCGTTTGACCTGTTTGACGAGCCGGTTGATGCCTTCGGTGCGGGCGTTGGTGACGCCGGAGTGGATGAATGCCTCGATCGCCGGCCACCAGGTCTCGATAGTGTTGGCCAGGGTGCTCAGCTCGTCGATATTGGCGGCGGCACACCAGTCATAGAAGACGTAGAGCCGCTCGCGGAGCTGGTCACGGTGCGGGGCGGTGCGGGCGAGTGCGAGCAGGTTGCGCAGTTCTTCTTTGGCGATCCAGGCGGTGAGAATCTGCGCGGAGGGATCGGAGTCGACCAGCGAGTTCCACATCGCGGCAAACGCCTTGGGCGAGAGTCGTTCTTTCGCCGTGAGCAGGCGGCGCCGATTGGCCCACGCCGGGTCGATCTTACGTCCACGGCGGCCCTGCTGCTCCCAGATCACCCGACGCCGTACCTTGGTCAGTGCCTCGTTGGCCAGCTTCACCAGATGAAAGTGATCAACGACGAGAACGGCGTTGGGCAGCAGCCCCGGGGTGGTGACGGCCTTGGCGTAGACCGCGGCCGGGTCGATCGCCACAAACCGAATCGCCTCCCGGAACTCAGGCGTGCGGGCCTGCAACCAGCCAATGACGCAGGCGCTGGTACGGCCCTCGACCTGGCCGAGCAAGCCCTGATCACCGGCGAGATCAACGAAGCCGGTGTCCCACGCGTCGGTCCGCACCCACCGGCCCGCCTCGACGCTAAACGTCCACCGGGGCCGTCCGCGGCGGGTCTCGTCGATGCCCAACACCCCGATCGGCTCCGGCTCACCCGCCGCTGCCTCGGCGGCCTCAGTCACACCCCGCGTGCGCGGTCGGCCAGGACACCCCCCATGAACCAGCGGCCTCGGCCACCGACCGGCACGCATCGCCTACCGCCGCCGCGATCGCCCGCCGCAGCCGCCCCGTGGTGCGCCACCCGGCAGGCACCTCCTCGATCGCCTCGGTGAATGACCCCCGCGCGCACGTCGACTCGACACAGCGCCACCGGCGCTTGTGCCAGACCAGCGAGATTCCCCTTTCCCCATACGGAATATCACGCGGGGCCGTCACCACGTACTCCTTCACCGACATCGACACCACACCGCAGCTCGGGCAGCCCGATGCCGACTCCGCAGCGGTCTCCACATGCACAACACGATGACCCAACTCATCCTGGTCGACGTGTCTGACCCGAACTCCGGGCAGGCCAAACAGAATCGTCGTAGCGTGGTCCAAGCCCGTGGCCTCTCTCGTCTGCTGCCTCAGCAACAGCAAGACTTCAAAAGGTCACGGGCACCTCACCTCAGGCGCGCCGCACGCCGATCAAAACCGGCCTTGCCCGGTCAAGATCAAAGAGCCGGAATATTCGTGGATCAGTCCCCCGAGCCGATCGCGACGTCGGACGCGAAGCTGGGAACGTGACGCAGGGGGTGGGAGCGGTGCTGCCTGGTTCAGTGTTCGGTGAGGCCGGTGGGTGTTGAAGTGCGTCACGTACTCGGCCAGCACGGTCCCAAGCTGGTGCAGGTTGAGGATGAGCATCCGGTCCAGCAGCCGTGTGCTTGGGCGCGCAGGAATT
>DASYMC010000170.1:0-9093 GCA_036009255.1 Pseudonocardiaceae bacterium
CGTTGCGATCTGCCGCAGCGTGCGGCTGGATTCCCCACTCGTAGTGTCGAGAAGTGATCGCAGCAGGCCGTGGGCGAGGGGGCGGCAGCGGACTTCCTCTGCGGCGAGTGCTCCGCTTGCGATCGTTCGCGTCGAATTTCATTAGAATTGATATGCCAACTGAGCTGTTATTGCTTGTCGAGAAAGTACGCGCTGGTTGGCATTCGGGGCGCAAAGATCGCATAGCGACCCAGTGCTGCTTTGATGGCCTGGACTTCCACGGTGTCAACACAATCTGCGGCATGCCGTGCGGCTGAGGTGTCCGTCAACACCCTGGGATCAATGTCGAGTGCTGCGGCCGCCCGGTGGAGCATGGGCAAACGCAAGAGTGAGCGCTCGCCCTTCTCGACCTTGTCCAGCCATGAAGTGGAACGGCCCACCATATCGGCGAACCGCTGACGCCCCAGATTACTCCGAATGCGCCAGTATCGGACGCGCCGGCCGATAGCCCGGGCCTGGTCTTCCATGCTTTTCTCTCACCCCACGCTCGGAAGGTCACCAGTCAGCGTAGCTATCAGCAAGTCATACATTCCGTACAACATGCACCTCCCCGTGGCTCTTAAGGTCCTACGCAGCACCCGGAGCACGGTGACCCATTCGGTCGCCAAGCGTCCCTGACCTCGACTGGCTGCCGGGTGTGAGCCATGCGGCCTCCGACGTTGGGCTCCCGGCGGCCAGCCGGTCACCAAATCACACGGCTGCGCTCCCTTGGCCGTTCTGCACACGGTGCTATATGACTGGACCATCTGAGGTCGTGATCGGGATGCATTGAAGCAGTTTATGATCGAGAACCGGAACGTCGAACGGCGTGTCACACGGAAGAGCGCAGGCTCGCTCGGGACAAGGCACTAGCCGCGTGTCTCGTCCACCAGCCACGAGAGGTACTCGGTGCTGCCGCCGATGATTGGTGTTGCGATCACCTCCGGGACGTCATAGCTGTGGTTGGCCTTGATGTGCTCGGTCAACACCGCAACTCGATCGGCGGTCGTCTTGATCTCCACCCGCCATTCCTGCTCGGTCTGCACCTCGCCTTCCCAGCGAAACACGCTGGTAATCGGCCCAACGACCTGGGCGCAGGCCCCCAGTTTGGCGTCGATCGCTCCGGCCGCGAGGGCGCGGGCGGCTTGTTCGTTGTCCGTGGTCGAGATGACGATGACATGCTCAGCCGACATACCGAGATCGTAGAGCTGGACCGCACATCGTCGCTGCCGATCAGCCACCGGTTTCAGCCGACCTTGCCGAGAGGTGCGCCGCGGCGTCAGTATGTGGTCGGCCGTCGCAGTTCTGCTCCTCTTAGCTCCGCAATCTCTCGTTGAGCGACCTCAAGCTTCTGCCATTCAATCGCGAGTGCTTGCTGTTGATTGTTCAGAAAGCGTTGTGCTGCTGCTTGTCGCTTGGTCCGCACTTCCAGCAGCCGTTCAGTGGATGTGTACCCGATCAGCACGCCGACCAAGAGAGTCACCACCAGAATAATCAGACTAACGGTCAAATCAGCGATCCCTCCTCGGTAGACGTGGCTCAGCGCGGATTTCAGTTACCAATTCAGTAAAATGTACTTCTGCTTTCGTGGCTAGAGGGCAGCCCTCACCGCACGGCGGCAGGTGCCCGGGTCATGATCACAACAGCACCCGGGGGAGGGCAACCCGGCTTCCGTGCGCAGCGCAGCTTGAGCCAATCAGGTCGTTACCTCGATTTATTGTGCAGGTGGTTGCGCGCGGAGCTGACGGTGGGCACGGTGGGAGGTGGACGGCATCTCCAGCACCCCGAGAACCCGGGAGCAACAGCATGTCCACTCAGATCACAGGTAATCGATGGGGCATCGACGCCCGCGATGACATCATCACCGGGCAGACCCGCATCGCCGCGGACCCGACCACGCAGCGTGCGCAGGACTCGATGGCCCAGCTTGTGCGCCAAGGACAGGACACCTCGCTCAGATCGCTTCAGGTGTGGGCAGACCTGGCCCGCAGGTTCGGCTCCACGGAGGCCAACCCATCGGCCGGCTCCACGATGTTCTCCCTCGCGCACGACCCGTTTGAGAAGTTGCTCGAAGCTCAGCGCCAGGTGGTCGACGAGCTCGTCGCCACGCAGCGTGAACTCGCCCGACAAATCGTCGATGCCACTGCCGCCTTCGGCGTCCACCCCCCTCGGTAATACCGTAGGCACCAGGACACTCCCACACCGGCCGATACGGCCTACGCGCAACGGTGTTTCATGATCTTGCCGAGGCGAGCCGGCCCCTTCCGCCGAAGACAGCCGTCCTGAAGCGGTATTGGCGCCGGTGTGCTCCCGGCCAACAGCGAGCGATGACTCGCAGGTGAGCTGGAAACCCACGCCCCTGCGAGCTCTGTCCAGCGATCTCAACGACGACTACCCAGAAGGTGGTTACGCGATGAGTACCTCCTTGCAGCTCGCCCATCAGTGGTGGGCCGGACTTGATCACACCGACCGTCAACGGGTCTGGAACGCCCGCCATAGCTACCTCGCCGGCGACCTCGTCGAGAGCATGGCCAAAGCGGGAGTGCCCGTTGTCAGCGATGGCCGCTGGTCCTGCGTCAGCGTCGGACCGACCGGCTTCACCGTGCCCGTTGCCGTCGAGCAACTCCTCGACGGGCTCTCCCGGGCATCTGACGATGCCCGCCCAGTTGGCAGTTTCCCGTAGCGCTCAGTCAACCGAGGGCGGTGACTAGCCGATCCAGCTCGTCGTCGGTGTTGTAGTAGTGCACCGAGGCTCGCACCAGTTCGAGCAGCCCTCGGCGGGGCAGGTCCAGGCGGGCGGAGCTGGCGTGAGAGACGCTGGTATTGACGCCCGATTCGGCCAGGTGGCGCTGTACGTCCCCGGCGGGAACCCCGTCGACGGTAAAGGTGACGATGCCGCAACGGCGCAGGCCCTGATCGTGCACGTGCACACCGTCGAGGGCTCGCAGCCGTTCACGTAGATCCTCGGCGAGAGCGGTGACGCGGGCCGCGATGGCGTCAAGGCCCCAGGACAGGGCGTAGTCGGCGGCGACCCCCAAGCCGATCTTGCCGGCAACGTTGGTCTCCCAACCCTCGAACCGGCGTGCGTCGGGCCGCATCTCGTAGCGACCCGGTGCGGTCCACGTTGCGGCATGCAGGTCGAGAAAAGGTGGCTCGAGGTGGTCCAGAATCGAGCGACGTACGTAGAGGAAACCCGTGCCACGAGGGCCGCGCAGGAATTTACGCCCGGTCGCGGAGAGCAGGTCGACGCTCAGGCGCTCGACGTCGAGGGGTAGTTGGCCCACTGACTGGCAGGCGTCGAGAAGGAACGGTACCCCGGCCTCCCGGGCCAGGGCGCCGACCTCCTCAGCAGGATTGACCAGGCCGCCCTGCGTCGGCACATGGGTGATAGCGATGAGCTTCACCTCACCGCCGCGCCCCTCTAGGCGGCGGCGCAGGTCGGCGAGGCAAAGCTGGCCGTGCTCGTCGTCATCGACCACCTCGACAATCGCCCCGGTTCGGCGCGCGACTTGCAGGAAGGCAATGACGTTGCTGGCGTACTCGGCATGGGCAGTGAGAATGCGGTCGCCCGGCTCGAACGTCATCGCGTAGAAAGCCATGTCCCACGCCCGGGTTGCGTTCTCCACGACCGCGATCTCGTCCGCCTCGCAGCCGATCAATCGCGCGATCGCGCCGTATGTCCCCTCGATCCGCTCGGCGGCGGCCGTCGCAGCCTCGTACCCGCCCATTTCGGCTTCGAGCCGTAGATGGGCGATGACCGCGTCAGTGACCTGCGATGGTGGCAACGCCGCCCCAGCGTTGTTCAGATGCGCTACCCGAATTGCGCCCGGTGTATCGCGGCGAGCGAGTTCAACGTCAAAGACCACGAACCTACGCTATATGGGCGAAAGCTTTGACGTGAGTGTTGTGGTCCCTCGGCAGCCGGACTCAGCGGAATTGCAGCTTTCCGCTGACAACCGGCAACGAGAGCGAACCGGCCAACCTGTCGCCGGTGGTGATGGTGATCCTGGGCTTACGGGGGTTGGGAAGGATCTCCGCCGCGGTGGAGCCGATGATCAGGACAAGACGGTCGCCGGCGGGGATCGTGGTGGCCAGCGGAAGACTCTTGGCGCTCACTCTGGTTGGTGTGCCGGTCGGGAAGGGCCGGCTGACGCCGGGCTGCTGCCAGTGCCTGAGGTCGAGCTGGATGCGTCCGGAGTCCCGCGCTGCGCTCACCAGCTCGGCGCAAGACCCGTTGCCCGCGGTGTGGTACAGGGTGGCGACCAGATTTCCACCGGGAAGGTTGCTGGACACGGTGAGGTCGGCGATGAAGTTTCCCGCCACGCGGATCTCTTGCGCCAACGGTGGGGAGGCATAGACGACCTGGTGCGGCCCGCAGGCGAGGTTGAGTGCCGGTAGGCCTAAATCCTTGGTAGTGGCGGATGGGATCGTGGCCGGGGCGTCGAGATCGAGTGATTGGAAACTGCGTTGCGAGGGTGGTGCCGTGCTGCGCGCCGCGAGCAGCTGCTGGCCGGACAGATAAAGGGGCATCGACTCCGCTGGCGGCGGCCAGCTCGGGGAGGTATGCCAGGCGCCGGTGTCGTCCTGGTATTCCACGATTCCGGGTGCGGTGGACTGCGGGCCGCCGCGCAGGTAGTGGTCGAACCAGCCGATGGCCAGGCGGGTGAAGTCCGGGCGCACCCCACCGTGTCCCCACTGCCCGAGCATGAATCGCGTGCGGTCGGTGCGCAGTAGCGACCACAGGTCTTCAAATTGCAGCTCGTGTGCCTCAGCGAGGTAG
Organism: Pseudonocardiaceae bacterium; assembly: GCA_036009255.1. GTDB lineage: Bacteria > Actinomycetota > Actinomycetes > Mycobacteriales > Pseudonocardiaceae. The sequence continues at coordinate 4,799 of DASYMC010000170.1, forward strand.
CGCAGGCCGTTGGCCATCAGGACGGGCACCGGTGAGTTCACGAGAAACGGGCGCAGGTCCCGCTCCTGGTAGTAGGGCGTGCGGTCACCGGTGTTGAGCAGTCCCATGCCCTCGCGCAGATGCGTGACGTACTCCGAGCAGCCGGCGTGGCCGAGCACCGCTGGTTCGACGCCGGCGAAGCTGGTGGTGCCTCCGAAAACCGTCGAGGCGACCGGCCCGATCGAGATCGGTGCCCCCTGGCGGGTCAATAGGCTCCACACATCGATCAAGCCGCTGATCGGCACCGCGGCCTTGAGCGATGCTGGAGGATGCGCCATCGCCATGTACTGGGACCACCCCTCGTAGCTGGTTCCGTACATACCGATGTTGCCGTTGCTCCACGGCTGCACCGCGAGCGCCTCGACAACGGTTGAGGCGTCGCTCCAGTCCAGACGCGAACCCCACTGGAAGCAGCCACTACTGGCGCCGGTTCCGCGCAGGTTCACCAGCGCCACCGCGAAACCCGCCTCGACGAAGGGCTTCACTGTCTCCTTGCCGGCCTGCAGCTTGCTGGAACCCTTGGCGGTATTCCAGTAGGGGCTCAGCTGGAGCACCGTCGCCGCCGGCGCGCTGCTGGCGGGGAGGTAGACATCACCCCGCAATACCGTCCCGTCGGCCGCTCGGGTCTCGAACGGCACGATCCGCGCTGCCGCTGCGACCGCGTCCGCGCTCGTCACCACCGTCACCGCCGCGAGCACCGCCGCCAACAGCGCGACACAGCGCATGATGAGCCCATATCTGACTCGCAGCCAGCGGTTGCGGGCCGGTCGATCGCGGTCACGCACTGTGCGTACCTCCCCCTCAGCGGGCTCGGGGTGGATGACGAACTCAACATCGACCCGAGAGCAGGCGCCATCGCGCAGCGGCACCCTACAGATCGACTCCGAGTCCCTCGAATGCCTCTGGGTGAGGAGTGAGGGTGCCGATAGATGCACCCGTCTCACGCGCTGCACACCTGCCCATCTGCGCCTTCGCCGGCGCCGCGGCCCCTAGCCCTTCGACCTCAAAGCAGGCTGTGTCCTAGCCGAGAAGTGCTTTGAGCTGGGAAATAAGGGCGCCGTCGCCCGATGGATGTTCTTATTTGCGCTGACCGGGTCCTGACCGGACGTGCAGGCCAGGAATTCGCCGATGGTGTGTGTCCATCTCGCGTTCGATCGGGCTGGTATCACGACGATAAGGGATCTAGGAGACAACGGTCTGGTCGTCCGGGTTCGCGACGAGATCGCCTCCGGGGCCCGCTCTGGGCCACGCATCCTGGCGTCAGGCCCGCCTTTGACCGTGGCGGGCGGCCACTGCTGGTTTCGGCGGCGTGGGGTCGATGACGACGATTCCATCCGTGCCATGGTTCGGCGAAACGCGGCCGATGGCGCCGATCTGATCAAGGTGATGGCCAGTGACGGGCAGATGACCCCCGGTGGAGCCAAGATGTGGCAGTCTCAATTCACTGCCGAGCAGCTGCGCGTAGTCGTCACTGAAGCAGCGGTTCATCGCCGGTACCGACGCTGGCTCCCCGGCGCGGTCTTCGACAATATGGCTGGCGCTCTGGGGCTCTACTCGTGGCTCGGCTTTCCCACTGACCGCATCATCGAGTTCGCCACCGTCAACGCTGCCGCGGCCCTCGGGCTCGCCGACACCACGGGGCAACTTGCTCCGGGTCTGGCCGCGGACTTGCTCGTCATCGACGGCGACCCGCTAGCGACCCTCGACGCATTACACAACGTCCGGATGGTGATGACATCGGGAACGCTCCACGAATGTTCATGACTGGCCCGCCGGCCTCACGTCGGTGCGAGCCCGGCGGCAGCGTCGCCGTAAAGCGCTGTTCACCTCTGTTACGCCAATCACTACAGACAGTGTGCGGCTGGTGATCAATAGAACAGGCCGTGTGCATATACTGGTGGGGTAAGCGAGCACCAGCAGCTCCCGGCAGGTTCTACGCGATCTCGGTCTCGTCATGCTGACTGTCTCCGGCACGGCCAGACCCCTCGTGCCGGTCCCGGCTATCTGGTAGATCTTCAGTACAGGCCGACGAGTAACCTGGACGCACGATGGGTCACGATGAGCAACTGCAGCGGTCTACCCGGCCCGACGGAGTGCCGCCGCGGGATTCGGCGAGTCTGATCACACCCCCCGCCGAAGCTCAGCGTGACAGTTGGCTGACGCCGCGCCTGGCAATGCTGGCGTTGACGATCATCCTGCTGGGTACCGCAGCGGGGCTGGGTGGCGCGTTAATCCTGCCGAAGACCTACGGAGCGCGCGCAGAGATCCTGTATGCCGTCGGCGATGCTCAGCAGGGCGGTGATCCTCTGAAGCAGGATCGGCAACTGTCCACCCAACTGGTTTTGCTGAAGAGCCGGGCCGTGCTCGGCCCGATCGCTCAGAAACAGGCCCGGCAATTCGAGGACCTCGATAAGGACGTCACGGTCTCGATCCTGGAGAACAGCAACGTCTTGCAGGTCGAGGCCCATGCTTCCACTGAGCCCGTCGCGATGCAGACGCTCCAGGCCGTCGTGACCGGTTACCTCGCTGTTGCCGGCAAGCCCAGCGGGGTAGTCGGTAACCTCGAGGCCCAGCTTGCTGAAAGCCGCCTGAACACGACCCAGCTCCAGACACGGGTGCAGCAGCTCACGTCCGCGGTGTTGGCTGGAACCGCAAACCAGACCTCCCTTGATGATGCTCGGGCACAGCTCACCGCATCCCTGGACCGCCAGAAAGCGATCCAGGCCCGGATCGACGACGCGACACTCACCGGTCAAGTAGGACCGGTTGCCCAGGTTCTGACACCCCCCTACTCGCTGCCAGATCCGGTGTACCCGCGGCCGCTGACGGCGGCTGGCATCGGTGCGCTGGTCGGTTTGGTCGTGGCTGGCGGGATGCTGGCGATAGGTGCCAGCCGCGCATCGAGTAGCCGCCGGCGCTGACCTTCGGGTCAGGACACCTCACTAACAACACGCCAATACGTGTGAAATTACTGACGCACGGTGTGAAATACTCACTTTTGCCGGACGGGGATTCGGCTTAAGCTGGAAGCCGGTCGGGGGACAGTTGCTTACGGTTTTTTCTGGTTCCGCCCTGCAATCATCTTATGTGGCGTTGGCCAGAACGCGATGAGACTGGATACTTTGCTCATCTGACGATCTTCTGAACGAAGTTCGGGGATGGCATCCAATAATAACAAGAGAGGCCCCCGATGCAGCACCGCGAAGGCATCCGAAAAATGGGCTGGGCTGGAGCGTGCCTGGCACTCGCCTCGTCGATCGTCTTTCTCGCCAAGCCGACCCCGGCGAGTGCACAGGACGCCTACCACGAAGGCTACCGTCATTTCGCCGTCTACATGTCCGGCAATGAGCTCCGCGACCACGGAGACCATGAAGCGTGGGGCATGGCACGGCTCGATCTTGACGCAATACATGAGACCGCCTGCTACGTAGTCAGCTGGGACAAGCTCGATGGTGCGGTGACCGCTTTTCATCTCCACACCGCCCCTCGTCACAGCGACGGCCCGCATTGGATCGATTTCTTCAACGGCCAGCACTTCAAGGGACCGCGAAACTCGACCTCAGGCTGTGTCCATAGCCCCCGAGGGAAGATCCTGGACGTTCTCAACGATCCGTCCGACTACTATTTTAACATTCACACAACCGCACACAAAGACGGGGCGATCCGCGGCCAGCTGTTTTAGGGGCAGGTCAACCACCTGCGGTATCCGGTGCCAGCGGCCGCGTCATGTGACTAGCCTGGGCGCCAGATTCGTCTAGCTCTAGCAGGACCAAGACCCGGCATGAGTTCGGTCAGCCCGGGTCTTGGTCCGGTGCGCTTCGCTTCGCGATAGTGCGCACATGGCACCGATGAGTGAACAAGAGCGCCGAAAGTTCCTGCTCGGGACCGCCCGCACCGCGCATATGTGATCGTCGAGGGTAAGGCCGAGCTGAGCCGGGATCGGCGGTTCTGCGAGAGTGGGCCGGGCGGATCGGGGGCCGCTACCTAGGTGCCGACCGAAACCGAGCACCTAGCGGAGCTCAACGGAGGACCCGGCAACCTCCGCGCCCCCAGGGGGTGCGTCGCTGGGGCTTCGCGAGATGCGCGGGCTTGCAGACGTGGCACGAGAAGATGTTCGAGCGCGGCGCTGAACGGCTGCGGGTGACCGCCGTGCTCGCCGTCCATGGGCCAGGGCTGGTCGATCGCCTGATGCCGCAAGTGATGGGCTGCGACTCTACGATTTCTGCACCGAGGCGGCGGTCCGGAGGTGCCCAGCG
>DASYMC010000171.1:0-5834 GCA_036009255.1 Pseudonocardiaceae bacterium
CGACGGGGAAGGCACGCACGTGGCTAAGAATGCCGCCCAGACCGTCACCGCCCTTCTGGCTAAGGCCCCTGCGCCGCCAGCTCGAACTCAGCAACCGCAGGACATCCCCGTTGAGCCGCCCCCCGAAGCAGAACCGGAGCGTGATCAGGCCAGGGAGCGGGCACCTGAACCAGCGGCCAGTATAGCGCCGGCAGCCCCCGCCGCGCGACCAGCCGCCCGGCGACGATCTGAGAAACCGGCCGATCCGGCACCGTCGTCAGCCTCATCGAAGGCGCCGCCCACACTTCGGCTGGCGCAACCGACTGCTGAGGCCCTCCGAACGGCCTGGTTGAAAGAGAAACGAGACCGGGTACTGCTGACCTACCAGGACTTCGCCGGCGAAGTCATCACCGCCGGTCTCCGGGGCGGGTACTCCGGAATCGGGACTGTCGATGACAAGCCCGCATCCACAGCCAACTCCCCGGTTCCCCGCACGCTCCGGCTGGCGCAACCGACTGCTGAGGCCCTCCGAACGGCCTGGTTGAAAGAGAAACGAGACCGGGTACTGCTGACCTACCAGGACTTCGCCGGCGAAGTCATCACCGCCGGTCTTCCGGCGAACGCGCGGAGAACGCACATCTCCTAGGTCGATTAGGGCATTCGTGCGCACGGTCGGCTCGATGCAAGGTCCACTGCGGTGGGGGAGCGCCCCGCATCGTTCATCGCTTAGCCCGTCGCTGACTCAGCAGACGCAGGTGGGCATCGACGGCCGCCTGGGCCGCGCGGCGCACATCTGAGCCCATTCCGGGCTGGACGGCTCGCGTCGGCTCGGCTGTCGGTGAGGTCTGTGGCTTCTTTTGCCGGTAGTCGCCCCGGATGCCGGTGAGTGTCGAAGGTAGCTCGCTAAGCCGGCCGCGCCACGGTCGAAGTCGGTGGCCGATGACTCGGAGGGGATCGCGGGCGCCGCGGAGCATGTCGCCGCGGTGATGATTGGGGCGGTCGGGGTGGTGTTCCAGTGCGAACAGCAGCCCAGCCACGCAGGCCCCGTCGTCGAACCACCTCTTGAGCAGGGCTCGGGTACGCCACAGGGGCACCCCGGATACCCCCCGTCGGTCAAGGCCGAGTCGTGTCAATAGGCACTGGGATGCTAGAGAGCGTTCGGCGGGGGAGGTGGGGATGGCGTAAACGGGCCAGTTCTCGTCGGGGTGACCCGCCGGTTCGAGCCGTCGTCCATTTTTCGAGGGTTTACTACTTACAGAAGATATGGGGAGGTCGCCACTTTCATCCACAGGCCTAACGCCCCGCTCGTCGAACAAAGCGGCCTGCGGGCCTTCGGGCCTCGGCCGCACCGGTGCCGGTGGTGAGCTGGTGACCAGCGCGTAGCACGCCGTCCGGTTCCGCCGAGACCCGAGGAACTTCGCGCTCGCAGCGTGCTCTACGACGACAACTAGGCCGGCGTCACGTGCCCAGGCAAGGACTCGGGAGACAGTTCTGGTTGCGCGGCCGCCGGCGTCACCGAGCCGGGCAGCAGTGACCCCGGTGATCAGGCCGGTATCCCAGTCCATGCTGTACACCAGCTGCCGCAGGATGAGCAGCCAGCTAGCCCGTTTGTCAGCTCGCCAGTCCTCGGCGTCGACAAGATCCTCGACGACTTTCCATGCCTCGCGCTGGTCGACCAGGACCCGCCAGCCCTGCGCGATGAAGTGCCGCCAGCCGGGGTGCGGGGTGAAGTCGCCCCCGTCGACACGGGCGCAGGCACGGCGGCGACCGTATGCGCGGGCACGGGCCAGCGCGCGAGCTGCCGATCTGTCTAGCGCCCGGCGGGTGCGGCGGGGCAGCCGCGCGCGAGCAGGTGGGCTGTTTGCGTCTATTTCGCGCCAGGCCCGTCCGCGCGGTGGCCGGCGCCCCGGGCTTGCAGCGCGGATCGTTGCCCGACCCTCATCGGGGATGCAGGTCGCGTCGTCAGATCGCTCCGGGCCGACGTCGCGGCCGTGCACAGCGCACTGGGCGCCGGCGGCAGGGTTGGCCGCGAGGGTGAACGCACCGGACTCGTAGCAGGGCAGGCACCAGCCCAAACCGAGTTGAGGTGAATTTTCACCGTGTCGGTCGCGCGCCGATCCGTGCCCAGGATGTACCGTGGGCACGCGAAAGCGCCCTTCCTGGTAAGGGGAGGAAACGCCTCGGCTGGTAACCGAGGCACTTGCGTTCGTCGGGCAGCCACCTGACGAACGTGGACGTAATCGAGGCGGCCCCTACGGGGGTCGCCTCGATGTCGTTATGAGGCTCTGTTCAGCGGCAACTCCTCCTGCTGGTTCACTGGCTGGCACTGGCTCTTGGGGTGGCAGTAGTCCGGTGCAGGCCGGCCGAGGCTCTCGGCGACCATCCGCGTCACCACGTCAGTGATCCAGATGCCGTCCTTCTTGGCGATCTCTTCGACCGCCTCGTAGAACTCAGTGGGTAAGCGAACCGGCACCTGGACACGTGGGCCCTTGGATTTGCGCCCCGGTTTGCGGCGCTCCGGACGGGTCTGCATGAGGACGTTTTCTACCGGGTTGCCGTCCAAGGTCCGCGGAGGCGCGCCGAGGTGATTCGGAATCGTGCACGCTGCGGGGGATTGGACAGTGCCGATCTGGGTGCTCTCGCCGCAGCGCGGGTGACAGCTCGGCTACCCTCTTCGTCATGAGCAGCGAGCTAGAGTCGGTAAACATCCCGGCGGAGCTCCTCGACGAAGCACGTGATGCCGTCAGTCGAGGCGCGGTGGGGAGCGTGGCTGACTACGTCGCCGACGCAGTCAGACTCCGCCTGGCCAAGGAACGTGCTCTCGCGCAGGTGACAACGCTGTTCGGTGGGCCGCCGCCCGAGGACGTTGTCGCCACGGTCCGTCAGCGGGCTGGTCTTCCGCCGCGTCGCGCCGCTTCGTGATCGGGGGCCGCGTCTTCGATGTGAGCGCGGTCGTTAACTTCGCCACTGCCCGATCGGTGTACGCCGAAGCCCTGGTGATGACCGCGATCGAGGAGAACATCGTATTGGTCGTCCCCGGCGCGGCACTCGCTCGCGCGGCCGCAGTGATTCCCCCTGGTCAGGAACTCGGTGTCGATGTCCTGCTCGGCTTGCCGTGCACCGTCGTCGATGCTCTGGACGCTGCGCAGGCGCGGGCCGTCGGCGCGCTGCTGCGACAGTGCGGTCAGCCCAGTGTGGATGTCGCTGCTGCGCACGTGGTGCTCTGTGCGCAGCAGCGCGGGTGGCCGGTCGTAACCGATACCCCGGAACCGCTGCTCACTCTGGACCGCTCGGTGGAGATTGAGAGATTGCCCTAAGTCCTCCCGTCCCCGGAGTGCTGCAGCGTTGCGGGGTGCTGGATTTCAAGACCTGGGACGAGCCGTTGTAACCGGAGCCCTCTCGGGTAAATGATCTCCCCAGATCCGAACGGTCTCCGCGTACCCGCTAGTCAAGCGGGGCGAGCTATGGCGTCTTGAGACACCGATCAGCGCCGCCAACCGGGTGGTGTTGATCATTTCCGATACCGACTTCGACCGATATCGAAACCAGGTGCTGACCTGTGACGTCATCAGCACGGACCCTGGCGGACCACCGCTGACGGTGCGGCTGGATGAATCCGACCCGGTTGCTGGGTGGGTAGTGGGGCCGCAGATAGCCAGCACGTTTAAGGGTTACCTAGCCGAGCGGCTCGGCGAAGTCCACACCAACACCATGATGCAGGTGGACGCGGTCCTACGGGCCGTGCTGCGCCTTCCCTAATCACCGGATGGCCACGGGCAGGTAGAGATGGGGGACCGGTGATGGCGGCGCTGAGGTCACTCGCGAAGGCGTAGTAGTGGCGGATCACCTCGTCTACCGCCGCGTGGTCGATCGGATCAAGCTGGCACGCACCTCTGCGCAGGGGATCATCTCGGCCCGCCTCGACCGCGACCTCGTGGCGCACCGCTTCCTGTGAGTCCCAGCGGAACCTCGGCAACCCACGGACCAGCGCTTCCTCCCGACTCAGCACCTCGCTCTCGTCAGTCATAACCCCCCAGTGCGCCTGGCTCGGACCTCGCCGGCCCCGACGCAGCGGTGAGATCGCCGGGGCCGGTCAGCAGGTATGGGTCTCAGTGTGCGGTAGCGCCAGGGACGGTGATCAGGTCGTCGTGGTGCTCGACCCTAATGGGGGTGGTGTCCTGCTGGAGGGTCTGGGCGTCGGAGGCCTGCGGCTGGTGCCGCAACACCAGGTAATTCCCTGCCTGGAGGTGTCCGCTGCATTTGGGCACATGCTTTTTGGCGATGAAACGCCCCAGCACCGCACCCATCCCGCCGCCGGCTGCGGCGCCCTCGGCAGCGGCGACCGCTCCGGCGGTCAGCGGGCCCCGCACGATCAATGCGCCCACACCGGGCACGAACAGCAACGCGCGGCCCCGGTCAGCACACCGAACAGCCCACCGACCCAAGCCCCACCTTTGGCGCCGGTCTTGGCCATGTCCCCGGTGGTGACGAAGCCATGGACGTGGGTCTCACTGTGCAGGTCTTGTCCCACGATCGACACCTGCCCGGCCCGCACTCCGTGCTCCAGCAGGGTGTGCACCGCCGACTCGGCGTCCTTCATCGACTCATAGACACCCACCACTGCATCCGTCGACTCGCTCACTGAGAAACCATCCCTTCTGCTCGCGTCATCTAGGTTGCAGCCAGTACCCCGTGTCACCTCGCAGTAAATCGGGTTTCCCCGCGGCGCTGGCTGAGTCCCCAGCCGCCTCAACGACGCGCGGTGGGGGAGACCTGAGCTCCGACGTTCCCGAGCGGATCGACGGGGTGATCACCCCGCCGGTAGCGGGGTCAGGATCCGGTGCACCGTCATCCGCGACAACCCCGATCGACACACCACCTCGTCCGTCGTCGCCGCTGACGTCGCCGCTGATCGGCAAGACCGCAGTGTTGCGATTCCGGGGTGTGCGACGCTGTGTGCCCGGCTGGCTACGGTCGGTGTGTGGTGGGTGGGGGAGGGGGCGTTGGTACGCAGACCGCTGCTGTGGTTCGCGCTTGCCGGCGCCACGGTGGTGATGGCGTTCGTGATGGTGTTGTTCATCGCCGTGGCAGCCGATCAGGACGCTCGCGCTGATGATGGTCTGTCTGGGGTGGTGTGCGCGTCGCCGGGTGCTCCGGGGTCGGCGGTGGCGGGGTTCGGGGGCCGGCAGTTGGTCAACGCGGGCCTGGTGGTCGCGGTCGGTAAAGAGATGCAGTTACCGCAGCGGGCGTGGGTGGTGGCGACCGCGGCCGCGATGGCCGAGTCACATCTGGCGGTGTTGGCGAACACCACGGTGCCCGAGTCGATGGCGCTACCGCATGAGGGAGTCGGGGCTAATTACGATTCGGTGGGGTTGTTCCAGCAGCGGGCCTCGTGGGGCTCGGTGGCCGAGCGGATGGACCCCCGCGGTTCCGCGCGGTTGTTCTTCCGCCGGCTGGTCACGGTCCCGGGTTGGGAGGCCTTGCCGTTGACGGTGGCGGTGCAGCGGGTGCAGGCCTCGGCTTTCCCGGATGCCTACGCCCGGTGGGAACAACCGGCCAACGCGGTGGTCGGGTCGGCGCAGGGGATTGTCTGCGGGCCCGGCGTAGCACCTGGCCAGCGGGTGTCGCTGCCGGGTAATCCGCGGGCCGAGATCGTCGTCAACGCAGCGTTAGCCCAGGTGGGTGTGCCTTATGCGTGGGGTGGGGGTGATGCCCATGGACCCACCCGCGGGATCTCTGACGGTGGTGGGGCAGCCGACCGGGCCGGCGACCAGTACAAGGTGGGTTTCGACTGCTCGGGTCTGGCGTTGTTCGCCTACGCCCAAATCGGGGTGGCTCTGCCACACCAGACCGAG
>DASYMC010000172.1:0-2401 GCA_036009255.1 Pseudonocardiaceae bacterium
GGCGGAGGCGGCGGCGCGTGTTGTATCGTGAGCACCGGATTCGCGCCGGAGACGGTGCGGACACGCGGCCAGGTAGCTCAGTTGGTACGAGCGTCCGACTGAAAATCGGAAGGTCGGCGGTTCGACCCCGCCCCTGGCCACCACCACCCAGCTGGACCACATGGCCCGTGACCTGCCACGACGCAGGCCGCGGGCCATTGTCGTGCGTTCGACCCGCCTTCCGACCGCGCCGTCTTACTCACGAACTGCTCACGTGTGCCGACTCGTACGGAGCGCGGAGCCTCATCGACGCGTCGGTTGGCGAGCGAGTGTCGGCGGGGAGGGTGCCAGCGTGTGGTCGTTGACAGATGCGATGCGGCACGGGCGTCCCTGAGACTCGGAACCGGCTCGCATGGGCACCTTCAACTCCCGGCAGGTGTTGCCGATGAACCTCAGGGACCGTCCGAGTTGACGGCTCAGCTTCGAGCTGAACAACCCAGGGCTGGCGGTCAAGGGCCGCGCTATTCGCGCACGCGCCAGTCCCTGGCCCCGGCAGCGCCGGGCAACAAGGCCGCCGCGCACATTGAGACCAGCCGGAATCGAGTCGACGTCCGTCTCGCGCCACGAGAACCAGGATGGCGAGCCACTCGAAACTTACTTATGGACGCTGTCTAGGTAGATTGAACTCTTCCGGTATGACTAGCGGCACCTTGCCCCCGGGGGCGAACAAGTGGACCGCACTTAAGTATGAGTCACCGATCTCGGTTGGGATTTCGTCGATGCCCTCGTAGTGCTTCCGTCCGGCATCAGCCAGTGTCCGTACGAGTAGTTCGCCACACCAGTACACGCCGAAGTGCGTGCGATAGCGCGAGTGTTCGGGCTCATTGAAAGTCAGCACGCCGCCGGGGGCCCGCCAGGCTCTACGAGTAATTTCCCCGGCAGAGAAATGGAGCGAGCGGGAAGTCGCTGCGTACAGATAGTCGTACAGTCGCCCCTGCCCGGCTCGGTTCGCGATCCAGTGGGTCGACGGGATCGGGGAGGCGCGAGGCTCGTTGTTCGTCGGCCATTCCAGGCGATTGGCTAGGTGGGTCAAGAACTGGCGAGAGTCACTCCGCGCTATAGCGGACTGGTTGACGTACTGGGCCGGGAACCCTAGGGCCTTCATTGTCTTCTTGCCGGTGAACTGCTGTTGTGCGAGTAGATTGGTCGTGCTCTCGTATGCCGCCAAAGCTAGGAAGACTCTCCGCGCCAGCTGTTCCTCGATTGCGTGAAGGTAGAGGAGCCAAAAGTACTCGTCACAGGCCGGGCGGATAAATCCCACGACCAGGTGGCCAGCACCGTGCTGCGCGAGTGTGACAGCGGCTTCGAACGCCTCCACTTGCCTGAGTGCGCTGACCCGAAATGCTATGGATAGGCATTGATTTTCCAGGTCACCCCATTCAATGGGAGGGAGTTGGTCCAGTATGGCGCGTGTAGCAGCCGCGAGGCTCTGTGCTTCGTGCAATAGCCGCTCGGTGTCGTCGTCTGTCACCACGTTGCACCACCTAGTGGGAAGGCCGAGGGTCAAGCGAGGTGATTACGGTAGCGCTGCGGTCGTTGTAGTGAGAGTGCTTTCCGACGGCCGGTGACGTGTCAGGAGTTGCGTGGCAGTTTCGACCTGCTCGGCCGTGGCCTTCCTCAGCATGTGTCGGTACACCGACCTTGTGACCGCTGGGGAGCTGTGGCCGAGCACCATCTGCACCACTTCGATCGGGACGCCGCCGGCGAGCATCAAGGACCACGCCCCGTGGCGCATGGAGTGCAGTTCCGTGCGCGGCAGCTCGCACGCCGCGGCGTAACGCTCGAAGGCGGCCGTGACGTTGGCCGGCCGCAGGGGACTTCCGTCGACCTCTGCGAACACCAAGTCGTGGTCCGCGTAGTCGTCGCCGAACAGCTTTCGGTCCTCGGCCTGCGCGGTCTTGTGCGCCTTGAGCGCCACCTGCGCAGGAACAGCGAGCGGCACCCACCGTTTCCCCGCACGAGACTTCGGGGCCTTGAAGAGCCGGAGCCCCGGGATCAGGATCGGGCGAACAGCCACTCCGGCTGCCTCCCTCCCTGGCAAAGGGGCTCTCCATGAGGCCGACGACGATCGGACGCGCGCTCCTGCTCCTGCTGCTCACACTGACCCTCGGGGTCACGGCGGTACCGCAGACCGCGTACGCCGCGCCCCGCCCGGCCACCCCGCAGCGCCCGCCGCCACCCGAAGGCGGGCCCGATCCGAAGCTCTCGTGCAAGCACAACCAGTACGTGTTCGCGGACGGCAACGGTACGTTCGTGATCCGGAACAACTGCCGCCACGGAGTCGTGAACTGGGGATACCGGATCTCCGCCCCGTTGTGCAGAATCGCGACCGGACCGGTGGTGGAGGCGGGCATGGACTGGT
>DASYMC010000173.1:0-5207 GCA_036009255.1 Pseudonocardiaceae bacterium
ACGGCACCGGAGCCCTGAGCGATCTGCTCGCGGTGTTCTCCGATGAGGCAGCCGTCCGCTCCTTGTCCCCGGACTTCGCCGCGCTGGGCCATCTGAGCCGCCGCGACGGTGTCCGCGCGGTCATCGCCACCGCACCGGCCGAGCAGGGCAACGACTACGACTTCGTCTCCCGCTGCTTCGCACCTGCTGTAGGGATCCCCGAAGACCCGGTCACCGGGAGCGCACACACCGCCCTGGCCCCTTACTGGTCGGGCCGCCTCGGTCGGAACAACCTCACCGGGCTGCAAGTTTCCGCCCGTACCGGCCTGATTCACACCGCCGTCCACGGCGACCGCGTACACCTCACCGGGCGCGCCGTCACCGTGCTCGACGGCACCCTCCAGCACACCGCCGGGTAAGCACCTCCGCCCAGCGCCAGGCCGCGCTGGGCTCAAGATCTGCCTCGGGGCTGCGGCGCATCAGACACGGCCCTGCGCCGTTCCGGGCCAGGCGCGGGCTGCACCTCGCCAATCCTGCACGGCTTGGTCGAGGAGCCGGCTGACGTCGATGACCCGGTCGCCGAGGGCCAACAGCAGCCATCCGGGACCGTCCAACGCTGACCACGCCCAGCGCAGGCCCGGCTCCTCCCCTGCTCGCCCCAGTGGCCGGTCGATCCCCTCTCCCACCATCGCCAGCATTCCCACGACGCGTGCGCCACCCGTGCCAGCGGGGCCGGCGAGGACTGGATCGGCACCGCCCAGCAGCATGGTGTGCGCTAGCAGCGGGGCGCCCTCCAGCTCGACGGCGAGCTCGCCGACGAAGCGACCGCCACGTTGGCCTGCTCGTCCGAGCACCACTTCCTCGCGCAGCACCGCGTGAGCTCCCCGCTGTAGCGCGACGGTCACTTGGCTGTGGAGCTCTGCACCGTCGCAGACGACGGTGGGTTGGGGCTGCCAGTCCAGCGCTGCGCCTGCTCCCAACGTCGCGGCGACGGTCCACCGCGCCACCGCGGGATGGCCTCCCGCCTGCGCGACCATCGCAGCCGCCGAGCGCATCTGCATGTGGGTATCAGCGCCGAGATTCACGTCCAGGGCGAGCTCATCACCGCCCAACGGGCCGCCTGCTGCCTGCACCACATGAACCCGGTTAGGGCCAGTTTGGCGCAACACGATCGGCGGGGCGCACCGCCACCGCAGGCAGTCGGCCACCGGACCAGGTTCGACGGTGAGCTCGGCGCGAGCCCGCACACGGCTCATGAGTGCGTCACCGTCAGCTGACACTGCTACGCGCGCACGAGCCGGGTGCGGACCCAGTCGGCGATTGGCTGCACAGCGTGCTGGTCCCGTAGCGAGATCAGCACGGTGGGCCGATCTCCCCGAACCGTCGCAGCGTCCCGCCGCATCACGTCCAGATCGGCGCCCACCAGCGGGGCGAGATCGATTTTGTTGATCACTAGCAGGTCAGAGCGGGTCACTCCGGGGCCGCCCTTGCGGGGCACCTTGTCGCCACCCGCCACATCGAGCACGAAAATCTGCGCGTCGATCAGGCCATAGCTGAAGGTGGCGGTGAGGTTGTCACCTCCGCTTTCCACCAGTACCAGGTCAGGATCATGGCGTGCGGTGAGTTCCTCGACGGCATCCAGGTTCGCGGTGATGTCGTCGCGGATCGCGGTGTGCGGGCAGCAGCCGGTGCGCACCGCCCTGATCCGCTCATCGGGCAGCACCCCGTTGGTACGCAGGAAGTCGGCGTCTTCGGTGGTGTAGATGTCGTTGGTCACCACCACGAGCGACAGCTCGTCGCGTAGCGACCGGCACAGCGCTGCGACCAGGGCGGTTTTGCCGCTGCCGACCGGACCGCCGATACCGATCCGCAGCGCCCGGCCGCGGTGTCCACCCGCGGTGATCGGCATCGGGTCGAGCTGGTCCTCACGATGCAAACAGAGTCACCTCCATGCGGGCATGCAACTCGGCCAGTACCTCCGGAAGCGGCGTGCCGGTGCTGGGTAGCAGACGGGTATCCCGCTGGGCGACGGCTTCGTGTGCGGCGCGGGTAGCTTCCCGCACCACCTCCGCGGCCGACCCACTCACGCGCACCTGAATAGCAGCGACCGCGATCGGATCCAGCCCGAGCAGTCGCACCGCGGCGGAACACGCCCCGGCGAGCAGGTGATGCACGGCGAGCAACGCCGCGGCGCCGGGCCCATCCCCCGCGGCCGCGACCACGGCGCCGAGCACCAATGGATGGTGCGGGCGGCCCGTCTGGCGCAGCGCCTCCAGCGGCGGGGACGGCCAGACCCGACGCGCCGTTCGCAGCAGCGCCGCGCCCTGCGCGCGGGAAGCCTCCCGGGCGGCCGCCGACGGGGTGCGGGCGCTCACGGCGGCATCCCAGCCTCCCCAATCCACCTGCCCGCCGCTGTCCAGTTCACTGTTTTCCAGCGCAGGACCAGCGGCCAGCAGGCAGCCGCTCGCAGCGGTCGCCGCGAGCACCGCACCGGTGCCGCGCAGCCGGCCGGCTAGGAACAGCGCGAGGTCGGCCTCGTCTCGCAGCAGGCCACGGTCGATGGCCGCCTCCACCCCACCAGAGTGCGCGTGCCCGCCGGTGGGCAACCGGGAATCGGCCAAGAGCAGCGATCCCAACGCAACCATCAGCACAGCGTCACCGTCAGAACAGGAAATAGCGTTGGGCCATCGGGAGTTCCTCCACGGGCTGCGGTTGCACCACTTCGCCGTCGATCCGGACGGTGAATGTCTCAGGATCCACCTTGATGCGTGGCAGGGCGTCATTCAGTGGCATATCGGCCTTGCTCAGCGCCCGGGTGTCGCGGACCGCCACCAGCCGCCGCCGCACCGCCAGCCGATCGGCCAGGCCACCCCGCACGGCGACGGGAGCCACGAAATGCACTGAGGTGGCGGCGGCACTGACCGCGGCAGCTCCGAACATCGGCCGGGGCAGTACCGGTTGCGGGGTAGGGATGGAAGCGTTGGGATCTCCCATCGCCGCCCAGGCGATCATCCCGCCCTTGAGTACGACGCTGGGCCGAACGCCGAAGAACGCGGGCTGCCACAGCACCAGGTCGGCGAGCTTGCCCACCTCCACCGAGCCGACCTCACCGTCGAGCCCGTGCGCGATAGCCGGGCAAATGGTGTATTTGGCCACATAGCGCCGTGCCCGCAGGTTGTCCGACGTCGGGGGGTCGCCAGGTAGTGCGCCGACCCGGCGTTTCATGACGTGCGCGGTCTGCCAGGTCCGCAGGATCACCTCGCCGATCCGGCCCATCGCCTGCGAGTCCGACCCGATCATCGAGATGGCCCCGAGGTCGTGCAGCAGGTCCTCGGCGGCGATGGTGGAGGGACGGATCCGGCTCTCCGCGAACGCCAGGTCCTCTGGCACGGCGGGATTGAGGTGATGGCACACCATGAGCATGTCGAGGTGCTCATCGAGGGTGTTCACGGTGTGCGGGCGGGTCGGATTGGTGGAGCTGGGTAGCACGTGAGAGGCGCTGGCGACGGTGATGATGTCCGGCGCGTGGCCGCCCCCGGCGCCTTCGGTGTGGTAGGCGTGGATGGTGCGCCCGCCGATCGCGGCCAGTGTGTCGGCGACATAGCCCGCCTCGTTGAGGGTGTCGGTGTGAATCGCCACCTGCACACCGGTGTCGTCGGCGACTCGCAGGCAGGCGTCAATCGCCGCCGGGGTGGATCCCCAGTCCTCGTGCAACTTAAATCCGCTGGCTCCGGCGGCGACCTGCTCATACAGCGCCTGCTCGCCCACGGTGTTGCCTTTACCCAGCAAAGCGATGTTCACCGGCAGCTCGTCCAAGGATTCCAGCATCCGTGCCAGGTACCAGGATCCCGGCGTCACCGTGGTCGCCTTGGTGCCCTCCGCGGGACCGGTGCCACCGCCGATCAGAGTGGTGACGCCCGATCCCAGCGCCTCGGGCACCTGCTGGGGGCTGATCAGGTGTACGTGGCAGTCCACCGCTCCGGCGGTCAGGATCAGGCCGTTGCCCGCGATCACCTCGGTGCCCGGTCCGATCACCAGCGCCGTGTGCACCCCGTCCATGATGTCCGGGTTCCCGGCCTTGCCCAGACCGACGATCCGGCCGTCCCGCACCCCGATGTCGGCCTTGACCACCCCCCAGTGATCCAGCACGACAGCACCGGTGATCACCAGATCCGGCGCACCGTCGGCCCGGGTGGCTCGAGCCTGGCCCATCGACTCCCGGATCACCTTGCCGCCACCGAACACCACCTCGTCACCGCCATGCGGGCCGCGGCAGCGGTCCTCGGTCACCTCCAGCAGCAGGTCGGTGTCGGCCAGCCGCACCCGGTCGCCCTCGGTGGGGCCGAAAAGCTCGGCGTACCGGCTGCGCTCGACTGTCCACCGGCCACCACCCGCTGTTGGCCGGGCCGTTCCAGCAGGATCGGGCGCATCTGGGCGTAGGCCGGGCACGGTGCGGGTACCACCCAGTGGGACCATCCGAACGACACGTTCGATGCCCGGTTCGAAGCGCACCGATGTTCCAGCCGGAATGGCCAGCCGCATCCCAGTGGCGGCGTCACGGTCCATCACCAGCGCTGGGTTCGCCGCGGCGAGGTGATAGTGCGAGCCCACCTGCACCGGCCGGTCACCTGTGTTGCGGATAAGCAACTCCTGACCAGCATGCGGTCCTAGCACGACGGGTCCGTCAGAGGGCAGCAGTTCTCCGGGTACCACAGGTCCGTCCTTCACTGGACTGGCCGGTGCACGGTGACGAGCTTGGTGCCGTCGGGGAAGGTCGCCTCGACCTGAACCGAGGTGATCATCTCCGGCACGCCGTCCATAACGTCTTCCCGGCCCAGCACCCGCTGTCCCCCCGCCATCAGATCGGCGACACTGCGCCCGTCGCGCGCACTTTCCAGCACCCATGAAGTGATCAAGGCGATGGCCTCGGGATAGTTCAGCCGCAATCCCCTCGCGCGGCGCTCCCTCGCCAGCTGGCCCGCCACGTGGATAAGAAGCTTCTCCTGCTCACGCGGGGACAGCAGCATGTTGACCCCTTCCTCATCACCCTGGTCGGAAGTTGCGGGATGCCTGAGTATGTCCCTGGACGCAACAGCAAAGCGCCCAGCCTGTCCGGCCGGGCGCTGCTGGATCAGCTGACCGCCTCGGCGGGTTGACGGCCTGCTGAGCTGCCAGCTGTCCGAGGTTGGGGAACGAGTTGGGTGGTCGTCTGCTTGTTCTCCCGCGTC
>DASYMC010000174.1:0-35384 GCA_036009255.1 Pseudonocardiaceae bacterium
ATCGCCGAGGCGCGCAATCATCACCCCGACATCGATATCCGCTGGCGCACTGTGACGTTTCGCTGCAGCACCCACTCCAAAGGGGGTATCACCAACCTGGACATCGAGCTCGCCAGCGAGATCGACCGCGTAATAGCCGACGCAAGCGCGGCGAGCTGAGGGACCGCAGCGCTGTTGTCGTCCGATCTGCGCGTCAGACGACGAGGCGGGCAGCGACAGAGCCCGGGTCGGCCTGCGGCAGAGTGTTGGCGACCTGGGCGAGGATCTCCACCGCGCGCTGCAGGACCTCGATCGGCTGGGTGTAAGGCAGCCGTAGCCGGTCGGCGAAGGCGTGACCGCTACCGAACCGGGGGCCGGCCGCCAGCCGCAGCCCGCCCTGTTCCGCGGCATTGACGAGGGCGTTGGACACCGGCGCCGGCAGGCCGCACCACAGCACCAGTCCGCCGGATGGGACGGGCACCTTCCAGCGGGGCAGCGCGGTGGCAAGCGCCGCGACGAGCGCATCCCGCTGGGCCCGCAGCCGATCGCGGAGCGCGGGCAACGCCGCCTCGGCGGCGTCCAGCAGGTGGCATGCGGCGAGCTGTTCGAGCACAGGCCCGGCCAGCTGAGCGCGCATCGCCGCCGCGCTGAGCCGTTGCACCAAGGAGGCGTCCGCACGGAGCCAACCGATCCGCAATCCTCCCCAAAAGGACTTACTCAGAGTGCCGACCGTGACCACCCGATCAGCGCGAGCGAAGGCCGCGTACGGCGCGTCAGGCCAGGCGTCGAGTCCGAGATCGACAAAAGTCTCGTCGACCAGCGCGATGGTGCTCGACCGGTGCAGCCCGGCCGCCATACGCCCCCGCTGGTCACCGTCGAGCAGGAGACCGGTGGGGTTCTGGAAATCCGGCATCAGGTAGGCCAACCGCGCGTTGGTCTGCCGGGCGACGCGGGGAAAATCGGCCACCATCGCGGCAGTATTCGTGGCGTCGACGGCGACCGGCACCGTGCGGGCCCCGGTCGCCCGGATGGCGTCCAGAGCGTTGGGATAGCTCGGATGCTCAACAACGACCCGATCACCCGGACCGACGAGAACCTCGAGTGCGACGGTGATGCCGTGCAGCGCGCCTGCCGTGATATGCACCTGGTCAGCTGCGGTGGGCAACCCGCGTTTCGTGTACCGCTCTGCGATCCGCGCTCGCAGCTCCGGCAAGCCGGCAGGGTAATAGCCGTGGCCGGGCAGCAGCCGCGGAAGATCCCGCAGTGCCGCGGTGAAGGCCATGGCGATCTCAGGTGGGGCGGCCGGGGCGGCGTGGGCCAAGTCCAGGACATCGTCAGAGGGCAGCGCGGGCACCCAGGCGCCGTGTACCGGACCCGCGGGCAGCGACGTCCAGGTCCCGGCGCCTTGGCGGGCGCTGGCCCAGCCGTCGTCGCGCAGCCGCCGGTATGCGGCGGTGACGGTGGCCCTACTCAGCTGTAACGCGATGGCGAGCTCCCGCTCGGCCGGCAACCGGATCCCGACCGCCAGCCGGCCATCCGCGATGAGCAACCGGATGCGCGCGGCCAGCGCCGCATACCGCGGCGGGCGCTCACCTGCCAGCTCCCCGAGTAGAGCGGCTAGCCGACACGCGCTGATCTGAACCATGCCACTTATCCTCAATTGGCTTGTAACCACCTATCCAATTCTTGCCCATACTGGACAGGTGCGACAAGTACTTCTGGTCTCCATCTCCAAGCGGCAGTCCGTCCAGCTCCTCGCCGGCCTAGTCCTCTACGGCAGCTCCATGGCTCTACTGATTCGCTCTCAACTCGGCAACATGCCGTGGGACGTGCTGCACCAGGGCCTCGCCCGGCAACTACATTGCTCCATCGGCACCGTCACCATCGCCGTCAGTGTCGTTGTGCTGTTGCTATGGATCCCGCTGAGGGAGAAACCCGGCATTGGCACGGTGTGCAACGTCGTCATCATCGGGATCTCGGTAGACGCCGCACTCGCCGCGCTGCCCGCGGCTAGTTCCCTGCCCGTACGCACGTTGCTGGCGGGCGCAGGCATCGTCCTCAACGCGGTGGCAACCACCGCCTACATCGGTGCCCGGCTGGGCCCGGGACCCCGTGACGGACTGATGACCGGTTTGGTCCGCCGGACCGGCGGGTCAGTGCGGCTGGTACGCACTGCTATCGAGATCGCGGTCGTCGCCACCGGGTGGGTGCTCGGCGGCACCCTCGGCGTCTCCACCGTGCTCTACGCCCTGGCGATCGGTCCTTTGGTCCAGTTGCTCCTTCCCCGTCTCACAGCTCCCACCGTTAATGACTCCTGAACGGCACGGCCTCGCTCGAGGTTAGACAGCAACATGCAGGTTGACGTTGAGAAGCACGAGGGGCCAGAGCAGGACAGCCAAGAGGAAGGACAGGAGTTCGCCAATGGTATGGATCGAGTATCCGTTAGTAAGCGCTACCACTACACCGATGACTATGTACAAGAGACCGAATAGAGAAACGCCATATTCGTGCATGATCTTCTCCTTTGATTCCGGGCAATTGCAAGAACTACGTCACAGAGCCGTGTCGAGGATCGCAGCACCGTACGAAGGGACGAGCGGGCGTGATGATCGGGACCTCAAGGTGGCTTGGGCCGAGACACCACGCGCGCGCAGGTGGTATGCGTCAGCCGATTCGCCTTTGGCACGGCCCTCCCTCGTCGTGTACAGAGTGTAATCCACCATGCCGGGCCTGGGAACGCTCGAAATCCAAGGATCTTGTGCGGCCCGTAGACTGACGAGAGCGGCAGCGTACTGCGCGTCCGCCAGGCACTGCACCGGAGCACCACACGCCGGGTCTCAAGTAGACCACTTGACGTCCTTTGTGGACAACTAGGATGAGTTCCATTGACCCGGTTATGGCTGGATGGGGGCTGTAGAGCACCTTCGGCGGGGCTCGTGAAGTCCGCGGGCCGAGCAGGACACCGGGTCCGACCACGGCACCGTCGTTCATCGGATCACTGTGACCCGGTCCACGGATCCGCCACTCTCCCGGGAAAGCAGGGAGGAATCACCAGCAAGGACGCTAAACGTTAAAGCGGAAGTCGACCACGTCACCCTCGGCCATCACGTAGTCCTTGCCCTCCATCCGGACCTTCCCGGCCGCCCTGGCTGCTGACATGGATCCAGTCGAAACCAGATCGTCGTAGGATACGATTTCAGCCTTGATGAACCCGCGCTGGAAGTCGCTGTGGATCACACCAGCTGCTTCTGGAGCGGTGGCTCCGGTCCGGATCGTCCACGCCCTCGACTCTTTCGGCCCGGCAGTGAGAAAAGTCTGCAGACCCAGGGTGTGAAAACCCGCGCGGGCCAGTGCGTGCAGTCCCGGCTCGGGCTGCCCGATCGAGTCCAGCAGCTCCCGGGCCGATTCCTCGTCGAGCTCGAGCAGCTCGGATTCAACCTTAGCGTCGAGAAATACCGCATCAGCGGGAGCGACCAACTTGCGCAACTTCGCCTGCCGGTCGGAATCGGTGAGCACGCCCTCGTCGGAATTGAAGACATATAGGAACGGTTTGCTGGTCAGCAGACTCAGCTCAGCGATCGCCGTGATGTCCAGCTCGGCGCGTGCGGCGAACAGGGTGCGCCCGGTGTCGAGCACCTGCCTGGCTGCCTGCGCGACGACCAGCGCGGCGCGACGTTCCCGGGGACTGGTGCGAGCTTCCTTCTCCAGCCGGGGCAGCGCGCGGTCCAGGGTCTGCAGATCGGCTAGCACCAGCTCGGTCTCGACGGTGGCGATGTCGTCAGCCGGGTCGACCCGACCGTCGACGTGCAATACGTCGGGATCATCGAAGACCCGCACGACCTGGCAGATCGCGTTGGCCTCGCGGATATTGGCGAGGAACTTGTTGCCCAGCCCAGCGCCCTCGGAGGCCCCGGCGACGATACCCGCGATGTCGACGAAGGCGACCGTGGCCGGCACGACCTTGGCGCTGTCGAAGAGCGCCGCCAACCGCCCGAGACGTTCATCGGGCAATGGCACCACGCCGACATTGGGCTCGATGGTTGCGAACGCGTAGTTCGCCGCGAGGACGTTGTTGCGGGTCAGCGCATTGAACAAGGTGGACTTGCCCACATTGGGCAACCCAACGATCCCCAGAGTCAGGCTCACGAGACGTCGAGTCTAGGCGCCCCTCCCCCAGCTCCTGGCATTGAGCGGGCTCAGCGGGCCTGTCGGGCACCGCTTCACCCTCGCTGAGCCCGCTCAATGCCAGGGAGGCGGCGCGCCTCGCCGAAACTGTCGGTGGGCTGTTGCAGGGTGTGACACGTGGATTACTTAGTGCTCATGGGCTTCGTTAGCGGGCTCGTGGTGGGAGGGCTCGTCAGCTGGTTGGTGGCGGGTGCGCTTCGGCGTGCGGCAGTGGGTGAGGCCGTGCAGGCGGCCGATGCTGCCAGGATTGGCGCCGAGGCCGAGCTCGTCGCGGCCCGCCGGGCGGTCGAGGACGCCCGGGCGGCCAAGGATGCCGAAGCGGCCAGGGCAGAGCAGTATCACCAGCGCGCGCAGGACGCCGGTGAACGAGCCTCGACAGCGCAAGCAGAGTTGGCAGGCATGCGCGCCGCCCTCGACGCGCAGCGGAGCGCCGCGGCAGACCGGGAACGGCTGCTCACCCAGCGCGAGGTCGAGCTCAAGGACAGCTTTCAGGCACTCTCGGCGGAAGCGCTCTCCCGTAACAACGAGGCGTTTGTCCAGCTCGCTGAGGCGCGGCTGGCCAAGGTGACCGCCACTCTCTCGGCCCGCTCGGACGGCGATGCCACCCAGCGCCAGCAGGCCATCGAGGCGCTGGTGGGGCCGATAGCCCAGACCCTGCACCGGCTCGATGGTCAACTGCGCACGGTGGAGAAGGACCGGGAGGCCGCCTACGCGGGGCTGCGGGAACAGGTCGGCGCGATGCACCGCACCTCCGAACAGCTGCAGGGCGAGACGCGGCAACTGGTCACCGCACTGCGCGCCCCGCAGGTCCGCGGCCGGTGGGGTGAGCTGCAACTGGAGCGAATCGTGGAGCTCGCCGGCATGGTCGAACACTGCGACTTCTCCCGTCAGGTCACCGCAACCGACGTCAGCGGCGACAACGACGCCGTGGTTCGACCCGACCTGGTGGTACACCTTGCCGGGGACAAGCACATCGTGTTGGACGCCAAGGTGCCCTTCGGCGCCTATCTGGAGGCCGTCGACGCCACCGACCCGGACCGCCGCGCCGACCGATTGGCCGCGCACGCCCGGCATCTGCGCGCGCACGTCGATTCGCTGGCCCACAAGTCCTACTGGCAGCGCTTCGAGGCCACCCCAGAGTTCGTGGTGCTGTTCGTCCCCGGCGATCCGTTCCTGGAAGCAGCGCTGCAAAGCGATCCCGCGCTTCTCGAGCACGCCTTCGAGCGCAACATCGTGATCTCGACTCCGACGACGCTGATCGCGCTGTTGCGGACAGTGGCATACACCTGGCGGCAGGAGGCGCTGGCGAGCAACGCCGCGCGCGTGCATGAACTGGGCCGCGAGCTGCACTCCCGGCTGGCCACGATGGGAGGTCATGTGGCCAAACTCGGCAAACAGCTCGGTGGTGCGGTCGATGCCTACAACCGCACGGTCAGCTCGTTGGAGTCACGGGTGCTGGTTACCGCGCGCCGGTTCGGCGAACTCGGGGTCGGTACTGAGCCGCTCGACACGCCAGAACAAGTGGAGCGCGCTCCGCGCACCGTGCAGGCAGTGGAATTGGTCGCATCCGCCACCGACTCGCTCGTCGCACTGGATCCAGAACAGCGCACACCCCGCATCCTGGCGAGGCCCAACGGCGATGGCGAGCAGGAATCCGACCAGAACTGGACCTGGGTCACCGAGGCGCTGCACCAGACGTGGGGCGCGGATCCCGAACGGTCTACGGTGAACGAGTGACGGCAACCCGAGCCCGAACCACCGCCCAGCGCGGGTCTTGGGACGAGTATGCTTTGCTGCCCGATCGACCTGGAATACCGTGGTGGGCAGCGGTGCTGTGCACGCTCGGAATCGCGGCGACCGGTGTGTTCGCTGATGTAGAGCGGCTCAACCGGCTGGGTCTGGTATTTCAGATTTGCTATTTCCTCGGCTGCCTGCTTGCGGTGATGGTGGTGCAGCGCAAGGGGTTGTTCGGACCGATGATCGCCCCTCCGCTTGTCCTGGCGGTCGCCGTGCCGGGCGTTGTCCTGACAGCTGGCTCCACATCCACCGGGGGAGGAATGATCGCCACTGCGCTCACGGTCGGCACCCCTTTGATCAACGGCTTTCCCACCATGGCGATCACCACCGGGTTCACTCTCGCGATCGGTCTCCTCCGGATGGTCATCCAGCGACGACCGAGCCCCGCGAGACGCCACCGAATGAGCTCCTGATCGCTGCGGAGCCCAGCGAGCGGCTCCCAGTTCACCGGGTACGCTTGAGTTCCCGGGGCAGGGAGAACACCAGCTTCTCCTCCGCTGTGATGATCTCCTGCACTTCGGAGTACCCGCGCTCGGCCAGATACTCCAGCACTCCCCGCACCAGCACCTCGGGCACCGAGGCTCCGCTGGTGACACCGACGGTCTGCGCCCCGTCCAGCCAGCTTGCGTCGATCTCCTGCGCGTAGTCCACCAAGTGCGCCGACCCGGCACCAGCACCCAGAGCAACTTCCACCAACCGCACCGAGTTGGACGAGTTCCGCGACCCTACGACGAGCACCAGATCACATTCGGGGGCTAATGCCTTCACCGCCACCTGCCGGTTCTGGGTCGCGTAACAGATGTCGTCGCTGGGCGGGTCGGACATCTCGGGAAATCGCTGCCGCAGGCGGGCCACGGTCTGCATCGTCTCGTCTACTGAGAGGGTCGTCTGGGACAGCCAGACCACTCGCGACGGGTCCCGTACAACCACCGATTCCACCGCATCCGGTCCATCGACCAACTGGACCTGCTGGGGCGCCTCTCCAGCGGTGCCTTCAACCTCCTCGTGACCCTGGTGACCGACCAGCAGGATGTCGTAGCCATCCCGGGCGAATCGTTTGACTTCCTGATGCACCTTGGTGACCAGCGGGCAGGTGGCGTCGATGGTCTGCAAGCCACGCGCCGCGGCTTGCTGGTGCACGGCCGGGGACACGCCATGCGCGGAAAACACCACGATAGCGTCCGCGGGCACGTCACCGGCCTCGTCGACGAAGATCACACCACGGCTTTCCAGGGTCTCCACGACGTGCCGGTTGTGCACAATCTGCTTGCGCACGTACACCGGCGCCCCGTGTGTCTCCAGGGCCTTCTCGACGGTGGCGACCGCACGGTCGACCCCGGCGCAGTAGCCGCGAGGGCTGGCCAGCAGCACACGCTTGGTCATGCGCCTACCCTACGGGCGGCGTCGCTGACCGCGGATGGTGCGCTCCTCTCCAGCCCGAGTAGGCACAAGCCCGGTCGCTGGGGCAGGCTTGACGACCATGAGCCACGTACCCTTGCCTGTCCGCGTCGCTATGGGTCTGGTGATCAGCGCCGTGGAGCAGGCTCGCAAGCTGCCCGAGCAGCTCGCCGATCTTCCCGTCACAGCCGCCAGCAAGGCGGTGCAAGCCGGGATGCGGGTGCAGCAGCGGGTCACCGAGTTGGCGATCAGAGGCGACCAGGTGCTCTCGCTGTTGCGGCCCGTCGAGGACACCCCATCGTGGGCCAGGTTCGATGAAGACGGCGAACCGCCACGACCGGGCACCGAAGCGACCGCGGGCGCGTCCGGTCGGGCCGAGCGCGGCGCTCCGACAGTCCCCGCTCCCGGCACCGAAGTCGACGAGGCTGACGTCGCACAGGCCCTGACACCGCTGCCCACAGACGGCGTGGGACCAGGCGAGCGGAGTTCGACCCGATCCACGTTGGCCGAGTACGACGAGATGTCGTTAGCCCAGTTGAGGAGCAGGCTGCGGGGGTACTCACTGCCCCAACTCGAGGAACTGCTGGCGCACGAACACGCGCAGAGAGATCGGCCTGCATTCGTCACTCTGCTGACCAACCGGATTTCCACGGTCCGCCGCCAGCCACCGGAAACTCAGTGACTGGAACCTCAGTGACCGGAAACTCAGTGACCGAACCCGCCACCATGCCGGAGGCACCCTGGCCGGTGCGCACCGTCGCCCGAAAGATCGCGGCATGGATCGACCGGTTGGGCGCGGTCTGGGTCGAAGGGCAGATCACCCAGCTCAGCGCCAAAGCGGGCGCCGGAACAGCGTTCCTCACGCTGCGCGACCCGGTGGCCGACGTGTCGATGACCTTGACGTGCGCGGCCTCGCTGGTGCGGGACCGGCAACCGCCGCTGGTGGATGGCTGCCGGGTAGTGGTGCACGGCAAGCCGTCCTTTCACCTGGGTCGCGGCACGCTGAGCCTGCGGGTCGATGAGATCCGCGCGGTCGGGATCGGCGAGTTGCTGGCTCGCATTGAACGACTCCGGCGAGTCCTCGATGCCGAGGGCCTGTTCGATCCCCGGCGCAAGCGAGCGTTGCCGTTGCTGCCCGGCTGCATCGGGCTGATCACCGGCCGGGCCAGCGCGGCCGAGCGCGACGTGCTCAGCAACGCCGCTGCCCGCTGGCCTGCGGTGCGTTTCCGGGTATGCAACGTGGCGGTGCAAGGTCCGCTCGCGGTCAGCCAGATCATCGACGCCCTGAGCGCACTGGACGCAGATCCCGCGGTGGAGGTCATCGTGCTGGCCCGGGGAGGGGGCAGCGTGGAGGACCTGTTGCCGTTTTCTGACGAGGCACTGTGCCGGACGGTATCTCGCTGCGTCACTCCAGTCGTATCGGCGATCGGCCACGAGCCGGACACCCCGCTGGTGGACCACGTCGCAGACAAGCGCTGCTCCACACCGACCGACGCCGGCAAGTGCGTGGTGCCCGACGTCACCGAGGAAACCGCCGCGCTGCATCAGCTGCGCAACCGCTGTTCGCGGGCCCTGCACGGTTGGGTGGACCGGGAGCGGCGGCTGCTCGACGCGCTGCGCACCCGCCCCGTGTTGGCCAACCCGCTGCGCCCGCTGGCCGAACACGGCCGGACCGTCACCGAGCTGCGTACCCGCGCCGACCGGGCGTTGCTCGGCGGGCTACGAACCGCGCAGGATGGGTTGACGCACACGGCGGCGCGCCTGGCTGCGCTGGGACCGGCGGCCACCCTGGCCCGCGGATATGCAGTGGTGCAGCGGATCGACACTGCGACGAATGGGCCGGCCCCGGTGCTGCGATCGGTGACCGATGCCCCGGAGGGTGCTGAATTGCGAATTCGGCTCTGCGATGGCGCGGTGGGTGCGGTGGTGACTGGTGGACGATAACGGTAAGAGCCGTGGCAGCGCCGGCACCGATCCGGCATCGCTGGGCTACGAGGCGGCCCGCGACGAGCTGACCGAGGTGGTGCGCAGGCTGGAAGCCGGCGGGCTCAGCTTGGAAGATGCGCTGGCGCTGTGGGAGCGCGGCGAGCAGCTCGCCGCGGCGTGCGAGCGGCACCTCGCGGGCGCCCGGGAGCGGATCGAGACGGTGATCGCCGCTCGCGAACAGCAGCCTGGTGAGCGACCGCTCACAAAGTGAGAATCTGAGAGAATTGGGGAGGTTGCCTGATCTTCGAAAATGATTTTCCGCGCGCATTCCAGGAGGGCTTTATGAGTACATTGTCGGCTCCACGGCGGAACCCGGTGCAGGAGGAACCGGACCGCAACCTCGCCCTGGAACTCGTGCGAGTCACCGAGGCCGCAGCGATGGCCGCCGGCCGCTGGGTCGGTCGCGGTGACAAGAATGGCGGCGACGGGGCGGCCGTGGACGCCATGCGCAAGCTGGTCGGCTCGGTCTCGATGCGCGGTGTGGTGGTGATCGGTGAGGGGGAGAAAGACGAAGCTCCGATGCTGTTCAACGGCGAGGAGGTCGGCAACGGGCAAGGACCGGAGTGCGACGTCGCGGTCGACCCGATCGACGGCACCACGTTGATGAGCAAGGGAATGCCCAACGCACTCGCCGTGCTCGCGGTATCAGAGCGACGCACGATGTTCGATCCCTCCGCAGTGTTCTACATGGAGAAGATCGCCACTGGACCGGAGGCCGCCGACGCCATCGACCTGTCCGTGCCGGTGGCGGAGAACATCAGGCGGGTCGCCAAGGCCAAGCAGATGAATATATCCGACATCACGGTGTGCATCCTGGAACGCCCCCGGCACGATGACCTGGCGCGCCAGGTCCGGGAGGCTGGCGCGCGGATCACTTTCATCACCGATGGTGACGTCGCGGGCGCGATCGCCGCCGCCCGCCCGGACACCGGCGTGGATCTGCTGATCGGCATCGGTGGCACGCCGGAAGGGATCATCAGTGCAGCTGCGCTGCGCTGCATGGGCGGCGCCATCCAGGGCCGGCTGTGGCCCCGGGACGACGCCGAGCGCCGAGCAGCGCTGGACGCTGGGCACGATCTGGATCGGATTCTCACCACCGAGGACCTGGTCTGCGGCGATAATGTGTTCTTCTGCGCGACTGGCATCACCGACGGCGAGCTGCTGCGCGGGGTCACCTATCACGCCGGGGGATGCCGCACACACTCCATCGTGATGCGCTCCAAGTCCGGCACCGTGCGGATGATCGACAGCGTGCACCGGTTGACCAAACTGCGCCAGTACGCCGCGGTGGACTTCGATCAGCTCCCGCACGCATGACCCAGCACTACCGCACCGAACGCGACACTATGGGTGAAGTACAGGTGCCCGTCGAGGCCCTGTACCGGGCGCAGACGCAGCGAGCCGTGGATAACTTCCCGATCTCCGGCCGCGGCCTTGAGCGCGCTCAGATCCGGGCGTTGGGGCTGGTCAAGGCCGCCTGTGCGCGGGTGAACGCGCAACTCGGGGTGCTCGACCCGGCGCTGGCGGAAGCGATCGCATCGGCCGCCGACGAGGTCGCGGCTGGCCAGCATGATGCGCAGTTCCCCGTCGACGTGTTCCAGACCGGCTCGGGTACCAGCTCGAACATGAACGCCAACGAGGTGATCGCCACGCTGGCCAGCCGGGCCATCGGCGCTGTCGTGCACCCGAACGACCACGTCAACGCATCACAGTCGTCAAACGACGTGTTCCCGACCACGATCCACCTGGCCGCCACCGAGGCCGTCGCACACGACGTGATGCCGGCGCTGGTGCATCTGGCCTCGACGCTGACCCGGAAGTCGCACGATTGGGCCGAGGTGGTCAAAGCGGGGCGCACTCACCTGATGGACGCGGTACCGATCACGCTTGGGCAGGAGGCCGGGGGGTGGGCGTCACAAGCTCGGTACGGCGTCGAGCGGCTGGCGAGCAGCCTGCCCCGGCTGGGCGAGCTGCCGATCGGGGGCACCGCGGTGGGCACCGGGCTGAACGCGCCAGCGGGTTTCGGTGCCGCCGTCGTCGAGCAGCTGCGCCGGGCAACCGGCCTGGAAGCGCTCACCGAGGCGCGTGACCACATCGAGGCGCAGGCAGCCAGAGACGGTCTCGTCGAGTGCTCCGGCGCGCTTCGCACCGTCGCGGTGTCCCTCTTCAAGATCGCCAATGACGTCCGCTGGCTGGGTTCTGGACCCCGCACCGGCCTGGCCGAGCTGCGGGTACCCGATCTGCAGCCCGGTTCGTCCATCATGCCGGGCAAGGTCAACCCGGTAATCTGCGAGGCGACGATGATGGTCGCCGCCCAGGTGATCGGCAACGACGCATGCGTGACGTTCGCCGGTTCGCAGGGCAACCTGGAGATCAACGTGATGATGCCGGTGATGGCCCGCAACGTCCTGGAGTCGGCCCGGCTGCTCGCCGCGGTCGCTCGGTTGCTCGCCGACAAAGTCATCGAGGGTGCCGAGGCCGACGCGGCGCGCTGCCGCGAGTACGCCGAGTCCTCCCCCGCGATCGTGACCTCGCTCAACCCCTACCTCGGCTATGAGGAGGCGGCATCGATCGCCAAACAGGCCCTGCAGCAGCAACGCACCATTCGCGACATCGTCCGCGACCGCGGTCACACCGACAACGGAAGCCTCACCCCCGACCAACTCGATTCTGCTCTCGATGTTCTCAAGATGACCCTTTCCCCGCGTTCTGGAGACAGACTGCCGTAATGCGGGAAGCGATTACTGCGTTCTGCCCCCAGAACGCGGGGAAATCTGGGTGCCTGCGGGCTGCCCCACGTTATGCGATACGCAGGACAGCCTTCCAGGCAATCAGGTTGGTCTGACGGTTGCCGGCGGTGGGTTCCTTTCGCAGGACGTGTTGCTGCCGTATCCCGGTAGCAGGTCGTCCCGCACCCAACCCTGGTCTCCGGTCGAGGTATTGCGCAGGTAGGTCCACGTGCCACCGTCTCCCGGGGTGTAGCAGAGGTAATCGGCGCGCTGGTCGTGCAGCCCCTGACCGGTTTGGATGCAGGAATTGCTGGGACCGCTGCGCATGGTGACGGTATTGGCGGGGAAGCCCACCCAGGGACCGTTGTCCTTGTCCGGGTAACTCAAACCGCAGGCGATAGTATTCGACGCGCCTACTCCGGGTCCGTTCTTGTGCGGTGGTGTTGCCGCGTCAGCGCTTGCCGGCACCGCAATGGCAAGTGTGGCGGTGGCCGCGGCAAGTGCCGATCCGACCACGCGTGCGGAGGTCCAAGACATGAAAGAAATCCCCTCTCCCGCTCAAAATCGTGGGAATCCCAGGTCCCCCGCCCTGACCGTCTCCTGGGATACGTTGCGACGCCAACGCTAGGTCCCGCCGCTTTCCGTCCGCTTTCCGTCCGCTTGCCGCTCGTCACCCACCCTTACACCACCGGCCCCACGGTGTGACCAGGAGGAGCCGAGAGAGGCCTAGAAGCGGCCGTTTGTCCCGATCGGGGGAAAGCTCGGTTACCTGCTGGCATCATACGGCTACACTCGGTACCGACAGCTGAGATGGCGGCGGAGCGGGGGTGGCGCAGTGAACTTCGAGGTTCTCGGCCCGCTGCGGGTGCGGCTCGGCGAGCAGCCGGTGCCGCTTTCCGCACCGATGCCCCGAATGGTACTCGGCGTGCTGCTCACCCGGGCGAACACGCCGGTGCCGGTAGACGTCCTGGTGGATGCGCTGTGGGCGGGCCAGCGAGATCCTCGCGCGGCGAAGAAACTACAGCTACACATACATCGGCTGCGCCGGGCACTGGGCGATCCGACGCGGATTCTCTATGAGAACGGCGGCTACACGCTGCGGGTACACCGCGGTGAGCTCGACGCGGAATGCTTCGAGTCCGCGCTCACCGAGAGTACCGGGACCGGGCAGCATGCCCGTGCTGTGGTGCTGTTACGTCAAGCGCTGGGGCTCTGGCGCGGAGACCCTTTCAGCGACATTGTCGATCTGCCGCTGCTGCGCGCCGAGGCCGACCGGCTGAGCGAGCGCCGGCTAGCCGGCTTGGCCCAGCTCTACACCGCCGAGCTGGCCTGCGGTCATGCCACTGTGATTGTCCCCGAACTCGTAGAGCTGGCCAGCCGACACCCGATGCGGGAACAGCTGCAGGGACTGTTGATGACCGCGCTCTATCAGGCGGGGCGTCAGGCTGACGCGTTGGAGGTCTACCAGCGCACGAGGGGCGCCCTGGTGGAACAGCTCGGGCTGGAGCCCGGTAATGAGCTGCAACGGCTTGAGCACGCGATCCTGACCGGCGACCCGATGCTGGCGACTCCGGGCACACCCTCGATCGCTCCGGCGCAGTTGCCCGCGGACATCAACGACTTCACCGGCCGCAAGGCTCAACTCGCCACGGTTGCGCACCTGGCCGGGGCGGCGGATCGCTCGGCATCGGTCCTCGTCGCGATCACCGGCAAGGCCGGGGTCGGTAAGACCGCCCTGGCAGTGCACGCCGCCCACCGGTTACGGGACCAGTACCCCGATGGGCAGCTGTTCGTGAACCTTCGCGGTACCGAGGCCAACCCACTGTGCGCGACGGACGTACTGGCCCGGTTCCTGCGCTCGCTCGGGGTGGACCCCACTGCCATCCCGGAGGATGCTGAAGAACGCGCCGCCTTGTACCGCAGCCGGCTGGCCGACCGGCGGCTGCTCATCCTGCTCGATGACGCGGCCTGGGAGGCCCAGTTGCGGCCGCTGCTGCCGGGCACCTCCGGCTGCGTAGTCCTGGTCACCAGCAGGGCTCGGCTGGCCGGCCTAGGCAGTGCCCGGGTGGTCGATCTGGACGTCTTCGAACCCGACCAGGCCCTCGAACTGCTGGCGCGAGCCGCCGGGCCGCAGCGGATGGCAGCGGAGCCAGCAGCAGCGCAGGAGATCGTGCGGCTCTGCGGATTCCTACCGCTGGCCGTCCAGGTCGCCGGTGCCCGGCTGGCCGCTCGACCGCACTGGCCGCTGTCCCGCCTCGAAGCTGACCTGACTGACGAGGACACGCGCCTTGACACGCTGCGGCTTGGAGATCTGGAAGTGCGAGCCAGCCTCGCACGCAGCTACGAAACCCTCGAAGTCATGGCTCGACGGGCCTTCCGGCTCCTCGGGCTACTCGAGATCCGCGAATTCGCCCCATGGGTGACGGCAGCCCTACTCGACATCCCTCAGGCCAAGGCGGAGGAGCTGATGGACACCCTGGTCGATCTGCATCTCCTCGACGTGGCGGGGCGCGACGCGTCGGGGCGGTTGCGTTACCGCTTCCATGACCTGCTGCGCGCCTACGCCCGTGAAGTGGTCGCCGTTGCGGAGCCGGAGAACTGCCGATTCGCTGCGCTGGATCGTGCGTTCGGCGGCTGGCTGGCTCTGGCCGAGGAGGCCGGACGGTCCATGGCCGGTTCCGCCTTCGCCGGGACACCTGTCGCCGGAACCTGCTGGCGCCCGGAGGAGTCAGTCGTCAGATCTGTGCTCACCGACCCAGCCGGCTGGTTCGAGGCTGAGTGGGCAGCACTCATGCTTGCCGCCGCTCGGCGAACGGTCAACGACGGGCGAGAAGGCATGGCACCCTGCGAGCTCAGCGAGCTGGGCATGGCGCTGGTGCCGGTCCCAACTGGTGCGATCCCTACCGGATAAGGGAACAAGTTGGCCGCTCTTCAAGGCGCCGCCCACGCTGACGGGGTAGCTCCTTTGAAGAGCGGCCAAGCTGCCTCAGTGCGCGTAGTCCTCGAGCATCTCGGTGACCAGCGCTGCGATCGGCGAGCGTTCCGAGCGGGTGAGGGTGACGTGCGCGAATAGCGGGTGCCCCTTCAACTTCTCGATTACCGCAGCGACCCCGTCATGCCGACCGACCCGAAGGTTATCCCGTTGCGCCACGTCGTGCGTGAGTACCACCCGGGAACCGGTGCCCAGTCGTGAGAGCACCGTGAGCAGCACGTTGCGCTCCAGGGACTGCGCCTCGTCGACGATCACGAAGGCATCATGCAGGGACCGGCCGCGGATGTGGGTCAACGGCATCACTTCGAGCATCCCGCGGTCGATCACCTCGTCGATGACATTTGGCGACGCGATCGCGCCGAGGGTGTCGAACACCGCCTGCGCCCAGGGCTGCATCTTCTCGTTCTCGCTACCCGGGAGGTACCCCAGCTCCTGGCCACCCACGGCGTACAGCGGCCGGAACACGATCACTCGGCGGTGCGCGCCGCGCTCCATCACCGCTTCCAACCCCGCACACAGCGCGAGGGCCGACTTGCCGGTACCGGCCCGGCCGCCCAGGGAGACGATCCCCACGTCGGGATCCAGCAGCAGATCCAGCGCGATGCGCTGCTCCGCTGAGCGCCCGCGCAGCCCGAATGCCTCCCGGTCCCCGCGGACCAGCTTTACCCGCTTGTCCGCGGTGATCCGTCCCAGCGCGGTGGCCGTTCCGGCGAACAACCGTAAACCGGTGTGGCAGGGCAGGCTCGCGGCGTCCGGATGCTCGGTCAGCTCAGCAATGCCCTCCTTGTACAGCACGTCGAGCACCGAGGATCCGACCTCGATCTCGGTCGTTCCAGTCCAGCCCGAGGGCACCACGTCCTGCGCGTGGTACTCGTCGGCAGTCAATCCGACGGCGCCCGCCTTGACTCGCAGCGGCATGTCCTTGGTGACCAGCGTGACGTTGCGACCGTCAGCGACCAGGTTCAGCGCGCAGGCCAGGATCCGGGAGTCGTTGGTGTCGGTACGGAATCCCGAAGGCAGCACCGACGGGTCACAGTGGTTCAACTCGACCTGCAAGGTGCCGCCCAGTTCACCGATGGGCACCGGCGCGTCCAACCGGCCGTTCGACCGCCGCAGATCATCCAGCAACCGCAACGCTTCCCGGGCGAACCAGCCCAGTTCCGCGTGATACCGCTTGCCTTCCAGTTCCCCGATGACCACGAGTGGAAGCACCACCTCGTGCTCGTCGAATCGGCTGATTGCCCACGGGTCGGACAGCAGTACCGACGTATCCAGCACGTAGGTACGGGTACCGGGGGTGGTGGAGTGAGGCGAGCGAGAGGCGATCACGGCAGCTCCCTGGCGTGCGCGGCACCCACGCCCGCTACTCGGTGGGCCGGCCGGCCTCTGGTTGATCGTTACCGCAGCGCCCCGGTCGGGCTCAGCGGAACCGACCACAAGGGCCGGGTGCCGACCCTCCCGTGCCTGCCGTGAGCGGTTTACCCGCCCGATCGACATCAGCCACGACCAGGGCCTCCCGTAGCGAAACGCGTCGAACACGTCCCACTGCCACCGCACGGTACCCGTCTGTGACCCATCCTGGCAGGCATCCACACAGGTGATTCGCCAAAAGGTCGTGAGCGCTGAATACGGTGCCTAGATACCACGAAAGTCCTTGAGCGTGCACCGCGGACCTCCCGAGATCAACAGCGGAGCTGCTCGGGCCTTACGGGACAGCTCTGCTGTAGAGCTCGGGAAACTCAGCGCGCAGAGCTCTCACCACACACGATGCCCTCGGCACGCAGTGCCGAAGGGGTCAGCGGCTCGTCGAGCAGCCGCAGGTAGCGCTGGCTCAACGGCTGTGCCGGCGGACGGGCATCCAGCCAGTTGCGCAGCAACCGGTATCCCTCCACGTAGGTGGTGGTGTAGGCGCGCCACAACGGATCTGTGAGAAAGCGCACCATTTGTTTGGCCCGCGGTTCGGGCACCAGTAGCCACCGCTGCAGGTAGGCCAGCACGTCCGCCGGGTCGGCGCCATGGTCGTGCAACATGAGTGCGGCATCCTGGCGTACACCGAGCAGGCCCGCCGCCGCCACCTCAAGGCGCTCGGCTAGTTCACCATCCATCCGCAACCCCAGATCGTCCAGGATCTCCGCGGCCCAGGGTCCCCATCCGGCACCGACCGCGACTCCCAAGCCCAGGTCAGCCAGCCCCTCTGCCATCAGGCACTGCGGGGTGTTCACCAGGAAGATCGTCTGCTCTGCCTGGTGGTGCGTCCGGACCAAGCCGGCCTCCTTGCGGCAGTGCTCAGTGTGGTGCCCGGGATAGGACTCGTGCGCGACCAGGTGCGGCAGCTGCGCCATCCGGTGCCCGAGATCCGCGTTGATCGCCACCCGTGAGCGGAAGTCACCGAGGTAGTAGTTGAATCCGCTCCACGGCTTGTCGGTGACCACTTCGTACTGCACGGTCTCCTGCGGGTGGAGCCCGTAGTCTGCGCGTACCCGATCCCGCAGCGCGCTGGACAGTGCGTGCACCGCCGCTTCCAGCCGTTCCGGCGGGATCTCGTCTCGGGCCCGGTAGGCGGCCAGCCGATCAGCCAGTGGATCGGCGCCGGGAAGCAACCGGTCGATCTCTGCATGCGCCTGGCGGTAGGCATCGGTATCCCCCGGTGTAATGACGACATCGAAGTACGCTGCCACTTCCGTCACGAACCCGACCTGCCGGCCAGCCAGCACTCGCCCACTGCACTCCAAGGCGGCCAAATGGCTGTCCAGGAAACGGGCCCGCGGCTCGGATAGACCAGCCGCCGGCAACTCGACCCGCAGTTCGCCAGCCCGGCGAGCCAGTATCGCCGGATCCGGCTTTGGCTCGTTGTCCACCGTGCGGCGCAGCGCCGGGTCACCGATGTAGGAATCGACAAAACCCTCGACTAGGCGGTCGAACCTCAGTCCCAGCAGTAAGTATTCGCGAACCACATCCATAGCTGGGGAGTATCCCCCCGTGAGTGGCGATGCGAGCTCTGGCTCATATCGCCACTCACGGGGCTCACGAACCAAACCGGCGGTGGCGGGCGGTGTAGTCCCGCAACGCACGTAGGAAGTCCACTTTGCGGAAGGCCGGCCAGTAGGCATCGCAGAACCAGAACTCGGAGTGTGCCGACTGCCAAAGCAGGAAGCCTGAGAGCCGCTGCTCTCCCGATGTGCGGATAACCAGATCGGGATCAGGCTGGCCGGAGGTGTACAGGTGCTCCGCGATCTGCTCGACGTCGAGCACCTCGGCGAGCTCCTCCATGGTGGTTCCCGCCTCGGCGTGCTTGAGCAGCAGTTTGCGCAACGCGTCAGCGATCTCCTGCCGTCCGCCGTAGCCCACCGCGATGTTGACCGTCAACCCCGGCCTATCCCGGGTCCGGGCGGCGGCACTGGTCAGCCGCTGCGCCATATCTGATGGCAACAGATCTAGCGCGCCGACGACTCGCACTCGCCATGGCGTATCCGGAGCGCACAGCCCGTCTACCACATCGGCGATGATCTCCAGTAACGGCTGCAGCTGGTCCGGCGGTCGGTTGCGCAGGTTATCCGGGGATAGCAGCCAAAACGTGGCGATCTCGACACCGGTTTCGCGGCACCAGCCGAGCAACTCGACCAACTTGGCAGCACCAACCCGGTGGCCGTCGCTGACGTCGGCGAACCCGACCTCTTTCGCCCATCGTCGGTTGCCGTCCATGATCACCGCGACGTGCCGGGGGCGGTTGGCCGTGCCAAGCTGGCGGGCCAGCCGGCGCTCGTAAAGCGCGTAGACGAGGTCCTGCAGCCTCACAAGTCGGGAAGGCTACGCCCGGCGCCGGAGCGCAAGACCTACGGTCTGGGACAGCGGGTCACGCTGACTTTCCGACGATCGCGATGGCGAAACCGTCGTAGCCCTTGATGCCCACGGTCTGGATGGCGGTCGCGCTGACCAACGGTTCAGAGGAGATCGACTCGATGAGCCGCCGCGTACCCTGCACAGCCGCGTTCTCGCTACGCGAGTCAACCACTTCCCCACCCCGCACCACGTTGTCCACAATGATCAGACCGCCCGGCCGGGTCAGGCGCACCGAGGCGGCGAAGTACTCGGCGTTGTGCTCCTTGTCCGCATCGATGAACACCAAATCGAATGGCCCGCCGTGCTCGTCGGAGAGTTCCTCAGCCAGTCGCGGCAGCGCGTCCAGCGCCGCGCCGACCCGCACGTCCACGAGGTCTGCGAGGCCGGCCCTGGCGATGTTGGCGCGCGCCACGTCGGCGTGTTTCTGCTGATGCTCCAAGGTGATCAGGTGGCCATCCGGTGGCAGCGCCCTGGCCAGCCAAATGGTGCTGTACCCGCCCAGCGTGCCGAACTCGAGGATCCTGCGGGCATTCACCAGCTTGGCGAGCAGGTTGAGCAACTTTCCCTGCGCGGGTGAGACGGCAATGGCTGGCAGCCCTCCCGCATCGCTGGCCGCTAATGCAGCCGCCAACTCCTTATCTGTTCCGATGAGTGCCTCGGTGATGTAGTCGTCGACCGCCGTCCACTGCTGCTGGCTCATCGCTTCCTCACTGCCGTCGGGACTGCCTGGTAACCATGCTGCCGCTACCCGGCGCCCGCCGGCCAGGTCTGAGAGGTCGCTATAGCTCGGGTCCGCGGGCGCGCAGGTCGTCGACGGTGGCCATGGCTTGCTGGAGCTCCCCGAGCCACTGCTGGGCGTGCTCACCGACCAGTCGTACGGCCCAGGCCAGGGCCTCTGACCGGGAACGTGCCACCCCAGCGTCGACCAGGGTGTCGAGCACCAGGCGTTCGGGCTGCCGCAACCGGGTCATCACCGGCACCGACAGCGTGGTGAACATCTCCTCGGTGCCGCCCAGCCGGGCTCCCCAGGCCACCTTGCGCCCATAGCGGTGCTCGGCCTGCCGGGCGATCTCGATCCGCTCGTCGCGGGAGTCCTCCCGGAACCTGCTGATCCGCCCCGCCTCAGCCGCTGCGCGCTCGGCGTCGTCGGCGAACTCCTCGCGCAACGCGGGCAGCTCACCCGTCACGTGGATCTCCTCGCGATCCACGGTCACCTCGACGTCACCGGTAAACCAGCCGTCCGGCAATCGTCCGACGAACCAGGCCTTGGCATCGTCGGCTGGCGGGAGGTCGGCTTGCTGCCAGCCACCACGCCCGTGCCACCGGCCACCCGCTCGCACTCCGTGCGGCCGTCCCCGTCCCACCATGTCATCACCCTCTCGTTCACTCCGTTCGTTGCATTGATTACAACATTACCAAAATGTCGAGCTAAGCGAAGGCCCCTCAGGCTTCGCAGTCGGAGTCGTTGGACAGTGCCCCACTCAACTGGCGGGCTGCTGGTCTCTGCGTTACCTCGAAATCCTGTCCAGGTAGAGGACGGTGAGCCCGGAGAGCTCAGCGGTGGCAGCGATAAGCAGGTGCGGTACCGATCTTCAGATCACCGCTGGCGTAATTGGGTGCGCAGATCCTCGGCGGAGGTCACTGGCCGGTCACAGACGAATCCATGGCAGACGTAGGCAGCCGGGACGCCGGCGATCAGGCCCCGGCCGCCAAGCATGGGGTGCTCCGCACCAGGTTCCCCGCCGAGCACGACAGCTCCCCCGGGGGAAGCCCAACGGGCTTGGGCCTCGAGCGCTGTACGCGCAGGGTCGCCAGCGGCGCCGATCACAGCGATCTGTATCGGCCCGTGCGCCAGCGCTTCGGCGGTGGTCAGCCAGTGGCCAGCGGCCTGCGGCGCCTTGGCCGGCACCAGCCCCGCTCGCGTCACCGCGGCCTGCCCCGCCGCTCGATACGGTTCAGACCCGGTCAGCGCGGCGGCAGTGACCAGCGCGGCGGCGAGAGCAGATGCACCTGCTGGCGTGGCGTTGTCGGTCATGTTGGTGGGACGGCGGAACAGCGCCTCGGCATCAGCAGCCGTATCGAACCAGGCGCCGGGGTGACCAGGGTCAGCGAAATGTTTCTGCGCCAATTCGAGCACAGGCAATGCCTCGTCCAGCCAGCGATTCTCACCGGTGACCTGGTGCAGCGCCAGCAAACCCTCGACGAGCCAGGCGTGGTCAGCCAGCACCCCCGCAGCGGTCCCCACCACGCCGTCCCGGGAACTGCGCCGCAGCCGGCCGTCGACCAGATGGCTGCCCAGCATCAGTTCCGCCGCAGCGGCGGCGGCAGCAATCCACTCCGGACGGCCCAGCACACCCCCCGCCTCGGCCAGGGTAGTGATCGCCATCCCGTTCCACTCGGTGACGACCTTGTCGTCCCGGCCAGGCTGTGGGCGACCGGCCCGGGTAGCGAGCAGCGCGGTACGCACCCGTTCCCAGCGATCGGCGTCATCAGGCTCGGCGGGCAGCTGCAATACCGACGTGCCATGCTCGAAGGTCCCGCTCTCGGTGACTACCAGCAGCTCCGCCGCCCACTGCCCGTCAACAGGGCCCAGCACCTCCGCGAGCTGCTGCGGCGTCCACACGTACGTGGCGCCCTCTACGCCTGCGGTATCGGCGTCCAGGGACGCCGCGAAGCCACCCTGCGCTGTACCCAGCCCCTCGAGCAGGAACGTCGCCGTCTGCTCGGCCACCCGTCGGGCGGTCGTCGACCCGGTCAGGCGGGCCAGGTGCGTGTACACCCGGAGCAGCAGCGCGTTGTCGTAAAGCATCTTCTCGAAATGTGGCACCACCCAGGCGGCATCTACGCAGTAACGCGCGAATCCACCGGCGAGCTGATCATACATACCGCCTCGAGCCATCGACTCACAGGTGCGCTCCGCCATGGACAGGGCTGACGCCGAGCCGGTCCGCTCATGGTGCCGGAGCAGGAACTCCAGCAGCATCGACGGTGGGAACTTCGGGGCACCGCCGAACCCGGCGTGCGCCTCGTCGAACTCGCCGCCTAACTTGCCGACCGCAGCGGCCAGCACCTGATCGTCCACCGCAGACTCGGTCAACGGCGTGGCCCGCTCGGCGAGCTGGTCAACGATGCGTTTGGCGGCCTCCCGGACCTCCTCTCCGCGGCTCGCCCATGCCTGGCGGATCGCGATCAGCAACTCAGGGAAGCCGGGCATGCCGTGGCGAGGTGATGGCGGGAAGTAGGTGCCGCAGTGGAACGGCTCTCCGGTCGGTGTGAGGAAGCAGGTCATCGGCCATCCCCCGTGGCCGGTCATGGCCTGGGTTGCCTCCATATAAATGGCGTCGACGTCCGGACGTTCCTCCCGGTCCACCTTCACGTTGACGAAGTTGGCGTTCATCACCGCAGCGATCTGCTCGTTCTCGAAGGATTCGTGCGCCATCACGTGGCACCAGTGGCAGGCGGCGTAACCGATGGACAGCAACACGGGTACATCGCGCCGTGTCGCCTCCATAAACGCCTCCTCGCACCACGGCCACCAATCGACCGGATTGGTGGCGTGCTGCAGCAGGTAGGGGCTGGTGGAGCTCGCGAGCCGGTTCGCCATGTCGGCTATCCTCCCTGGCACGGCCGCATCACGGAACCATTACTCCGCACGACGCCCGGTTACTCACGAGTCTCACTGCCGGTTTCGTCGTCGAAGGACTTCGGCACCCGGCGCAGATGCTTGTTCATTGAGCGCACCAGCAGCGCCACCGCGAGGAAAAACAGCAGCAGCACCACCAGAGCGACCGGCGCGGCCTTGCCGAAATCCTCGCCCTGCCCACCCGGATCTGGTGGGGCGGGCGGCGGCGCGAGCGTCGCGAATCCGGTTACCGCCGAGAAACCCGGCGGCAGCAGCAGTGTCACGCGAGCACCCGCTCCCGGACACCGGAGAACAGGTCATCTTCGGGCAACGTGGTATCGACCACCGAACGGGCCAGCTCGTACTCCTCGGTCGGCCACAGCTGGGCCTGCAGCGTGTGTGGCACCGCGAACCACCGGCTTGCCGGGTCGATCTGGGTGGCGTGGGCCCGCAGCGCGTTATCCCGCACCGGGAAGTATTCGGCGCACCGCACCCGGGTGGTCACCCGCTCCATCACATCCGGCGTTGAAGAATCCCACTTGGCCAGCCATTCGGTGAAGGGCGACTCCTTGCCGGCCGCGAGCAGTGCCTCGTGTAATAACTGCATCCGCTTACGGGAAAAACCGTGCGAGTAGTAAAGCTTGAGCGGCTGCCACGGCGCTCCGGCGTCGGGGAAGCGCTCGGGATCGCCTGCGGCCTCGAACGCGGCCACCGACACCTCGTGGCAGCGGATGTGGTCAGGGTGTGGGTAACCACCTTTCTCGTCGTACGTCACCACCACGTGCGGCTGGAACCCGCGCATCAGCCGGACCAGGTCCCGGGTGGGCTCCTCCAGCGGCACCACCGCGAAGCACCCGTCCGGCAACGGTGGTGTCGGATCTCCGTCGGGCAGCCCGGAGTCGATGTAACCCAACCACCGGTGTTGCACGCCTAGGATCTGCGCCGCCCGGGCCATCTCCTGCTGCCGTACCACACTCATCTGCGCCGGGTGCTCGGCGAGGTCAGCCGGCTCGAAGGAAGGGTTGAGGATGCTGCCTCGTTCTCCGCCGGTGCAGGTGACGACCATCACCTCGTGACCGTCAGCCACATACAGGGCCATGGTCGCCGCACCTTTGCTGGATTCGTCGTCGGGATGCGCGTGCACCGCCATCATTCGCAGCTGCTCAGTCATGGACGCCTGCTCATCCCTTCATCACTGCCGCCTCACGCGGGCTACCCCCGGCGATCGGAATTCTTCATGGTGTGGACCATTGTTCCCGGCCACACCGACAGTCCCGGCCGCTGGGCCGTCCAGCCATCAAGGAGGTGCAACGCCGTGGCCGCTGGCCAGCTTCCCGAGGGTCGCT
Source organism: Pseudonocardiaceae bacterium (assembly GCA_036009255.1). Taxonomy (GTDB): domain Bacteria; phylum Actinomycetota; class Actinomycetes; order Mycobacteriales; family Pseudonocardiaceae. Next base: position 23,875 of record DASYMC010000174.1, read on the forward strand.
ACGGGCGGCGCGCCGCTGGTGACCGCCGCCGTTGGGGCGTACCGGTCGGGCTCGTTGTCGCGGTCCTCATCGGGCTGGCGGTCGCGGTGATCGGCTACCGCAACCTCGGTGCGGCGCCGATTCAGGGCGAGGCGCTGAGCTTCACGTTGCTGGAGGGCCAGGCGGTGCAACTGCGACTGAGCGTGATCCGGGACGACCCGTCGCAAGCCGCGGTGTGTATTGTCCGGGCCCGCTCTCGAGACGGGGAGGAAACCGGGCGTAAGGAGGTCTACGTGCCCCCCGCGGACGGGCCGACCGTCCTGTCCACCGTCGTACATACCTCCCGGCCACCGGTCACCGCGGACGTCTACGGATGCTCCTTTCAAGTGCCCCCCTACTTAGTCCCAGCCCCGAAGTACTGACTTCACCACTGACTTAAGAGCCCCGCTGAGCAGGCACGATTGCCACCCGTTCACCCGTTAGGCTGAGGCCGAACCGGACACCTCGTGTTACCGTGGAGGGCACGCACGGCCCCGGGGCAGGGCCGTGTTTTTCCGTTCCGGCCGCTGGCTGTCGTGCCAGCGGCTCGGTTCGGTCCGCCCCGCGCTAGCGGACGTCGGATCTGAAGGAGGAATGATGACCGTGAGCGAGACCCAGGTGGCCTGGTTAACCCAGGAAGCCTACGACCGGCTCAAGCAGGAACTCGACGAGCTGGTCGCGAACCGCCCAGTCATTGCCGCGAAGATCAACGACGCCCGCGAAGAAGGAGACCTCAAGGAGAACGGCGGGTACCACGCTGCCCGCGAGGAGCAGGCTCAGCTGGAGGCACGGATCCGCCAGCTACAGGAGCTTCTCCGAGTCGCCAAGGTCGGCGGCGCTCCAGCCGAGTCCGGGATCGCTGCTCCTGGAATGGTCGTCACGGTCCGGTTTCAGGATGACAACGAGACGGAGACCTTCCTCCTCGGCTCGCTGGAAGAGGTCGCACACGGTGACCTGGAGGTTTACTCGCCGAACTCACCGTTGGGTAAGGCGATCATCGGTGCGCACGAGGGCGAGGACCGCCACTACGAGCTGCCCAATGGCGGCTTGATGACGGTCGCCGTCGTGAAGGCTGAGCCCTTCAGAGGCTGAGCCCTTCAGAGGTTGAGCCCTTCAGAGGCTTGAGCCCCTCAGACGCCTCGATTGGGAGCCGGAACCTCCCTAACGTCAACACTCACTGGGTCACCTGGTAGCCGGCAGCTGTCAGGTTGGCGATGAGTGCTGCGCAGTGTTCCGGCCCCCGCGTCTCCAAGCTCAGCGCCACCACGGCGTCGCCGAGCGCGAGCCGGCCCGTGACACGGGAGTGCGCTACGTCGACCACATTGGCGCCGGAAGTCCCCACCCGGTCCAGCAACGTGGCGAGCTCGCCGGGCCGATCGGGCACGGTTACCTGCAGCGCCAGGAATCGGCCGGCGGCGCCCAGGCCGTGCCGGATGAGGTGCATCAGCAGTAATGGGTCGACGTTACCCCCAGACAGCACGGCGCAGACCGGTCCGGGAAATCTCCGGGCTGCTGCCTCCAACAACGCTGCGACTGCGGCGGCACCGGCTGGCTCAACAAGCAGCTTGGCCCGCTCCAGGCACAACAGCAGTGCCTGGGACAACGCCTCTTCTCCCACGGTCAGCACCTCGTCGACCAGCGCGGACACGTGCGCGAAGCTCACCGGCCCCACCTCGGATACGGCGATTCCGTCGGCCATCGTGTGTCGCCGGCGAAGCCTGACCGGCGACCCGGCAGCCAGCGACGCGGGCCAGACGGCAGCTGCTTCGGCCTGCACACCGATCACCTTCACATCCGGTTTGACGCCCTTGATGGCAGCGGCGATCCCGCCGACCAGTCCACCTCCGCCAGTGGGCACAAGGACAGTTGCAACGTCGGGCAGTTGCTCCAGCACTTCCAGGCCCACCGTGCCCTGGCCGGCAAGCACGTCCGGGTGATCGAAGGGGTGGATGAACACCGCCCCGGTGTCCTGGGCGAAGTAGCGAGCCGCGGCCAATGACTCCTCGACGATGTCACCGACGAGCCGGACCTGGGCACCGTAGGAACGGGTCGCAGCGATCTTCGGCAGCGCTGCGGTCAGCGGCATGTACACCGTCGCCGCGGTTCCTAACATCGCAGCAGCCAGGGCGACGCCCTGCCCATGGTTACCTGCGCTGGCCGCCACGACCCCGCGAGCCCGCTCCGCCGCAGACAACGCGTGGATCCGCACATAGGCACCACGGATCTTGAAAGATCCGGTGCGCTGCAGGTTTTCGCATTTGAGATGCACTGGGACTGCGCAGCGTTGCTCGAGCGCCTCGGAGTGTCGCAGGGGCGTCCGCCGGACGACGCCATGCAGCGTCTCCCGAGCTAATCTGATGTTCTCGATGCCGACCAGCTCCATAATCGGCGATCCTGCCAGCCGTCAATCGTCCTGTGACAATCGTTCACGCTGTGAAACGCCCGCGCGCCGGAGGCACGGGGGTAAGGTCGAGGTGAGCCATGGAGGAGGTGGGATGGGTCGTCGCTGGTTGCCGGTCGTGGTCACTACTGGGGTGGCTGCGTTACTCGCAGGTGCCGCCATCTTCACCGCCGACCAGGCGGCCTGCTCCGAACCTGGTAGCTACGTGCGGGTGCCCGGCGGGGTGCAGCTCGTCGGTGGATGCCTTAACAGCGCTGACCTGCCAGTGGCGCCCCCACCTGTCCACCAGCCCCCAGTTCCCCTAAAGCCCTCCCCCGGTGACTAGCCCGATATGGAGACATATCGGGGTGCCTAGACCGTATGTGGCCCGATATGTCTCCATATCGGGGGTGGTGGTTATCCGAGTGCGGTGAGCAGGTCATCGATGAGGTCTTCGGCGTCTTCGATGCCTACCGAGAGTCGGATCAGCTCGGGAGGCACCTCCAGCTGCGTGCCGGTCGTGGAGGCGTGCGTCATACGTCCGGGGTGCTCGATGAGGGATTCCACACCGCCGAGCGACTCGGCCAGAGTGAACAGGCGGGTTCGAGCGCACACCGCTAACGCCGCCGCGGCGCCTCCGCACATGGTGAACGACACCATCCCACCGAATCGGCGCATCTGCTTGACCGCCACCTCATGGCCAGGATGGCCGGCCAGCCCCGGGTAGTGGACATCGGTGATCGCCGGGTGCGCCTGCAGCGCCGCGACAACCCGCTCGGCGTTGTCGCAGTGTCGTTCCATGCGCACCGCCAGAGTCTTGATCCCCCGTAGAGTCAGCCAGGCATCGAAAGGGCCGGGCACCGCACCGGCGCCGTTCTGCAGGAAGGCCACCTGCTCGTCCAACTCGGCATCGTCGGTGATCAACGCACCACCGATTACGTCGGAGTGCCCACCGAGGTACTTGGTGGTCGAGTGGAGGACCACGTTCGCGCCTAGCCCCAGCGGCGCCTGCAGGTAGGGCGTGGCGAAGGTGTTGTCCACCACTAGCCGGGCACCGGCCTCATGCGCGATACCGGCCAGCGCCGCGATGTCCGCGATCGCGAGCAGCGGGTTTGACGGCGTCTCGCACCACACCAGCCGGGTCGTCGGGCGCATTACGGTACGGACGGCGTCGAGATCGGACTGCGGCACGGCGGTGTGCTCGATTCCCCAGTGCCGGAAGACCTTGTCGATCAAGCGGAACGTACCGCCGTAAGCGTCGTCGGGGATGACAATGTGGTCACCCGGCCGGCAGGTCGCCCGTAGCAGCACGTCGCTGGCCGCCATGCCGGAGGCGAAGGCGCGCCCGTGCCGACCACCCTCCAGCGCGGCCAGGCAGATCTCCAACGCCGTGCGGGTGGGGTTGCCGGTGCGCGCGTACTCGTATCCCTCGCGCAGTCCACCCACGCCGTCCTGGACGAAGGTAGATGTGACATGGATCGGCACGATCACCGATCCGGTGTGGGGATCCGGATCCTGACCGGCATGGATCGCGCGAGTGGAGAAGCCTGTCACTTCCCCACCCTACGGCGATCGGTCGGGCTGCATGCGGACCCACCGGCCCGTACCACAACCGTTCCGACGATCTTGTCTGCGAAGGTCTGACGCTTGCCATCCCATAATGGCCACAGATAGCCGATCCCGAACTCCAGCAGGTGGCAGATCTGGCGAAGGACGGCTCGGCCGAAGCCCACTGGCTGGCCGGTCTGCATCATGACCAGCCTGCTGTTGCCCACCCGGCGACCGAGACTTCGGCCCGTGGTGCCCTGCAGGTAGCCGGAGTTCCAGAGCCCAAAGCCCAGCAACGCCAGGTAACCCACCACCGCGAGGATCAGGCGCCACGCCGCGCCGCCGGTGGCGGACCCGAGGGCCAGGATCAGGTTCAGCACGATGACGGGGATCAGGAAGTCGATCGCAAAGCTGACCGCTCTGGCGCCGAAATCCGCCAGCGGGGGCCCTGACACGTGAGCGGCACTCGCCGGCGATACGGGCGGTGGGACTGATCGGGTACCGGTGTCATTCTGCGGTGTTACCGGCGTGGCAGGCCTCGCTTGATGGCCGAGGGCCTGGAGGTGCAGGCCCGGATCGGGATCCTGGACCCCCGCTTCGGTGATCTCAGGTGATCGTGTAGCGTGCGGCAATCGTCCGAATCGTGGTGGCGGGACCGGTTGCGTTGGTTGCCCAAACTGCGGCGCGGGTACGATCTGCGACGTTGGTACGATGTGCGGCGCTTGCACGTACGGGGGCGGCCAGCTCGGCGGTGGGGGTGCCGGCGCCGGAGGCCGAGTCGATGGCTCAGCGGACGACGGTGCGGCGGTTGGTTGGTCGACGGAAGCGCTGTCGATCTGGGGTAAGGGATCCTGATACCGCGGCTGGGAACTCGTCATCGTTTGGAACCCCTCGCTGGCCTGACGCGTTGTGGGCGATGACGCTAGCGGAATCCGGTCGACCAGCCGTCACCGCCCGGCCAGGAAGCCCAGCACGTCTTGCCGGGTGACCACCCCCGCCGGTTTACCGTCGATCAGGACCATGGCGCCATCGGCCTCAGCCAACGCCCGCATGAGCGATCCGATCGACTCACCGCCACCAATCGTCGGCAGCGGTGCCGCCATATGTGCCTCGATACGGTCGGCGAGCTGGGCATCCCCGGCGAACAGGTCCTGCAGCAGGGTCCGTTCGTTAACAGCGCCGATCACCTCGGCCGCCATCACCGGTGGTTCGGCCGCGACCACCGGCAGCTGCGAGACCCCGAATTCCCGCAGAATCATCACGACCTCGGCGACCGTCTCATTCGGATGAGTGTGTACCAGCTTGGGGATCGCACCATCCTTACCGACCAGCACGTCCGAGACCGTCGCACCCGAGGAATCGGGGGAAAGGAAACCGTGCGAAGCCATCCACGCGTCGTTGAATACCTTGCCCAGGTAGCCGCGTCCGCCGTCGGGCAGCAACACGACGATCACTGACTCGGGGGCGGCCCGCCCCGCTAGCTGCAGCGCGCCCACCACCGCCATCCCGCACGATCCGCCGAGGAGCAACCCTTCCTCCCGGGCCAGCCGCCGGGTCATGGTGAAGGAGTCGGCGTCCGAGATCGGGATCACCTCATCGCAGATGGCCGGGTCAAAGTTGTGGGGCCAGAAATCCTCCCCCACTCCCTCCACCAGGTAAGGCCGGCCGCTGCCACCCGAATACACCGAGCCCTCCGGATCGATCCCGACGACCTGAACCCGGCCATCGCTGACCTCTTTGAGATAGCGCCCGGTGCCGGAGATCGTCCCGCCGGTGCCGATTCCGGCGACGAAGTGCGTGATCCGGCCCTCAGTCTGCGCCCAGAGTTCAGGCCCGGTGCTGTGGTAGTGGCTGGTCGGATTCTCCGGGTTGGAGTACTGATCGGGCTTCCATGCTCCGTCGATCTCGGCGGCGAGCCGGTCGGACACCGAGTAATACGAGTCAGGATGGTCAGCCGGAACGGCGGTGGGGCACACCAGGACCTCCGCCCCGTATGCCTTCAGCACGTCGCGCTTGTCCTCGCCGACCTTGTCGGGGCAGACGAACAGGCACCGATAACCCTTACGTTGGGCGACCATCGCCAGTCCTATCCCGGTGTTGCCCGAGGTCGGCTCCACGATCGTGCCGCCCGGTGGCAACTGACCGGATCGCTCCGCCGCTTCCACCATCCGCAGCGCGATCCGGTCTTTCACGCTGCCACCAGGGTTGAGGTACTCCACCTTCGCCAGGACTAGCGGCGCGACGTTCTGCGCGACGGCGTTCAGCCGCACCAGCGGAGTATTGCCGACGAGATCGATGATGTGCTCGGCGTAGTGCACCGGGGTCTCCTGGTGGGAATAGAGCGATCGCGCTCGCACGCAGCACGCTGCCGAGCCAGAGGCGTATATCAGAGTATGGGGGTCATCCTGCAGGCTCGGCGACGAGGAGGTCTTCAGCGTGCAACATCTGCTGCGAACTACCGCCGTCGTGGTTGGTGCTACCAGCGCGACGGTTGGTGCCGCGTATGGGGTGCTCAGTGAGCAAGGACGCCGAGCTCGCCGCAACATCGTGATCCCGGGCTGGTGTCCGTTCCGGGCGGACGGGGTGTACCTGCCGGACGGGACCGGGCCGCACCCACCAGCGGCTGCGGCCCTCACCTCGAATGTGATCAGCTTGGCGATGCTGGGCGATTCCCTGGCGGCCGGCCTGGGTGTGGATGGACCCGAGCAGTTACCCGGGCCGGTCCTGGCTCGCGGACTGGCCAAGGACGCTGAACAGCCGGTCCAGCTGGACACCCTGGCGATCTGCGGCTGCACCAGCCGGCGGCTGCGCGGGCAGGTGGACCTCGCCCTGGACGATCCGCCCCGAGCGGCCGTTATCATGATCGGCGCTAATGACGTGACCCGGCGGGTCCCGCCACGCGAGTCAGCGAAACTGCTCGGCGAGGCAGTGTCAAGGCTGCGAGCCACCGGCACCACTGTGATCGTCGGTACCTGCCCGGATCTCGGCACGATCCGGCCGATCCCGCAACCATTGCGCGTCCTTGCGCACACCTCCAGCCTCACCCTTGCCCGCTTGCAGCGCGACGCGGTATGCCGCGCTGGTGGCCTGGTGGTCCCGCTGGCCCAACTGCTCGCTCACGACTTCCTCACCCAACCCGAGACCATGTTCAGCCGGGACCGCTACCACCCGTCCTCCGCCGGCTACGACGCCGCCTGCACGGTGCTGCTCCCGGCACTGTGTTCAGCACTGCGGGGTTCAGCACTGCGGGGACTCAGCACTGCGGAATAGATAGGGCAGCATAGAAACGGACCCGGTCACCCTTCGCAGGGAGACCGGGTCCGTGACAGCCGGGTGGTTGGCTACTCGTTTTGGAAGTACGACAGCAGCCGCAAGATCTCCAGGTACAGCCAGACCAAGGTGACGGTGAGACCGAAGGCGATATACCACGCGGTCTTCTCCGGCGCACCAGCTCGGATCGCCTCGTCGGCGGCGTCGAAGTCAAGCAGGAGGCTGAACGCCGCGATCCCGATCACGACCAGGCTGAAGACGATCGCCAGCGGGCCGCCGCTGCGCAGCCCAAGTCCACCGGGTAGGAAGAAACTCGCGATAAGGTTCACCAGCATCAGACCGACGGCACCGATCAGCGCACCGGTTATCCACTTGGTGAAGCGCGGGGTGACCTTCACTGCTCCGGTCTTGTAGACGACCAGCATCCCGGCGAACACCAGCACCGTGCCGGTGATCGCTTCCAGCACGAGGGAACTGCTACCTGTGTAGCGTTCGACCGTGGAACCGATCACCCCGCTGATGCCACCGAGGAAGACGCCCTCAACGGCCGCGTAAGCCAGGATCAGCGGTGGGCTCACCACCTTCTTGAAGATCACCACCAGGGCAAGGACGAACCCGATCAGCGCAGCAGGAAGGGCAAGTCCCCACAGGCCGCTGAAGTAGGTAGCCGCACCGGTGGCGATCAGCACTGCCAAGGTGATGCTCGTCTTGGTGACCACATCGTCGACGGTCATCGGTCGGCTGGTAGTCGGCAGAGCGCCGCCATAGCGAGACTGGGTATCCGATTCCGAATACCCAGCTCCCGGGAAGCGTGCGGGGGCCGAGTTGAAACCCGCGTAGCCGCCGCCCCCTACGGGAAGATTGCGGAATGCGGGGTTGCTGGTGGAGCGCACCGTGTTCCTTCCTAAGTGGGCGATGCGGGCTGTCAAAGGGTTAACGCGCCTGAGGCAGGTCCGGTTCCCGATCGGTAATTCGGACTGTACCCAGGCCCGGTGAGGTGCCGACAAGCGAGCACCATCGCGGCGCGTTACTGTGCGCGATAAGAAGGACCCGGACGCGGAGACGGCGGGGAGGTAGCGATGGACTGGTGGGGCTGGGTGATCATCGCGGTGGTCGTCGTACTGCTGCTGATCACGCTCGCCGTGCTGCTTCAGCGCAAGAGACGACGCGGTGGCGTGATCGGGCTGGGCGGCTCGAGCCTGGGCAACTCGAGCCGGAGGAACCGACGGTGACCACACCGACTCCCGCGCTCCTGCTGCGGGCCAGTGAGTTGATCGGCCGCCCAGTGGTCGCTCTCGATGGCGAGTTGGTCGCCGAGGTCAAAGACATCGTGTTCGAACGCACCGGAGGTCGCATCGCCGGTTTCACCTTGCGCAATCCGGGGCTGTTCAGCCGCTCTCGTAAGGATTCATTGCCCTGGGATGGTGTGCACGGAGTGGGCCGGGACGCCGTGATGGTGCCCGATGAGACGGTGCTTGTCGCGGCGGAGGAGCTTGCTCCGCACAAGCAGGCCCGCAAAGCGGACGTGTTGCAAGACCGCGTTCTCACTGACAACGGGCGGGATCTGGGGCGCGTGGTCGATGTCGTGCTCCACAGCGGAACCAGTTTGGATGTGGTGGGCTACGAGGTGGAGGCCAGCGAGGGGCTCGGCACCGCTGGACGGCGGGTGCTCATCCCCCTGCCTGACACCGTCGCTGTTTCGGGTGAGCACCTCATCGTGCCCGCAGCCGCAACGGAATTCGTCTCCGAAGATCTGGCCGGATTCGGCGCGGCGGTCGACGCCTTTCGGAGCCGGTTGCGAGAGGGGGCCAGCTGATGCTGTTCAGCCAGGCACGCAAGCGCGCCGTGGTGAGCACGGCCACCGCGACCCGGGTGGCGCGGGTGGACGGCTTCGTGGTGCTGCCGGGACCGGCCAGGGTGGCATTGCTCCGATTGGGCAAGGTCAGCGGTGCGGGCACCCTGGTGGCCTGGAGCGACGTGCAAGGCTTCGGGCCCGACGCGGTGACGGTGGAGACCGACGCCGTGATCCGGCCGGCCCGCGACAGCTTGGAGCAGCGGGCCGAGGACAACGACCTGGACATCCTGGGTAAGCGGGTACTCACTGAGCAGGGTACGGAGCTGGGCACCGTCACCGACGTGGACTTCGACCCGGAGACGGGTGCGGTTACCACCCTGATCACCAAGACCGACACCATTGCCGGGCAACGGCTGATCGGTTTAGGTGGCTACGCGGCTGTGGTGTCGAGCTAATCGGGTGTCGAGCTAATCGGTTTCGAGCTAATCGGGTTCTGTGGGTCGCGGTGAGTTTCGTTCAGCATCGAACCGCCGCTGCGCTGATCGCGCAGCGGCGGCGGACTCAACTTGACGCTCGAGACATGAACTTGTTCGCGGGCTGATCGGCGGCTTAGTCGCCTTTCCTCAAGCGCCTTCACCCGCAGGCAGAACGGGACTCCAAGACATGTGTGCAGGCGACGCAAGACTCACGTAGCGGGAGTCTGAGGTGTGTCCTCGTCCTTTCCTACCGACCCTGGAGGCAGTCCCGTACCTTTTGACCGTCCGGTCCCTACATCCGCGTCCTCGGGAGCGCCCGCTGGAAACGACCCGGCCCTAGCCTTTTCAATCGTCTCCTCCGGCGTGTCTTTACCGCGTTCTTCCATGCCGAACCCCTTCCTTCTCGAAGCCCATGCCGCTGGAGGCAACAGTCACAACACCTCCACCGACTTGGTGTCGGTCATGATTGAGGCTTACCCGCCGAACCTCCCGGCTAACCGTCAACCGGTTGACTCGCTGGGAAGGTTCTGGACATGCTGGAAGCAAACCGGCCCTTAATGCAGAGGTGGCCGTGGGTGACGCGTTGTTGCTCCCCATCGCCGCCCGGGTGAACTTCTGCGCTGTGTAGTTCACCTCGTTGGTGGCCTTCGAGCAGCTGAACATGCCGAAGAAGCCTCCGCGGTGACGAGCGAAACCGGCTGCGGCCCGGTTCAGCGCCTCGTCCCAGCTCGCCGACCGGAGCTGCCCAGTGTCCCGGACCAGAGGTTCGGTGAGGCGCACATGCCGGACCTTCCACATACCGTTGCGTTTCCCCATTCCCGTCTCTCCCTGTGCCAGACTGGCAGTGGAATTGAGCGAACCCTCTCGGCGCGGACGGCGGTTAGGCGATGGGGCGGCTGACGGTGCGCCATCCCGTGTTGCGGCTCAGCGCTGAGCACCACAGCAGCCATCCCGACCGGCTCGCCGTCGAAGAACCGATGGAACTGCGGGTGGCCGGGCGCGCGCTGGCGGTCACCATGCGCACCCCCGGCCACGATGTGGAACTCGTGCACGGGTTCCTCCTGACCGAAGGCGTGATCGGGTCGACGAGTGACGTCGTCTCGGCGCGGTACTGCAACTCGCTGGATAGCAACGGGCACAACACGTACAACGTGCTTGACGTGGTGCTGGCCCCCGGTGTCGCTACGCCAGCCCGCAGTCTGGATCGCAACTTCTACACCACCTCGTCTTGCGGGGTGTGTGGAAAGGCCTCGCTCGACGCCGTGCGCCTGTGCACCCGGTTCTCCCCGGCACAGGACCCCGCGCACGTCTTGCCGCAGACGCTGTTCGCCATGCCGGATTCCCTGCGCAGCGGGCAGCGGTTGTTCGACTCCACCGGAGGCTTGCACGCCGCCGGCCTGTTCACCGCCGATGGCCACCTGCTCGTCGTGCGCGAGGACGTGGGCCGACACAACGCCGTGGACAAGGTGCTCGGCTGGGCCCTGCTCAACCAGCGCATTCCGGCACGCGGGTGCGTGCTCATGGTGTCTGGGCGAGCCTCGTTCGAACTCGTCCAGAAGGCCGTGATGGCGGGGGTTCCCGTGCTCGCAGCCGTGTCCGCACCCTCGTCACTGGCTGTCGACCTGGCGGCCGAGTCCGGGTTGACCCTGGTCGGGTTCCTGCGCGGCACCACGATGAACGTCTACGCCGGCGCCAACCGCATCATGATCAGCCCACCGGCGGGGGCATCCTCGTCAGCATGAGTCCATCAGGGCATCCGGCACCGTATCGGCGATGAGGAAATGCTCCCTCAGCCCGGTGGCGTCCAATGCCCAGCCGACAGTCTGGGAGTTGCACACCAAACGCAGGTCGAGGCCTTCTCGGAGAGCGAATTGGTGGGCCTCGAACAGCACGGCCAGCCCAGCTGATCCCATGAACCGGACACCATCGAGATTCACCACCACAAGCTGGCCAGCGACCAGCTGCTCGGTCAGGACGGCGTTCAGTTCCGGCGCGGTCAGCCCGTCGATCTCCCCCATAACGG
>DASYMC010000175.1:0-3193 GCA_036009255.1 Pseudonocardiaceae bacterium
GTCAGCACCGAGTTGCCCGCTGCGACGATCGCTCGGTTGGTGCCTCGTCGTTTGCTCAGCCGCCGATACCGTTGGCCGAGAAAGGTGTTGGTGCGCGAGAATCCGGCGACGATCTCACCGAGGGTGCCGGCCAGCCAGAAGTTGCCTTTGCCGGTGGCTCCAGCTTTGCCCTTGCCCGCCGACTGGTGATCGATCGGAACGAATTTCGCCCATGACACCAGGTGTCCGGCGGTGGGAAACCGGGTGGGAAACCGGGTCATGTCTACGCCGAGTTCGGCGATGAGTTCTTGGGCGCCGATCACGCCAATGCCGGGGATCTCATCGAGCTGGGTCACCTGGGTGGCGAAGGGGGCGATCACGACCTGGATCTGCGTGGTGAGCGCGTCGATGTCGGCGCTGAGTGTGTCGATACGGTTGAGCATGTGCCGGGCCGAAAAGGCGTGATGGTCCTCGAAGTGCCCGGTCAACGCCTCGGTGAGGACGTCGATCTTGGCTCGCATGCTGGCCCGGGCCATCTGCGCCAGCACCCGGGGGCTGCGTTGGCCGGCGATCATTGCCTCCAGCATCGCCCGCCCCGAGACCCCGAACAGGTCACTGATCACACTGGGCAGCTTGATCTGGGCATCTTCCAGCAGCTTTCGCACCGCTGTTTTTCGCGGGTACGTTCCCGGATCAACGACCGCCGATACCGGGTCAGGTCCCGTAGTTGCCGGATTGGTTTGGGGTGCACCAGGCTGGGGGCACACATGCCCCGTTCGGTGACCTTGGCCAGCCATACCGCATCCAGCTTGTCCGTTTTCGGGCGACCCGGCGCGTTTTTGACGTGGCGAGCGTTGAGAAGCCAGCGGGTGAATTCCTCGGCTTCCAGCAAATAATAGATCGGTTTCCAGTAATCGCTAGTGCCCTCCATCGAGACCAGGCTGACCCGCTCACACCGCAGCCAATCGGCCAACTTCAGCAGTGCTGAGGTCAGCGTCAAATACTCCCGGACCTCCTGGGCCCGTCGGCCTGGCTTGCTCGGATGCGGTACCCGCACACAGGCCGTTACTGAGGTCTTCCCGATATCCAGCGCGGCAACCCGCTCGAGGAATCCGGTTGACTCCTCCACGACATCCACCTGACCACCACCTCTCTGACTGCACCAACCGGAGGTGGCCGCATGAGGGAGTCAGCAGGACAAATCGATCAGAACCGGGCTCGCGTGCTCACAGCGACAATGCGGGGCCCCTGACAAATGGCTCCCGGGTCAGACTGTAAAACGGCCTCCACCGCACCAGGAACGCACGACCTCGCCAGGCGACCACGCCCGATTTTCACCCCGGCAGGGGCGTTCGTGCCACGAACATCAACGACTGTAAATGAAGGTGGCCTGCTCGATCATGTCGTCCTCCTACTGCCCGAGCCGATCGAATAAGCCATATCTGCATGGGCGCAGCATGGCAGAGCAGCAGCATCCCAATATCGGCCAACTTCACGGGACATCCGAGCGCCGAACCATCTCACGGACTCTGGCCAAGTACAGCGCCAGGAAACTCGCCACCTTCAACGGGAACGGACAAGCTGTCGAGTCCCGTTGTAGGGGCCTTGGGCGTTGAGGACGCCCGGACGCGGATGGCCCCGTGCCGCCCCAGCCGTGGTCAAGACCGGACGGCTGGACTGCATCGCAAGCCGGATTCGTCTCCTGGGACAGGATAGGGATCCGGGGTCAGTCTGCACGACGGTGAGTGGCGTCATCCGGTCTGCAGGGTTGCAGTCGATGATGCCGTGGCGAACGATACCGGCGGGGGTTGGATATGGCCCAGCCCGGCGGAGGTTGTCCCGGCATTCGTGGAAGTTTAGATCATGAGGGCTCACCCCAATGAAGTCGACAAGCTCAACATGGTTACGCCAATCGCACCCTAAGCCGCGTCGTCATCGACAACTTCCGCAGGGAAGCTCTAGAGCGGCGCAATCGGGGCCGTCGGGAGGTTGGAGGTCGAATGACTGGCCGCCGGCAAACAGGTGGCGGACCACGCCCGCCTCGTCTGGTTATTGGACGACCTGACACCGCAGCAGCAGGAGATCCTGTTTCTCACGGTTTCCGGCTTCACGGCAGCAGAGGCGGCCACCTGCTCGGAATAGCGAGCGGGACGGTCAACGACTACCTGTCCATTATCCGGAAACGCCTGCGGAAGCGGCGCTCCGAAAACTGAGAATCAAACCGAGGAGGAAGGGCGATGCCGGTGAACGCTAGGGCAACCTGCGGCACAGACAATGAGCTTCGACTCGGCGAGCCAACCTGGACACCAGGAGGGCAGATCTGTGCGCTCTCTTGCCGCACTCGGTGTTGAGAATGCCCAAATTACCTCCCGGCGCCGGCCGAGCAGCCGGGGACGTGACCCAACGATGAGCTCGCGCTCTGCAGCAAGCGCTCCGAGGTGGAAAGGCCACAACCGGCGGTGCACGGCATCGAACCGAGCGAAGGGAACACCCATGAACAAGCCGACGACCGAGCTGGCATATCGCGACAGGGTGACCGGTCTACAGCTCACCGTGGACGGTTCGATGCAGAAAGTCGGGATGCCGAAAACAGATCCTCCGGCCTGCGCGGCGATCGGCTGCACTGTGGTCGATGTTGTCCGTCTGACTGATCAGCTGAATATGTGGAGCGATGACGAAGGACTGTACAACTCCCAAGCCAATCCACATCATCAAACTGGCGCACCACTTCCAGCGCGACATCCCACCTCGCTACCGCCAGCCCTACTTCGGCACCACGATGATCCTCGTTCCGCACCGGGTCCCTCGCCGCCCGGGGCCGCCCCGGGCTGCGGGGGGGCACTCGGGGAATGTCGAGTTCAGGTGGCGGCCGCGCTCGCTGCGTTGACCGTCACCATCAGCGCCGGTGCGTCCGAAAGAGCCGCGGAGCTGTCCAATCTGCTCAACGGTGCTTTGCACACCTGCGGCAACAACTTTGGGCAAAACTTAACTTATGGATCGATGACACCCGACGGGTTTAACTTCTTCTTCGCTCGATTGACACCACCACGGCTACGCAGCGTCACCCCAGACTCTGAGAGCACCCGGTGTATGAACCCGTAAGACCGCCCGGTCGACTCCGCGAGCACCCGAATACTGGTGCCCTTCTCGTATTTCTTAGTCAGCTCCGCTGCGAGCGTGTTCCGGGCTCCGCCGGTGATCCAGCTGCCCTTTT
>DASYMC010000176.1:0-6925 GCA_036009255.1 Pseudonocardiaceae bacterium
AGTGGTCGCTGCCGATGAACTCGGCGACTCGCCGGGCCGCTAGCAGGTCGTTGCTGTCCTTGGTGCCGACCGCGAAGGTGGGTAGCATGCCGCCGCGGCGGCGGGCGTGCTCCGCAGCGATCGCGGCGATGATCGCCGAGTCCAGCCCGCCGGAGAGGAACACACCCACCTTGACGTCGCCCATCATCCGCCGCCGCACCGACAGCACCAGGGAGTCTCGGACCTTCTCGAGCGCCCCGCTGTCCCAGACCGGGTGCTGCGCCCGGCGGGCTGGGCGGACTCCCACCGGAACCGAGTCGGCATAGCGCACGATGCCCGTGGTCGGGGTCCACAGGCAGCCGGGAGGGAAAGAGGCCACCCGGGGCCGGTCCTCAGTGTCGAAGGCCCGCAGCTCGCTGGCGAACATCGTGCCATCCGCCCCCCCGATCCAGTACAGCGGCTTGACACCCATGGGGTCGCGGGCGACCAGCCCGTCCCCGGTGGCGGTCACCATCGCCAGCGCGAACATACCGCTGAGCTCGGCCACCGAGGCCGGACCGGCCCGCATCACGAGGTGCAGCGCCGCCTCGGTGTCCGACCGGGTCTGCAGCGTTCCGGGCGGCAGCTTCGCGCTGAGGTCCTCATGGTTGTAGATCTCCCCGTTGCCGACGATCCATGCGGTGCCGTCACCGTTGGCCAGCGGCTGCCTGCCACGGCTGACGTCGACGATGGAAAGTCTCTGGTGGCCCAACCAAGCCGAGTTGAGCACGAGTATCCCGGTGTCATCCGGTCCGCGATGCTGTATCCGGTTGAGCATCCGCTCACACTTGTAGGTGTCGACTGATCCGAAGGCCGCGACGATCCCACACATTGTGCATCACCTACCCCGGTCTTATTGAACATCAGAAGCGGGCCGGCCTCCCAGCGGTGGAGAGCCGCCTCACACCGTGGAACATCCGTTTAGCCCACCGCCTGCACCGCCGCCCTCGGAGGACCAATCTGACGCCACGTCGTGGTACCTCAGCCGTAGACCGTGATCACGTGAGCTGAGCTTGTTGGCGGCGTAGCCAACGCGTCGATGGTGCGAGAGGCCGTCGGATCCGAGGCCACCTGCTCAAACATGCCCGGCGCGGCGCGCAGTAACCCAACATCGGCCCGGCAATTCCCACCCACCCCAGGGGGATCGCCGGGCCCACGACTACCTTGGCCGGATCATGGAACGACCGCGCCCAGCCTCCGTGTCTGGGAGCTGAAGCGGCGGAGACAGTGACCTGCCAGCCCAGCGTTCCTCCGCGGTGGATGATCGGACGATTCGGGTACTCACGATCGTGGCCGTGCTGGGTGTTCTCCATCGTCGACCGACTCGGAGCGGCCGGTATCGGCTCCTCAGCCTGCTCGGGCGCAACGTCGAGCTCGTCACCGCCGAGGCCGACCACTACCACGTCAACATCCCGATCACCGGCGGAACGGATTCCCGGTCCGGCCGGCTGGAGCGGGTGCAGGTCACCCCGCAGCGCGCGGCCGTGTTCATGCCCGGGCTGCCGGCCGACATCGGATGGCGCGGTGACTGCGCCCAGTTCTGCCTGATGTTCCCCCACCGCCGGCTGCACCACGAGCTGGAGGCGATGCTGGACCGCCCCCTGGCCCGGCCGATCGAGTTCGCACCGGCCATGGACCTGACCACCGACCGCGGCCGCGTGATGTTGGGGACGATCATCCGGACTCCGGTCGCGGGGAAGTGATTCCCGCGCTGATACGTGGGTACTTCCTAGACGTGGACGACTTTCTTGGCATCTACATGAACGACCAGCTCGCACTAGGCACCCTTTGGCGAGAGCTCGCCCGACGGTCACAGCGCAACAACAGTGGCACAGAGCTCGGTGAGGCGCTCGGACGTGTCTCGGCGGGGATCGCAGAGGATGTTGAGACATTCCAAAGGATCATGCGTCGCCTTGGCATCCCAATGAATCCTGTCAAGATTGGGTTCGCGGTCGGTGCTGAGCGCCTGGGACGGCTCAAGCTCAACGGCCGGCTTGGGACGTACTCGCCGCTCAGCCGGTTCGTGGAGCTTGATTTTCTCGCGATGGGCATCGAGGGCAAAAAGCAGCTTTGGGCTACCTTACGTGACCTCGCCGCTCTCACCTCACGGCTACCGGACATCGATTTCGACGATCTGATCAAACGGGCTGAGCGCCAACGCGCTGACCTTGAGCCCTTCCGCGCGCGTGCGGGAATCGAGGCGCTCGCCGCTCCAGCTGAGCAGGAAGCACTGCAAACCGCGGAGTCCAGAATGAACCCGTGATCGCAGCCTGACACAACGGGGTCCGCGCCGAAGTTCGGCGACGAACGGCGCTGGGTTCCAGCTCCCTCCGGAGATCATGGTGTCGGTGCGCTGGTACTGCGCTCAGCGACGTGAGAATCGACCGGTGGTCTAACCGTGTTATGAGCCACCATTTGACATTGGCTCATCGGACTGCTTCCAGGCGCGACGATGGTCGGCGTCTGCGCGGTGCTGCGCGTCCTCGTGAACCCGACGCGCCTGCTCAGGCGTCGCCTGGCCCTCCGTGACAGCGACCTCCGCGGCGATCATGTCACGTGTCTCCTCGGATTCCTCTGCGCGGCTCGTAAGTGACCGTTGCTCGGTAGGGGGCGGGTCTCCGGGCAAAATTCGCGATACAGCGCGATCACCCGATAGGGCGGGCCAGAACAACGCCGTGCTTAGGACACCGCCCAGCAAGGCCAAGCCTAGGTGCAGAAAGTGATCCGGCGTGTTCAACGCCAGCCACGTGTCCTGGGAGCGCCCGTTGCTGGGTGCGGTGCCGATAACGAACGCCAACGTATACAAGACTGCTTGGATCATGGCCCACCGCCGACCGATCCGGCTCCACAGTGCTGTGAATCCACTCACGACTCCCGTCGCCAGCAGCAGCACACTATGGGGGGTGTTCAACGAGAACCCGGCCACGTGACCGACACCGGTCGGTGAACCCGCTGCGGCGAGAATGCCGGCCAGAGCCAGCGCACTGAGCAGGAGTGCCTGCACCACCAAAACAATCCGACCAGTCTGATGCAGCCGCATCATGAGACTCTCCGAAGCGTTCGACAACGTGCTTTCGTCCGTGAGTTCCCCTCATGACGGACATCCACACCCGGCTCGACCGACGACGCGATTCCAGTTTTAGTCTCTGAAGGTCGGTGCGAGATCTGTCGTGGTCGTGCTGGGCGGACCCACTGGGGAGGTCAATTTCTTGTTGATCACCGTCGGGTGCTGGTCGCCGAGCACACCGGCATCCGGACCGGGTAGCGACGAGGCCGGCTCGGCGGTCACCAACAGTCATTGATCAATTCAGTACGGAACGCCCCGCCGGCTGCCCCGACGCGCGGGTGCGGGCGGCGGGCTGCCTCTAGGGAGACCGGGTGAGCGGATGGTCCAGCGGGACGGAAACCCGGCCACCCAGATGCTCGCACCCTTCCCACGGGGCGGAGACTTAACAGTGCCCGGGTCGAAGTGCGGCGATCGACTCGAAGCCGGACAGTTCGATGAGCCGACGCGTTGGTGATTCGAGCGGCACGACCAGTTCCAACACTATTCGCAACGCCTGCAGTCGAGAGGCCAGCCCGTACAGTATTCTTATTCCCGAACTGTCGATGTAGCTGAGATCGGTGAGGTCAACTGATACCGCACTCGGCTGGTTGGAAACGGCCGAGCGAATCTCGTCCTCGACGACTGCAGCATTCGCTAGATCGATCTCGCCGCTGAGGCTGATATGCATCAACCCATCCTCAGCGCTGCATTCCACCTTCGCCCCGGTCATCGAGAACTCACTTGGGCCAGACGACGACGGATGACCACGTTGGTTCCGGTGGGGCCGTGGTCGATACGTAGATCGTCACTACAGTCGCGCATAAACAGGGTCCCTCGTCCTCGGTCTTCATTGCGGGGCAGGCGCCAACGACCAGTATCGCGGACGGTGGCAAGTACATAAGGCAGCTGCAGCTCCAGCTGCACCCGCACAGTGCCGCCACCAGGTCCGTAAGCGTGCTCGACAGCATTGCTACATGCTTCACCGACAGCGACCAACAGGTCAGCGACCGGACGCGGCGCGGCACCAACAGCCGACAGCCAGCGGCGCACCGCAACCCGGATATCCCTCAACGACCACGGCAACGCCGGCACAACCAAGTCCAGCGGAGCAACATCGCCGCTGTCCTGGCGTCGCACCGCAAGTACCGCGATATCATCACAAGGGACATCGTCACCTACGAGCCGGGACATGACCTGTCTACACAGGGAGTCGACAGGACCAGCCACTACCGACTCACACAGGCGCTCAAGGCCGACATCAAGCGAGCTGCTGGGGCTCTCGACCAAGCCATCGGTGTAAAAGCAGAGAAGTGCCCCTGGCGGCAGGTTGACAGTGGTCGTACGGCGCCGCAGCCCACCAGGCACGCCTACTGGATGGTCGCTCGGCACCTCGAGAAGGGCCGTCGGCTGATCGGGGAGTGCAAACACCGGTGGAGGATGCCCCGCCGAAGACAGGTACAAACGCTCAAACGACGGTTCGAACATCGTCAACAGCACTGTGGCCATCATCTCAGGCTCGAAGTGCTGCACATGCTGGTCGAGCCTGCTCAGCACCTCGGCGGGATCACCACCGAGCAGCGCATAGGCGCGCAGTGCGTTGCGCATCCGGCCCATCACATCGGCGGCGACCAGGCCACGCCCAACCACATCTCCGATCACGATGCACAACCTGCCGGAGGGAAGGGTGAAGACGTCGTACCAGTCGCCACCGACCCCGCCATCCTCAGCCGGTACGTAGCGGGCAGCCAACTCAAGGCCCGGCACCACCGGCAGCCGCCCCGGTAGCAGGCTGCGCTGAAACACCGCAGCAGCAGCCCGTTCGACTTCGGCACGCCTCGTTTGGGTGGCGAGGGCAATTCGTTCAGCTGCGATCTGAAGCAGCCTGATGTCCTCATCGGTGAACCGGCGACGGGTCAGCGTGCCGACATGCAGGACGCCGATCACCGTCCCGCTGCTCAGCATCGGCACCCCGAGTAAGGAGCAGATTCCGTGCTCCAGAAGAAGCGAATAGAGCACGTTCGTGTGGTCAACCTGTTCGATGACCACTGGCTGCATCTCCGCCGCGACGCGACCGGCGAAACCCTTGCCCATCGGGACCCGAATCCCCTGCCGGACCGTCGCTTCGATTCCTTTGGCAGCGGTAGCAACAAGCTCCTGGCAGGAGGCGTCGAGTAGGAGCACGGTAGCTGTGTCGACCTGGAGCAGCTCCCGCACTCGGTCGAGCAACTCGGCCAGCAGGCCCTCGACGTCCAGATGAGCGAGTGCCGCGTCGGTCACGGACTCAATGCGACGCAACCGGTAGACGTCGCCTTCCGAGACCCCGCTCTGCTCACCCGGCGTCGCCACCGTCTGAGCATACCCACGTTCGAGTGAAACAGCTTGCGTCTATTTAAGTCAACTTAGTTCCTCATTGTGAGATCTCCGACACGGCCCGTGAGATATCGTCGCCGTTCTCGACGAATCTGTATCGAACATGATCCAGGGCATGCATACCGCGCCACCACTTTGTTGTTCAGCCACCGACGCCGGGAAGCCCGGGTATCAGCGGCGGCGGCGTTACCTCGCTTGGTCTGGGCCGGTTGGCGGTGGTCGGTGTTGGAGTCTGTTCATTGGTGTCACCACCGTTTGGAGCAGTGGTGCTGGTGGTGGGAGGTTCCGAGGATTCAGTGGGTTCGGCCGGCGTCTGGGATGTCGGCCCCGCCGGGGCGGGCGAAGCGGGCGGCAGGGTCGGTTTGGGTGGACCAGATTGATCCTTGACCACCTGCCCGATCGTGGTTCCCTGGCCGTTACCTCCGACCGTCCCACCGCTGGCCCATTCGAAACCGGTGATCGCCATCATGGCCAGCACGAAGCCACCGAACGCCGCGACGACCACCGCCCCCCAGCTCAACCTGGACAATCTTCGGGAACGGTCCGAGGGGTGATCCGAGTGCTGATCCGAGGGCACAGAGGTCGCCGCCGGCCGAGTGCGATGGGCCAGCGAGCGGACCCTCTGCCGGCTACGTTCCAGGGAGGCCTGGTAAAAGGCGGTTGCTACCGTGGTGACCACGCTAGCCGCACCGGCGCCGATGAGCGTGCCTTCGGCGCCGAGCTTGGAGCCGACCACGGCAGCGGTCACCGCGGCCAGGGCCGCTGCTGCGACCCGACTCAGATTGAGGTCGGTCTTGCGTGTGGTGTCGTCTTCGGTGGTGGGCGAGGGCGGCGCAGTCATGGTCTCCGTTATGTCGGCGGGTCTGCTCGGCTGTGGCCGACGCACGGGGCGTCGGCCCGGATGGCGGCTAGATTAGCCACGGAGTTGGACCACGGCCACTTGAAACTCCAACCGCAGTGTGGGCAACAGGGACCTGCCTGGCGTTGTCTTGTGCTGGCAGCTGCTGGCAGCCTTCATCTGTGACCAAGGCGACAACAGCAGACGTGGACAAGTCCTGGCGCGCCAAGGCCACCCCGCGGATCAGCGACTTGTTGCGGCTACCCAGTGGCCCAATCGATCTCACGGCCTTCGACCCACAGGCGATCCCGGGTTTCACCGGCTCAGGCAAATCCGACGCCATAGCTGCGATGACCCACCTCGGACCACGCCTGAGCAATTTACAGGAGCAACTCTACGCCGAGGGTCACACTGGAGACCATCCAGATGGGGGGCGGAGCTTACTGCTCGTGCTGCAGGGCATGGATACCGCTGGCAAGGGAGGTACTGTCAAGCACGTTCTGGGGCTGACCAACCCGATGGGCATGCAGTATCACGCGTTCAAGAAGCCGACGATCGACGAGCTTGAGCACCACTTCCTGTGGCGGATCAAGCGCCGCCTACCGCCGCCCGGGATCATTGGTGTCTTCGATCGCTCGCACTACGAGGACGTG
>DASYMC010000177.1:0-6142 GCA_036009255.1 Pseudonocardiaceae bacterium
CGCGGTCTGCGACAACGGCGAAAGGCGTCCGGCTCGACGCCCGTACGTCGAAGAGCGGGGCCACCGTGTGGCCGTGGTGACGGGTGTCCCGGTTGAGGAGTGTCCGGCCTGTGGGGAGATCTGGCTCGATGAACTGGTGGCACTGCGCTTGGACGAGTTGCTGACAGAGATTCTGGCTACCGAGACTGTCGCGGTCCGCCCCTTCCCGGAGGTGGAGCCGACCGCCGCCTAGCCTCCCCTGCGTTACTGCTGGCCGACCGCTATAACGTTTCGCGGATGAGCTTGGTGATCAGCTCGGTGGCCTTGAGCTGTTGACGAACAACGGCGGTGTATGCCCCGTTCCGTGCCTGTACTCAGCTACCGTGCGGTGCGTCAGGGACTTCACGGTCAATCGTTCTGGTGCAGACTGAGTTGATCTTTGCGCCCACTGAGACGCGGCCCGCGGGGAGTTGGCCGTATGAGACCGAGGCGAGAGAGTACTCGGACCACCGTGGTAACGGTTGCGGTAACGAGACACTTGGTGACCCAGCACGCCAGATGAGACGGGACGGACTCCACCGGTGGCAGCGCCGGAGACTGATCAGCCCAGATGCGTCTGTCAGAGACAGTTGAGACCGTCCTGGGACGGCTCATAACCCAGAGGTCGTAGGTTCGAATCCTACCCCCGCTACCACGTAAAACGGTCCCCGGAGATCCTTTCCGGGGGCCGTTTTCATGTTGGAGTGGCCGACCCGATGGGCTCGATGCCGGAGTCCAGCGAGAGCGTTGAGTACGTGTGCCTCACATCGACGCCGCCGGATCCTCCGGACGCCGGCTGCGTCGACGAGGCGGTTGAATGTGCCTGTCACCGTGTCGGGGTGCGGCCGGTGCCCGTTCTCCCAGACGAAAGCCAGTCGTCCGGCGCGTAGGTGGGGCCAAGGGCCTGGCGCTCGACGCCGAGCATGGCCAGATGTCGCCGGAGGGCCGCCCGCATATCGGTCGTGTCTTGTTCGATGCCGAGTAGATCAGTGCAAACGGCAGCAAGGATCCGCGCCACATTGTGGCCTGACCAGCCGGGTTTAGCGAGTAGGTCGAGCAGCCCATCAGTAACCGACCCATTGACTAGGTTTGCGATGCGCGTGGCAAGACCCCGCGTGAGTGTCTGTACCTCCCGGTTCACCACTTGCACAGCGAGCTTGTCCAATTTGGTGAGCTCGGTGTCCCGCTGAGCATCTAGCATCATTCGCGCGACCCGGATTAGGTCCCGTGCCACTCCACCAGACAGACAATGGCAAAGCGTGAGGAAAGGTGCTGGTACACCGATCACCCGGCGCCTAGCTATATCCAGCGCATGATCCAGGTCGAGTACGTTAATTCGCAAGACCTCGTCCAACGCGCTTTCGAGCACGGTGCGGACGCGCACACCCGTCGCTCAAACTCGCCAGCCGCTTCCTCCGATACTGACACAAGGTAGGTGCAGTGATGTACTCCAAATATCGACTTAACCTTGTTAAGAAACCGTTCCGCCTGCGCCGCCTGGCGGCCGTGCTCGCGCGGGCGGGCTTGCGCGATCGCCACACGCACCGACCGCCAGCTGCGTATTATGCGCTGACGCCGCGACTCTGGCGCAGCTGACCGGAACGGGCCTCACGGGTGACCTCCACTCATCGCCCCATGAATCGTCCATGCCACGTCAACGCCTCAAGGCCAGCTTCGCCGCCGCTGCGTGATGAGCTTCGGCGCTGGCTCGTGCTGCCGTGACAGACCGGAGTCAGGACGAGACGAGGCAGGGGAACGGTCATAACCGGTAACGGGATTTGATCCACTCTTCGACTTGGCGGGCCTGCTCCTGCTCACCCAGCGCGCGCAGGCCAGCGGCGAGATTGTGGGTCAAACGCAAAGTGACGGGGTGGTCCTCGCCCAGCACCCGGCGGTGCCGGTCAGGGTGTCCTCTATCAATTGCTGCCTCCACAGGTCGCACCCTTCGCGACCAGCTGCCGACCTGGACGACGAAACTCGCCCACAGCAATAAGCGAACGCAGACCGGCGCGCGCGAGCACCCGACCGAGGACGGGAATACCCTCTAGATCGCTCGCCATGAAGCCGCGCATCATTACGTGAAGCGATATTGGCTGCGGGGTCCTCAGCTGCAGAAGCGGTGTCGGGCCGCTCCCCGCGGGTCTGGTGAATTGTGCCTGTCCTCTTCCGGTAGGCCCACGGAGGTATCCGTGGCGGTAAGCCGCTGGCACCGCAGTGCCACCTTCTGGCGAACCCGCTTGAGTGCATCCCGAGCTGTGCGGAGCACATCGGAGCGCCCCAGCCCGGCGTTCATATGTCGAACCCGCATCTAGTTACCGGTGTACGAGGGGACGGCCGCTCGCAACCTCTTCCTGCTGTGTTGTGATATCCGGCGCCGGGGCATCTACACGCGGGCGCCCGCCACGGCCGCGAGGTGACTTACGGCCACACCATCAGACCGCAAGATCAGCTGGGCGTGCCCCCATCAACTGAAACCGATCCGTCACCTCATCATCTCGGCTCAGAAAGTATCGATCACTGAGAATGGCCATGGATGGATGTTTCCGTTGTCGAGCAGTGGTGTCGCGCAGTGTTGGGTGCACTGTCGGGCTGACACCGGTGGCGTAGTGCACCGAGCGAGAGTAATCTTCCTTGTAACCGATTACTCTCCGTGCGCATGGCGTCATAGCCCGCGTCGTTCTCGGCCTCACAATGACATCGGCTGTCGTTCATGCCGAGACGGGAACGCCGACATGATGTCGGTTCGCACCACCAATCCAGATCACGTCGATTCGCACAGCTTGGTCCCCCGCGATTGCTCGGCACGCCTCAGCCTGACACCGGGTAGTTCCGCGAGGGCGCTCGACGGCGCGCCGTGGCCTCGTTTCACAGATCCCGCCATCGAGTTCGCCGCGCTGAGTGGCCCGGTTACTGGGTTTCTGGTCGGCGTTGAGGTCGAGGTTGGGGAGATCACCATGGAGGCCGAGGAGGCGGAGGCCGCCAGTGGTCCCGGCTCGGAGGATTTCGTCTGGGACGAGGAGGAGTCCGGGGCGCTGCGCCAGGCCCGCAAGGCTGCCGAACTTAGCGCTTCGGCCGATTCGGTACGGGCATATCTCAAGCAGATCGGCAAGGTGGCGCTGCTCAAGGCCGAGGAGGAGGTCGAGCTCGCCAAGCGCATCGAGGCCGGGCTTTATGCCACTGAGCGAATGCGCCGGGCCGAGGACCAGTCCGAAGAGGTCTTTCCGCAGCTTCGCAGGGATCTGCGCTGGATCGTCCGCGATGGCGAGTGGGCGAAGAACCATTTGCTGGAGGCCAACCTTCGTCTCGTCGTGTCGGTGGCCAAGCGCTACACCGGCTGCGGGATGCCGTTCCTGGACGTGATCCAGGAGGGCAACTTCGGTTTGATCCGGGCGATGGAGAAGTTCGACTACACCAAAGGTTATAAGTTCTCCACCTACGCCACCTGGTGGATCCGCCAGGCGATCACCCGGGCGATGGCCGACCAGGCCCGCACCGTCCGGATCCCGGTGCACATGGCAGAGGTGATCAACAAACTGGGGCGCATGAAGCGTGAGCTGCTCCAGGACTTGGGCCGCGAACCGACCCTGGAGGAGCTGGCCAAGGAGATGGACATCACCCCGAACAAGGTGCTGGAGATCCAGCAGTACGCCCGGGTACCCATCTCGCTGGACCAGGCCATCGGCGACGAGGGCGACTCCCAGCTTGGTGATTTCATCGAGGACTCCGAAGCCGTGATCGCGATTGACGCGGTCTCGTTCACGCTGCTCCAGGACCAGCTCCAGCGCGTGCTGGCCACACTGTCCGAGCGGGAAGCCGGTGTGGTGCGGCTGCGATTCGGGCTTACCGACGGTCAACCGCGCACACTCGAGGAGATCGGCCAGGTCTATGGAGTCACCCGAGAACGGATCCGGCAGATTGAAGCCAAGACGATGTCCAAGCTTCGTCACCCCTCGCAGACCCGGGTGCTGCGCGACTACCTGGACTGACAGATCCAAGCACCACGAACCGGCCACGTCTTGCCCAACGACCACGGCCTAAGGTTTGAGGATCCACGCAGGAGTTAACCCACGGCACCTCACTAGCTTGCTTGGGCCGGCGAAGCCGGCAAGATCGAGTCAAGTCCGATGTGTTACGTCAAGCGGCGAGGCCAGCGGTTCGGGCGAGTTCGTTGATGGCGTTGTCGTAGGCGCGGGCGGCGGCGCGGAGTTTGGTGGGCACGGGTGGGCCGTGGATCTCGGCTAGGCCGGTGCGGAGCAGTCGGGTGTGGGCTCGGGTGAGGAACAGCGCCTGGCGCAGTCCGGGGTCGGTGACGCGGTAGCGGTGGGTTGTCGGGATGCGTTGGATGAGTCCGTGGACGCGGAGCCGTCGTAGGTCGTAGGTGATCTGTCCACTGGTCATGTCCTCGGGTGGCAGCCCGAGTTGGGGCGCGAGGTGGATGCGCAGGTCGCGGTTGGTGAAGCCGCGGGGCAGCAGACGGAACACGCACAGCGCGGAGAGCAGTGCTTGGACGCGGGGATCGGTGAAGCGCATCCCGGGCACGCGTTGCCCGGTCGTGGTGGTGACCGGGTCGGTGATCGCGGCCAGTGCTTCGATGCCGTCGGCGGGGTCGTGGCTGAGTCGTTGGACGCCCAACAGGCGTCGGTTGGCGGAAAAGCCGATCTTCCGCAGGGCGGGCAGATTGGTCAGCCGTTTGCCGATGGCGAAGTCGTAGGTGTCGTTGATGGTGGTTTCGGTCCGTAGCGCCTTGCCTTCTTTGTGGTACTGCTTGATCCGGCAGTGCTTATAGTCGATGTGCAGGCTTGGGGTCACGGTGTCGGTGATCACCCGGGTCCGGAACACCCCGGGGGTGTTGCGCCGGACCTGCCGGTTGAAGATCAGGCTGACCTGGTCAGGCCGGCCGATGTCGAGGTTCTCGCGGATGGTCTGCTCGAAGAAGATCCGCCCAGAGACGGGTTTGTCGAGCATCTGGGTCAGGGAGAACTCGGCTTGCAGGACCGACAGCTGATACCGGTAGCCGGCGGCCCGGTCGACCGGGGTGAACGGGTGGGGCAGCCGGGCCAGCCACTTGCGCAGCAACGCGTCGATGACTGGTTCGGTCAGACCGTCACAGATCGCCTGCACCCGTGGGATGTCAGCCGGGTCCTCGATCGTGGCGAATCCGTTGTCCAACGCGGTGAAGGCGATGCCTGCCTTGGTGGCCTGGCGCTTGGCGTACTCGTTGCCGTTGATGCACAACCGGGCGGTGTAGGGGAAATAAGAGCTGAACTTGAGAAAGAACGGGCCAAAATCTTCATCCACGGCGTAGATGTAGAACTGGTTGACCATCGCGGTTGCGGTCACGATCCATGGATAGGACGCCCCGGTGGTGGGGTTGCGGCGGCGCTCGGTGCGAAAGACCCGGGCCTTCTCCTGCGCCCGGCCGATGAACAACACTTGCTCGGAGCCCTCACAGCGGGCCAGGTGCTCGTGCATGACGTCGTCTTTGCGCTGCCCTTTGACAAAATCAATCAGCGGTACCCCATGATCGGCCGCGTAGCGTTGGAGCCCGGCTACGAACGCCTCGCTCCTCTTCGCCACCAGCGCCGTCGACGCGATCTCGAACCCGAGGTGGCGAGTCAGGAAACCGACGACCTGCCCGACTCGCTGCAGCTCGGGGACGTAGACGTTGAGATACAGCCGGTCGATCGACTCGATCTCGAACACCACGTGGCGGGACAGCACATCAGCGGCAGTACGCGGTAACGTCATCACGGGCTCCGGTCGGACAGGCCGTAAGGCCACCTACCGCCAACGGCGGTTCATACCGGGACACAGCGTGTCACCGCACCGCTCCGACCGGAGCCCCCGAACGACGCGACTGACCCCAGCGACACGTCTCGGCGGGCTGGGGCGGAGCCCCGGTTAGCGGATGTTCGAGAATCCGCCGCATGACAAAACCGGCAGGACGCCGTCAGACTGGGTTCGTGTCCGCTCACTACCGGGCCCCGGGTTGGTTGACCCGAAACATCTTTCAACCGGGCGGTGGCGTTCTCGACTCGCCATGGACTGAGCATCCTGGGCGCACGGGTCCTTGCGGTGAGGGGACATGCCAGCAGGGCATGGCGCACGACCCCGGTCAACGTGC
>DASYMC010000178.1:0-2024 GCA_036009255.1 Pseudonocardiaceae bacterium
TCCAGGATCTCGGCGTTGTCAGGTGGGAACGTGTCCTCTCCACGCTAGCTGAGGACGGTCCTCAGACCTTGATAGAGGAGGTGCGCCGAAGTGAGGCCACCGATCTGTACGGCGAACGATGGCCACGATACAAGCCGAGCGACGACGCCACTGCGGTTTACGTCCACTTTGAGGACTCCTTGTAACGGCCAGGATGACCCTGGACCCGATCTGAGTGGTGAACTCTTCCGTCCTGCCCCGATATTGACGTGCCCAAGACCGCCACAATCCTTTTGACTGGCCGGATCCTCCCGTCGGGATTCGAGACCTATGTAAGTCGGACGAAGCGGTGCAGGGCAGTTCCAGGTCACCTGACTGCAGGGGGCAGCCTGTGGCCACCGTCTTAGTCAAGTTGTTCAGGTTCGTCGTTTGCACGGCGACTCGATCCGGTGATACTCGATTCAGCTGTTTGCCCCGCAGCCGACCCTTCGCGCGGCCGAACTTCATCCCTGCTCGCCGTGGTCGTTGCGGTCGTCGCTTTGGTGACCTTGGCGCCTTGCGGAGCATTTGTACGCTTTTCACGCCAGCTACGGGGTGCACGAGGAGGATGCGGGCGCGGTGGTGACCTACCTGATGGGATCGGGGCAGTCGGGACGATCGTGTGGGCTGGCGATGATCCGGGCGCTCCGGCGGCGTCAGCGCTGGGCGCGCCTGGTTGCCAAGGGCGCGCCCCTCGGGCCAGCGGCGTGGCCGTCGCCGACCTGACCGTCTCCGAGTACGCCGGTCAGCGATCTCTCTATCGGGACACGCCAAACCCACCTTCGATGCCGTGGCCGCTGTTACCGCAGCACTCGACCCGGCCGGCCGTCACTGGCTTAGAAGCCCTCGCTCGTAGCTTGGCCCCCTACGTTGTTCCGCTTCCTCGGAGTGATGGTCTCCACTGGCCGTAACGGCACGGCCTGACTGAGCGATCTGGGTGTGAGTAGCGTAATCGGCCGGGCACGAAGAGTAGCTGATGGAAGCCTGTGGCCGGTGAACCCGCATGGGAGGTATGGCAGCAGTGAATCCAAACCAGTCGCCTGTTGGCCCCGGCCCCGCACGACAGGGGTCTGCCCGGTGCACTGAATTCAGCGCGGGCCACCGCGTCTCTGTGAGCTGCTCAAACCCCCCGACCCAACCGGACACACGGCAGGTCGTAGACCTTTTTCAGCCTGTCATCAGCTCGGAGCCGCCTGCAGCTGTCCTCACCGACCAGCCGGTCGCGCCCATCAATAGGCTCGAACAAGATAGCGAGCTGCTCTCTGCCCCGGCACCGCAGTCAGGGTATGCCCCGGGCGCACGGCGGTGGGCCGGTCGGGGGGCCGGACTGGTGCTCGGGACGCCGGGGGCCGTAATCGCTCTGGTGGCAAGCGCCGCGCTGGTGTTCGTTGCGGCCGGGATGACCATGTTCACAACGTCGTCCACCGAGTCACCAGTTGCCGAACTCACCCCGGGTCGGTTACCAACTCCCGCAACACCCTTGATCAGCGATGAGCATCTAGTAACCGTTCCGCCCATCGACGCACAGCCGGCAGGGTTTGCCCGGCAGACACCGACCAAGGCGTATCCCCCAGACCCCCCTGCAGTGCCCGCACACCAGCAGTCTTTGCCGACGGCCCATCATGCTGTGCCAGCTCGGCCTGCTCCGCCGCCCGCGCCGGAGCACGGGCCGGTGTTGCCGCCGCCATCATCGCCGCCATCAACGGTGACGACCGAAGATGCTGGATCCCCGACCATCACGACCGGCTCCGACACGGAAAATACGGAATCGCAAACGACCGATACCCAGCCGTGTAACTGCGATACCGAGCCGTGTAACTGCGACGGCACGATGCGCAAGATCCCCCATCATGGGGACCGGTCCTCCGTGGCTGACCGGCAACGCGAACACCGAGCACAGCGAGCTGGCTACCGCTCAACGAGAGCAGCCCAACAATCCAGGGTCAGCGAACAAGGGGAGCAAGACAGGTAGCCAGCGTGACCATACGCCCAGGCAGGGCCTCGAC
>DASYMC010000179.1:0-14130 GCA_036009255.1 Pseudonocardiaceae bacterium
ATCGGGGCGAGCATGACCGTGATGGTGACCATGACCGGCGTGGGTGGAATGACCACGATCGTGACCAGCGGGGCGACCACGAGCAGCGGCAGGACAACAACCATCAGCTCCAGCATGAGGTCGGTGACCTACGGCACCAGAACAATGACCTCCGTCAGGACAACCGCGCCCTACACCACGACGCCCGGGACGGCGACGATGGCCGCGACATCCGGTCCGCCCAGCACGAGGCCGGGCATGGCCCGCGAAGCCAGGCGCACCACGACGTGCAGCGTGACTTCGACAGCGTTCGTGGCGGCCAGCGGGGCGAGCTGCCTGGCCAACACAGTCAGTTCGCCGGCGGCTTTCAGAGCGCTTCGGCCAACCCGGTTGGGCCCGCCTTCTCCGCGCCCGCGGCGTCGTTGTCCAACGGGCCGTCGTTCTCCAACGCAGGCCCGGGCGTCGGGAACGTGGCATCGGGGGCGAGCGCGCCGGTCGCTAATGCCGCCAATGTCGCGGGGTCTGTGGCGCCGGTGAACGCGACCCCGTTCGACGCGAAGTCCTCCTCGCACGTTGCTTCCCAGCCGCTCAGCCACAGCGTCGCGCAGGCCGCCACGGTAAACACCTCGCACGAGTCCGGCGGCGCCTCGGAATCTGGCTCACAGCGCGGCGACCAGGCAGGCCAGGGCTCAGGCCATAGCTCTGGCGGGTGGTTCAGCGGCGGGAACGACAACCAGCACAACGTGCACGGTGGCACCCCGCACGGTCCGCAGGGGAGCGTCAGCAACGACAGTGGGCAGGTCCATGGGCCGAGCGGCGGTCAGCACGGCACCCTCACCGACGGTCACGGAGGCCCGCCGCAGGCCGACACCGGCACTCAGAGCGGCTACGGCAGCGCCCCGCAAGCTGACACCGGCATCCAGAGCGGCACCGGGCCCAGCACACATGGACCAGCGCCGCACGCCGGCGGCCACGGCAGTGCGCCGCACGCTGACACCGGCACCCAGAGCGGCACCGGGCTCAGCACACCCGCCCCAGCGTCGGGCACCTCCACTGCCACGACGTCGCCGTCGCCGCACACCTCGTCCCCGACCACGCACGGCACGGCACCGGAGGTGTCGAACGGCTCGACATCTAGCCCGCAAGGCACGCACGGCACGGCACCGGAGGCGTCGAACGGCTCGACAGCTACCCATACCACGCCGACCACGCAAAGCACGGCGCCGGGGGCCTCGAACGGCTCGACATCGAGCCCGCATGCGACGCCGACCACGCACAGCACGGCGCCGACTACAGTGCACAGCTCCGACCCGAGCAGCGCGCCAAGCTCGTCCCCGTCGCATGGTCTGTCCAGCGGGCTGCATGACAACACCACCCCGGCCGCTACTCCGGCCCACGACACCACGCACAGCACCGATCACACGGCGGTACAGCACTGAGTCCAGGTGTAGCGAAGGACGGTGCAGTGAGGACGAGGAGGACGTAGCAGTGTCGGTGACGATGCAGTCTGCCGGGCTGAAGACCAGCGCCGAGCTGATGACCAGCGCGGAGCTGAACAACGTGCTCGACCAGGCCAATCGGCTGGCTGGTGCGGCCGGTCGCCCCGAGCTGATCGAGCGGCTGGCCAGGGCTCGCGCCCAGGTCACCGCTCGGCAGCTGCGTGTCGTGGTGGTCGGGGCGCCTGACCAGGGCGCCACCTCATTGGTCCACGTCCTGGACCGGACAGTGCCCGATCGGCGGGCGGGGACGAGCTTCACGGACGTCCCCGCCCGCCCGGGGGCGGACCAGCCCCGGCTGCCGGAGCCGGGATCGGCGGACGTGGTGTTGTTTGTCTCCGAGGCCGGCCACGAATACGGCCCGGCGGAGCTGGACGCGCTGGCCCGGATTCAGGCGCAGGGCACCGCGGTGGCCGGCGTGCTCACCAAGATCGACCTCTACCCCCGGTGGAACGACGTCCAGCGGGCCAACCGGTGGCGGCTGCAGGCGGCTGGTCTGGACTCGCCGACCATCCCGTTACTGCCGGTGTCCTCGGCGCTGTGCGAGGACGGCCGGCAGCGCGGTGACGAGTCGCTCACGGTCGCTTCCGGGGTGCCGCAGCTGCTGGAGTTCCTCCGCGACCGGATCGCGACCAGGGTGGATCCGGCGCTGCGCGACTCGGTGCTCGGCGAGGTGCGGGCCGTCACCGATCAGCTGGGCACACTCTGGAACCGTGAGCTCGATGTGTTGCGCAGCTCCGGGAAATCGCCGCAGGACCGGCAGAAGCGGGCTATCGCCCAGCTGGACCGGTGCCAGCAGCTTTCGGCGAACTGGCAGCTCGCGCTTGGCGATGGTGTGACCGAGTTGATGTCGCAGGTGGATTTCGACCTGCGTGAGCGGCTGCGCGAGGTAATGGAAGGCGCCGAGGAGGACATCGCCAAGGCGGATCCGGCCCGGGACTGGGAGCGGTTCGACGGGGAAGTGCGTGGCAAGGTCGACAACGGCGTACGCGCCAACTTCCAGGTGGCCACCGATCGCTCCCGGCGACTGGCCGAGCAGGTGGCCGCAAAGCTGGCCGGCAACCAGGACGGTTCGCCCACCGGCGTGGTACTGCCCGACATCTTGTTGGAGGACCCTGACGATGCGCTGCGCCGGGTCAAGCCGATGGAGCGCCCGGACAGCGGTGGGGTGTTCGCGCGGGTGGTCAACAGCGTGCGGGGGTCCTACGGCGGCATCCTGATGGTCGGGGTGCTGACCAGCCTCGCCGGGCTGTCGTTGATCAGCGTGTGGTCTGTCGCGGCCGGTGTGCTGCTGGGGCTGTTCACCTTCTGGGAGGACCGCAAAAGCGGCAAGGAACGGGGCAAGGCCGAGGCCAAGATGGCGGTGTCCAAGCTCATGGACAGCGTGAACTTTCGGGTGGGCGATGAGTTGCGGGCGCAGCTACGCGCTGTCCACCGAACCTTGCGCGACCATTTCACCGAGATCAACGACCAGCGGCTGCGGGCTGCCTCGGACGCAGTGCGCGCCGCCGTCGACGGTGTCCAGCTAAACGGCGGTCAGCGCGATACCCGGCTGTCCCAGCTGCAGGACTACCTCGGAGAGCTGCGCCAGCTGCGGATCCGCGCTACCGTCCCGGCCCGCTGACTGCTGGCCGCATCCCACCGCTCAACGTCGGCGCCTCCAACGCCTGGCTGTGGGTAGCCCTCGCATCGGACGCACGAAGCGAATGGGGACAGGCCCGGGTTGAGTCGGTTGTCATGGTGGGCCAGGGGCGCTGGTCGTCTCCAAGGCGTTGGGCTCGGGTATCCGACCGGTGGCCACGTAGCAGACCTGCCCCGCGATGGCCACCGCGTGGTCAGCGAAGCGCTCGTAATAGCGGCTCATCAGGGCGACGTTCACTGCCTGTTCCACACCGTGTGACCAGTCCTCAGTAAACAGGATGCCTACCAAATGACGACGCAACGCATCCACTTCGTCGTCCGCTACGGCCAGCCGGTCACCGGACAGCGGATCCTGGTGCTCGATGGCGGTCGCGGCATCCTCGGCGAGCTGGCTGGCGAGCAGGCTCATCCGCGCGAGCACCGGACGCACCTCGCCTGGGATCGGCGGGTTGGGGTGCTTGGGTTGGGCGATGATCGCGATGTGCCGAGCAAGGTTGGCCATCCGCCTCACGTGACCCACCGCGCGGAAGGCCGCGATCACCACTCGGAGGTCCCCGGCGACCGGAGCCTGCAACGCGAGCAGGGTGATACAACGTCGCTCCGTATCATCGAGCATCGCATTCGTTTGGTCACGCTCAGCGATGACCCGTCCAGCGAGCGCGGGATCACTCTGATGTAGGGCGATCGACGCATTGTTTATCATGCCGCCAGCAAGCCGGACTCTCCTGGCGAGGTCGGCGATCAGCTCGTCCAGCTCGGCATGGAAGGCGGCCCGCACTACCTTCACCTCCTGTTCTACCCACGCAGACGGCAGCGACGTGTCCGGTGCAGGAACCGCTTCAGGCGTGTGTTCCAGCGTCCCGATCCATGAAGTAAGTATACCCTTACTTCATTTAGTCTACCCTTACTTCTTGGGGTGGTTGCCTTGTGACCTGCCTGAGTCACCAAGATCACCCCTCAAAGAGGGTGACGCCGACCGAGCCGGGCCAACCACCTAGACAAGATCGAGCTGCTCGGCGCCGACGCCAGGCGGTCTACTAAGCCCCTTGTCTCCCGGTGAGCGTGATGGACAGCCCGTGCCCGACTCTCAGTGCACGCCTGGCGCGATCGACGGAGCAGTCACTGAGGCCAACCTCGCAGCCACAGGGTGCAGGCCAGACTGGCGAGAGAAAGCACACTCCACCGGTCGAGATTGACAGTCGGATGAAGGCAAATTCTGCTCGTTCATATGGGCTTCCGCTTGACTATGAAGGCGAATACGACCATCTTGTCTCGAGGATGCTCGGTGGTTCTTCGGAAGATCCGCGCACTCCGACCCGGCAAATAGCGACGTCAGAGCCTCTCGCGGATTACGGGGTACCCAGCAGCCTCATCCCGCACAGTCTTATTTCTGCCCGAGTGAGGCAACTCGGTCCGAGTTCAGGATGGTCCCAGCGACCACTTCCGGCTCGTCGACCTGAACATAGTGCCGCGCACCATCGATAAGCTTAAGTTCTGCGGCGGGGAATAGCCGAGCGAATCGGCGGGCCACGTGTGTGTTGAGGTATGGATCGTCAGAGCCGAACACGATCCGCACTGGCCTTTCGAATGCGCGCAGCTGCGACGTGCGCCTGGCCCGTGAGATGAGGGTGCGCGGCAGATCGGCGTTCAGCCGCAGGAACGCGGGCCGTGCGGAACGGAATCGGGCGTAGTACTGCGGTAGCAGCTCTCGGCGCACCGCCTCGTCCCGGATGAACCTCCCGACCTGCCAGAAGTACAGCCGGCGGTCGAGCTTGGCGAAGCGATGCATCGCGGGTCGGGCGAGGTTCCGCAGGATCGGCGTGGCGTACAGAGTGATCGCCTCGGGGGCGCGCAGTCTCGGCATCCAGCCGTAGTAGGTGTTGAGCAGCACGAGTGCGGCGACTCGCTCCGGATGCTCGAGCGCCCAGTCGATCGCGGGCGGCCCGGACGAGTCATGCGCCACCAGGACGACCTTGTCCAGTCCGAGCCGGGTGATCACGGCGTCGATGTCGCCCGTCTGGTTGGCCGCGGTGTAGGGGTAGCCGGGCGGCTTGTCGGACTCGCCCCAGCCGAGGAAGTCAAAGGTGACGACACGGCGCCGGCCGGTCAGGTAGGGCAGCATCCGGTCATAGAGGTGCTTGTCGTCTGGGAAACCGTGCATCAGGACGATCGCCGGACCGTTGCCGGGATAGTCCCTGAGGCGGATCCGGTGCGGGCCGCGGTCGGCCCAGAACTCGGTGAATGTGATCGGTTGCAGGCTCATCGCGCGATCTCCGAATCAGTCAGTTGCATGGAGCAAGTTAGTGGGACGGTAGCATTTTTACTTGCGTCATGCAACTGAGTGCTCGTAGGCTTGGGCCGATGCTGGAGCGCACCTACCCCAACCAGATCTGTTCGATCGCCCGCACGCTCGAGGTGGTGGGCGAGCGCTGGACTCTGTTGGTGCTGCGCGATGCGCTGTTCGGGCTGCGCCGGTTCGATGAGTTCCGAACAAGTCTCGGTATCGCCACCAATGTGCTGGCCGCTCGGCTGGATCGGCTGTGCGCCGAGGGTCTGCTAGAACGGCGGACCTACCAGACCCGCCCCGAACGCCACGAGTACCTGCTCACCGGCAAGGGACGCGACCTTGCCCCCGCGCTGTTGATGATCATGAAGTGGGGTGATCGGTACTATCCCAACCCGGCCGGACCGCCGCGGGTTGCCGTACATGGCGGCGACTGCGGAGGACGGCTCGACGACCAGCTGATCTGCGACCGATGTGGGCTGCCGGCCGGATTCGCCGACGTGGAGATGCGCCCCGGCCCGGGGTCGTAAACTCGCCGCGACTCGTGGCGTCCGAGATCGGCGCGTCCCGGTATCTGCCGAGGTTGCGGAGGAGCTCTGGCGGGAGCAGGAGCGGCTTGCCGGCTGGCGGGCCATCTCGCCGCCGAGCGGGCGCTGCGGCAGGGCGCCAAGCTGGCGTTGGGTGAGCTCCTGTGCCGCAGCAAGTGGCCCAGCAACAGAAGCGGGTGCGGCAGCTGCACGTTCAGCAGGAACCGAGCAAGACCGAGGACCCCACCGCCTCCGCGGGCCCACTTGTGGTTGGCGGTCGCGCCAGCCCCGGTCGCTCTGCCAGGGCGAATCTGGACATTCAATTCGCGCTCTCAGGCTGAGGTCGGAGAATCACATCACGGCATAGAGTAGCCGGATAACAGTAACGGGACACGCCGGCCGCGGAGAGCTCGGCTTGTTTCAGCTTGCCTTTGTCGTCCCATCGTGTCCTCAGCAGAGCAAAATTTCGCCAACGTCAAGTCCACGGACCGAGCATAAGCTGTCAAGGAAGGAGATCAAGATGGAATCTATCGTTATCTCAAGCGAGAATGCTTTACCACCAGTGGGGCCACATTCGCAGGCTATTCGACGTGGGAATGTCCTAGCAGTTGGCGGACAGATAGGGGCTGATCCTCGCTCCGGCATCCTCTGCGAAGGAATTCACGAGCAGCTCCGGCAGGCAATGACGAATATACAAGAGCTTCTCAAAGAGGCAGGCTCATCCTTCGCCGATGTAATAATGCTGCACGTCTACCTCACCGAAGAGGGTCACTTTCGGGAGATGAACACTGTCTTGTATGAATTTCTGACGGAGCCATTTCCGGCCCGCACAACCGTTTATACTCAATTGCCGCCAGATATGCTCGTTGAGGTCGACGCGCTCGCCGTCGTGGAGTAGCTTAGGTAGGAACTCTACCGAGCGGCAGGTTCAGGAGACGTCGAAGAGCGGGACTTCACCCGTCAATCTAGACAAAAGTGCTACCGGACACTAGCCGTCCCGGCTGGCGGTGCGGTGCGCGCAGGTCAAGATGCTGAGATTTCCCGAGGCACAGCTAGCATGTTGACCTGTTGGATCGGTTTCCGCTACCGCGGTTGGCACTGGGAGGTCCAGGTTGGCCGCAGGGTGCAGCGGCACTATCGAGTGATGACTGAATGGATCGACAAGGCGGCCTGCCGGCAGCTCAATGCCGGGCTGATTCTCCCCGTTGGGATCCGCCCCCGCTACCACCGCCAGGCGGCCCAGGCGACAGCGGTTGGCTCGCCTTGCACGGTACCTGAGAGGTGCCTGACCTGGGCTTTGCGCAATGGTGAGATCGACGGGATCTGGGGTGGCCTGGACGGCGAGCAGCGGCGCGCGCCGAAGATGGCTTGGCAGCTCCAGCAACTCATAACCCCGTCAACCTCGGCCCTGCAGGGGAAGTCTTGAAGTCACCGTGTGCGTTCTGCTGGTGGTGTTGTGGGCCCGCCTTTCCTCCCCCTCTGCCGTATCGATACTTGGCAGTTGATCATAAACACGGTCACGACGATTGACGATCTTGCTTGTGGCATTGTTGCAGAATACGCAGAAGGGGGCGGATCAGGCCATCCAGCGTAAGCTGAACGCCATTGCCGAGGGCCTTTCCAACGTGATGAGCCAGTTGGCTGGTGAACATCCCGAACTGCTCGGTGACTGTGACGAGCTGCGTCAGGCGGTGGGATTGGAGAAACGGGAAAGCGTATCGTCGCGACGAGACGTTGCGCGGAGCTCCCCAGCCTAATCGTCACACTGATGGCCGTGGATTCGTCAGCCGGTCCAGTTCTGGGCACGGCAGACCTCGAGGACGAACCGACTGCCCGCGGCTGCGCATGGCACACCTTGAGCGGCACGGACTCCGCGGGTTATGCGCAACTGTTCTTCGTGACCCGGTATGAAACATACGGACTCCCCGCACCGGCCTGGTAGATCAAGTTATATGGATCTTTCTCAAGCTCCCGGGTCCACGCATCAAATAGGTTTCGCCGGGCACTCTGGCATATTGAACTGGTTCATCGACGGAGGCCGCCATGATGGAGAGTGCCACATCGCCACCTGGGAGTGGCCGAGATGCTCACATAAGCCCTGGGGATCATTCCGTGGCCGAACTGACTAGCTGGACACCGCGCCAGAAGTTCGCTTACAGCGACGGCGATGATGAGCTCCGCATCGGAGTGCTTGGGTCCTACGGCGGGCTCAATGTTGGAGACGAGGCGATCCTGCGCTGCGTGCTCGGCTGCATCCGCCACGTCCGCCCGTTCGCGAGAGTCGTGGTGTTCAGCAGAAATGAGGAGCACACGCGTCAGCATCATGACGGGGTGTCCGAGGTTGTGGGCTGGGAAGGCTTGAGCCGGTGTGAGGTGTCGGCCGCTGTGTCACGGCTTGACCTGCTGATCCTGGGCGGCGGTGGGGTCCTGTACGACGGCGAGGGGCACCGGTATCTGGCGCTTGTCCAGGCTGCGGACAACGCCGGTGTTCCCGTCTTCGCCTACGCCGTGGGAGCGGGGCCGCTCAACGATCCGGAGGAGCGTGCCGTCGTCCGTAGTGCCCTTGCCGGTGTGCGGGACCTGACGGTGCGAGACCACGAGTCCAAGTTGGTGTTGGAGAAGGCTGGCCTCGACCGAGAGATCACTGTGACGGCAGATCCGGCTCTCCTGTTGACACCTGCTGATTTCACCGACGACATGTTGCTCAGGGAGGGTATTCCGGCCGGTTCCCGGCTCGTGGGGATGTCGGTGCGCGAGCCCGGCCACGCTGCCGAGCACCTCGACGTGCACAGCTATCACGAACTGCTCGCAGAGGTGTCGGACTTCCTGGTCCGCCGCCTTGATGCACATGTGGTGTTCGTACCGATGGAGCGTGACGACATCCGGCACTCCCACGCCGTTTTGTCCCACATGACCTGCCCCGACCGCGGACGGATCGTGCATGGGTTGTATCAGCCAGAAGAAATCCTTGGACTGATGCACCATCTGCACCTCGTCGTAGGGATGCGCTTGCACTTCCTGATCTTTGCCGCCACCGCTGGAGTGCCATTTCTCCCGCTGCCCTACGCCGGAAAGGTCTTCGACTTCGCGCAAGCGGCCGGCGCTCCGGCACTACGGGGGGTGGCGCGCGAGCAGGCCGGGCTGTTGCTGGCGGAGGTGGACCGGGTGTGGGACGAGCATCCCCGGCAGGCGGCTCGCGTGCAGGATAGAATGAAGGGCCTGCAGAATCGTGCTCGAATGACGTGTCGGCGTCTCGCCCGCGTGCTCGACGCGCTGCCGGTGGCGCCTGCGGTGTCCCCACCCATCAGTACGAGTCTGACCGAGGAGCTTGATGCCGGTTCTGCCACGGCCTAGTGAACGCAAGGAGTTGCTGTTACCACCGCGGAGCGCGCAATTCGCCGGAGAGACGGAGGTTCTGGTTGTCGGCGGTGGTCCGGCTGGGATCGGCGCAGCCCTCGGGGCGGCCGCTGCCGGCGCCGATGTGATCTTGGTTGAACGCTACGGATTCCTCGGTGGCAATGCCACGGTCGCGCTGGTCATGCCACTGATGTCCTTCCATAACGAGATGAAGCAGGCCGTTCCGGGCGACCACACGAGACTCTTGCCGACTGACCACGGCGAGGGGGATCCGGTGGTGGCTGGGGTGCTCTGGCAGTTGTTGGAGCGACTGGGCCGCGACAATGGCGCCCTCGTCCCGTCTGCGCACACCGGATACACCGTTCCGTTCGACCCTGAGCAGTTCAAGCTGGTGGCCATGGACATGCTCGACGAGGCAGGGGTGCGCATGCTGTTTCATGCGTTCGCCTCCGGCGTCGTGCCGCAGCGGGATTGCCGGCGGGTCGTCTTCGAGACCAAGTCCGGTCCGGTGGTGATCGATGCGAAGGTCGTGGTGGACTGCACCGGCGACGGGGACGTCGCGGCAGCCGCTGGAGCGGCCTTCGACGTTGGGCGTACCGAGGATGGGTTGGTTCAGCCTATGACGTTGATGTTCCGGATGGTGCAGTTCTTCCAGCCCGGATTCGCAGAGTATGTGCGCCAGAATCCGGATCAGTGGCGCGGTGTGCATGGGTTGTGGGAATTACTTCGGGAGGCCACCGAGGCTGGTGAGCTCCAGTTGCCTCGTGAAGACATCCTGTTCTTCGCGACGCCGCATCCTCAGGAGGTGAGCGTGAACAGCACCCGTGTCACTCGCTCAGTCGGGAATGATGTGTGGGATCTCACCCGGGCTGAGTACATCAGTCGTCACCAGGTCGCCCAGATCGCACGTTTTCTGAAGCGCAGGGTGGCTGGGTTCGAGCAGGCCTACGTCGCTCAGACCGGTGTGCAGGTGGGTGTGCGGGAAACCCGCCGGATACGCGGCCGGTACCAGCTCACCGGTCGCGACATTCTGGCGGCGCGCTCTTTCCCCGACGCCATCGCCCGCGGTGCGTATCCGATTGACATCCACAATCCAACGGGAACCGGTACGACTCTGAAGAGAGTGCCGATCGGCAAAGCTTACGACATCCCCTTGCGGTGCCTTATCCCCTGTGATACCGAGCGCCTTCTGGTTGCCGGCCGGTGTATCTCCGGCACCCACGTCGCCCATTCTTCCTACCGCGTCATGCCCATAGCGATGGCGACGGGACAGGCCGCGGGCATCTGCGCCGCCCTTGCCAGCGCGAGCGGTCATTCCCCCGCAGCGGTGCCGGCATGGCAGGTTCAACGGGAACTGTGCCGCCAGGGCGCAAACCTGAGGGACGACCTGCCGTGCGATGACCGTCAGGTCACCAGCCAGACCTCGACTCCCGCGCCGCATGAACGGCGGTGACATGGTCGCCGAGGATCTCTGCTGCTGGTATCCGGTGAGCGCGACGGCTCAGAGGTCTACCCCACCCCGCCGGGCGCGTCGATGTCGAGACCGTGAGGCCCTATCTGGGTGACGTAAAGCCCGTTAAATGTATAAGTGACGTAGTCAGTGTGAACGGTGATCGGATGAAGAGTCGCTGTGCTGGTGATCGCAGCGTAGGCCGCATCGGCGCAGGTGGGATCGTGAATAGTTTCCGACGCGAGCTTGCCGACGTAGTTCTGCGTGCACACAAGGCCGAGGCTTGAGTTGAGCTGTTGAACGAGGATGACGCCGCCAACGGCGGCGTTGGCGGTACCGGACAACGTGGACAACAGCAATGCTGTTGTAACGGCGGCTCCGCCGAGGAATTGGCTGGTCCGGCGCATCGTTCTCGTCATGGTCAGGATCTCCCGTTGTAGAGTTGCCGCCCGACGCCGCCCCACGCCGTCGATTAGTAGAAATGGAACGTTGACCGTCCAAGATGAATAAAAGAGGTCTGGCAGTTGAGGGGAGGACGGCGGATCGCTTCACGAGAGACAGCCAGCCGCTCGTTCGGGGCCGGTACTGCGGTGACTGGTGGAAACGCCAACGACACACCGGCGTCACCCTTGCCGCATACCGTCCGTGAGTGACCGCAGACATACTGACGATGGAGTTGCGCCGCGCACTGGCTCAGCTGGCTAGAACACCGCGGCTACTCGTGGCCTGCGACTACGACGGCACGCTCGCCCCGATCGTCCCGGATCCACAGCGGGCCGTCCCGCTACCGGAGACGGTGACTGCGTTGCGCGCGCTCGCCGCGCTGCCGGCGACGACCACCGCGGTGATCTCCGGCCGGGCGCTTCGTGACCTGGCGGTGCTGTCCCGGCTCCCAGCCGAGGTGCACCTGGTCGGTAGCCACGGCTCG
The DNA here is from genome assembly GCA_036009255.1 of Pseudonocardiaceae bacterium. Taxonomy (GTDB): domain Bacteria; phylum Actinomycetota; class Actinomycetes; order Mycobacteriales; family Pseudonocardiaceae. The sequence continues at coordinate 11,663 of DASYMC010000179.1, forward strand.
GAGTTCGACGTCGGCTTCGTGCACGGCCTGACGCCGGCCCAGAAGGAGCTGCACGAGAAGCTGCGGATCGAGCTGGGAGCGCTGGTCGACGGGCGGCCCGGGGTGTCCCTCGAGATCAAACCGGCTAGCATCGCGGTGCACCTCCGGCAGGCCAGCGCCGAGATCGCGCAGGAGATCCTTTCCGCGGTGATCGACGGACCGCAGCGCTGGCCGGAGGTGACCACCACCGAGGGTAAGTGGATGATCGAGCTGTCCGCGGTGAGTTGCGACAAGGGTGCCGCTCTGGACGCGCTACGCCACCAGGTCGGGGCGACGGCAGCGGTCTTCCTCGGCGACGACGTCACCGACGAGCGCGCCTTCGCCCGGCTGACCGGCCCGGACGTCGGGATCAAGGTGGGCGACGGGAACTCCGCAGCGGACCACCGGATCGTGGATACCAGTGAGGTGGCCAGGGCGCTGGCCTTCCTGGTCGAGGAGCGCAAGCTCTGGCTGTTCGGTGAGGAGGCCGTTCCGATCGAGCGGCTGTCGATGCTCTCCAACGGCCAATCCGTCGCCCTGCTGACTCCGGACGCCCGGGTGACCTGGATGTGTCACCCTGAGCCGGACTCAGCGGCGGTGTTCGCCGATCTGCTGGGCGGTCCCCCGGCGGGTTATTTCGCTATCCAGCCGGAGCGCGACGGGCTTCCGCTCGGCCAGCGGTACGTGCCCGGCACGATGACGGTCGAGACCCGCTGGTCGCAGCTGCTGGTCACCGACTACCTGGTCCACCTGGACGAGGTAAACCGGACCGACCTGATCCGTGCGGTGTCCGGGCGCTCCCGCGCGGTCGTCGAGTTCGCGCCACGGCCGGAATTCGGCCAAGTGAGAGTGCGGCTGGAGCGGGTGCCGGACGGGCTACGGGTGCTGGGCACCTCGGACCCGTGGGTGCTGCGCGCGCCGGGCGTCGACTGGGAAATCACCGGCGACGGCATGTTCCCGACCGCACGCGCGGTGCTCGAGCCGGACGGCGGCGAGATCCTGCTCGAGCTGCGCTGCGGCACCGACGACCTCGGTCCGTCCCAGGTGGAGGAGTCCGAGCGGCGGCAGCGGGCATCGGTGTGGTGGTCGGAATGGCTGGCGACGCTGCGGCTGCCCGGCGTGCAGCGCGAACTGGTGGCCCGCTCCGCGCTGACCCTTCGCGCGCTATGCCACAGCGAGACCGGGGCCATCCTGGCCGCCGCCACCACCTCGCTACCCGAGGAGATCGGCGGTGTACGGAACTGGGACTACCGCTTCTGCTGGCTGCGCGACGCGGCGATGACCGCCCGGACGCTGGTCGCGCTTGGCTCGACAGGTGAGGCTGAGGGGTTTCTCCGCTGGTTGCGGGGGGTCCTGGAGACGGTCTCCGGTCCGGAACGGCTGCACCCGCTCTACACAATTCGGGGCACCACGCTCGGGCCGGAGGCGGTGATCGACACCTTGCCTGGATACGCTGGTTCGCGGCCGGTCCGGATCTCCAATGCGGCCAACCAGCAGGTGCAGCTCGACGTCTTCGGACCGGTCGTCGAGCTGGTGGTCGATCTGGCGCAGTGTCGAGGGGAACTGACCGACCTCGACTGGCGAATGGTGCAGGCCATGGCCGAGGCGGTGCTACGCCGGTGGCACGAGCCGGACAACGGCATCTGGGAGGAGCGCGCCCGCCCGCGGCACCAGCTCTACTCGAAGGTCATGTGCTGGGTGACTCTGGACCGCGCGGTGCGCCTGGCAACCCGATACGCCAGGCCCGCCGATCCGGCGTGGGCCCCGTTACGCGAGCAGATCGCGGCCGAGGTACTGGACCGCGGCTGGAACTCTGAGCTTGGCTGCTTCACCACGGCGTACGGCGGCACCGACCTCGATGCCGCCACGCTGCACATCGGGCTGTCCGGGCTGCTCGCGCCCGACGACGAGCGCTTCCAGGCCACCGTCACGGCGATAGAGGCGGAGCTGCGCAGCGGCTCGACCGTCTACCGGTACAACCGCGACGACGCGCTGCCCGGCGGTGAGGGTGGTTTCCACCTGTGCGCATCCTGGTTGGTGGAGGCTTACCTGGGCTGCGGGCGGCGCACCGAGGCAGAGGAGCTGTTCCAGCAGATCGTGGACGCGGCAGGGCCGACCGGGCTGCTTCCTGAGGAGTACGACCCGATCGCGGAGCGCTCATTGGGCAACCACCCCCAGGCATACTCTCATCTCGGCCTGATTCGCTGTGCGATGTTGTTGGATGCCATCAGCTGACGCACCGCCCCTGGGCTACCTCCTGAGCTCGACCAGTTCAGGCTCGACAGTCGTCGGTCCAGCAGTCCGCCACTGGGCCGGACTGGTCGGTGATGTCGGACAGCGATGAGTAACTGGCGCCGCCGGAGTCATCTTGGGCAGCGGCGGCACCTCGGCGTCGTCGTGCATTGTCGGCTGATCGAGGAAAGGACACCATCGCCATGACGCTCTCAGGC
>DASYMC010000180.1:0-4456 GCA_036009255.1 Pseudonocardiaceae bacterium
TGAGGGTAGGTTGCTCACGTGTTACTCACCCGTTCGCCGCTCGTGTACCCCCGAAGAGGCCTTACCGCTCGACTTGCATGTGTTAAGCACGCCGCCAGCGTTCGTCCTGAGCCAGGATCAAACTCTCCGTTGAAATCTATAAACAAACCACATCCGAAGACATGGAGAGTCAACACATTGAGTAGATCCTTTGATATCTCAGAAACAATCAAACTGACTTGAATCATTGTTATTCAAAGGAATCCGAACACGAACAACAGACAACCCAGCACCCAAAATCTCGAAGAGACCCGGGATAGATGGAATCATCCAATGCCGTGTACGGGGTTAATGCATATTTCGGCATTGACTTTCGGCACGCTGTTGAGTTCTCAAGAATCGGACGCACACCGCGCTTCAGACTTTCGTTTTGAAGCTCCGGGGCAACCCGCCAAACATTACTGTTTCGTCCGCGGCCAGTCAAATCGGCCTCTTTCGTCCCAGCCTCTCTGCGTGTCTCAGTGACCGAAACCCGCTTGGGGCGTGTTTCGGCTCCTAGGACCTTCAGGGAGTTTGGAGCGTCCGGCCGCTTTCGCGTCCCGCACTCGCTCCAACAAGAAGAACATTACTGACATTCACGGTGAAGATGCAAATCGGGGTCTGCACCCTCCCTGCACCACACCAGTCACACGCGTCACCGCGAGTCCCTTGGGTCCATCATCCCCCTCCACACAAGTGCGTCGGGGAGGCCGTGACGGGCGGCAGACAGAGTGTCCACCGCCCATCAAGTCCAGCACCGTCCGGTGACGCCTCTCGGCGAGTGGCCGCTCGTAGCGGCGGAGTGTGAAGCCCGGGGGTCTTGAACCGGACGGCATCAGATGTAACCGCCTCCCCCGCCGGGCTATTCCCGTCCGACCGCGACCTTCTGCCGGCGGTTCGAGGCACGGATCCGTCCGACGGCGAGCAGGACCAGGAGCGCAGGCAGAGCCACCGCCGCCGTCACGACCGCAGCAGTTCTCGCCGCTCCCCCAGAGGCCCCCCGGGCCCCAGTGACACCGGCAGTCCCAGGCGCCACCGCGGACTCGGAGCCGTCGAGCACCAGGACCGGCGCAGGATGTTCGGGCTCAGGAGAGCCTTCGGTGGTCGCCTCGCTCCAGCTCACCACTTCCCCGTCGTCGTAGGTCTGCTCCACGGCGAACGTCAGCTGAGCCACCCCGGTCGGCAGCCTGTCGACATGCACCGCGAAGTCGACGCCGTCACCTCCGCCGATCGAGCCGCCTTTCCAAGTCACCGCCGACAGCGTCCCCTGCGCCCCGGGCTCCGGCGTGGCGGTCCAGCCGGGTGAATTCTCAGCGTGCACACCTGCCATACCGGCCGCCAGTCTCACCCGCACTGCGACAGTGTGCGCGGAGGCCTTCTCGTTCGGAACATGGAAGGTCAACTGAACATCGGTGGTCCCCGGCTTCACCTCCTTGTCCGGGTGCACGTGCACATGAGCGAACGCCGGAATCGCACCGAACAGCAGCACGCCGGCGATGCAGATCCCCACCACTCTTGCGATCCATCGCAGAACCATCCCCCCACACCCCTCAGACCGCGGCACTCGTCGCGACCAACGCCGCAGTGACACCGAGGACCACGACACCAATGCAAAGCTCCGCCACCAGTCCCTGCCGCAGCGCCCGGATCTGCTTCCGATCCGGCAGCACCTGGCGGACGACCATCTCCCCCAGCTCCGTGTCCGCCACGGGCGGAGTTACCCGCCCGGCCGCGACCAGCGCCACCTGCAGGACTGTGGGAATCAGATGACGCTGCACCCACCGTCTGGCCAGGGCTCCAAGCGCAACCAGGACAGCCACGAAGGACACCTTGACCAGCAGCAACCTGCCCAGCGGCGTACTGGTCAGTGCTGAGACTGAGCCGAGCTCACGCCAGGCCTGGTAGGTGCCGGTGATCACCAGAACGACCACGCAACTGAAGGCCAAGCGGGAGAACCGAGGCAGGACTGCGGCGAGTTCCAGCACCAGCGCCGGGCGGGCCAGGCTCACTGCGACGAGTGCGAGGCCTCCCAGCCAGAGGGTCATGGCGGCGAGGTGCAGGAGGTCGGCAGCGACGGCCAGCGGAACCTGCCGGCCTGTCACGGCATGACCGGCCAGGGGCCAGGTGCACAGCAGCGCGAGCGACGCAATCCCTGTCAACAGCCGCAGCGGGCGCTCGAGAACGGCTGACACACCGATCACCACACCGAGAGCGAGCAGTGAGTAGAAGCGCGCGGCATACGCGAAGTCGGACAAGCCAGTAGCGGCATCGTGCGAGCTTCCATGCCAGGTATCACCCAGCGAATTGCCACTGGTCCACACACTCGCGACAGCGATAGCCCCCAGCGAGGACACGGCGAGTAGCGCGAGGCCGGACCAGATCAGCCGCCGTGGCCTCGCCTCCTGACGACCCGCTGGCCACAGAGCAAGCAACACCATCAGTACGCCGGGGCCGGCGGCGAGGCCGAGATACCCCAGGCCACGCAGCAAGCCGAGCAGCACCCCGGCGTCACCCGAGTCGTCGCCCGATGGAATCGTGCCGGCCACGGGGCTGGGTGCACCGATCGAGAACCGGAAGTTGCCGGCCGCCGGATGCCCGTCGGCGGACACCACTCGCCAGGCCACGGAGTACGTGCCCTGCCCAAGGCGGCCTGGGAGAACTGCCCGGACCACCTGTTGGGTCCTCGTACCGGCGATGCCGTCGATGTCCACCCGGCGCATGCGGTCGTCGTACACGCGGACGGAGCCCGGCACTACGGTGACGGCCTCGCGGAAAGTGAGGACCACCTGGTGGGGCGCGCTGGTGACCACCGAACCCGCAGCGGGTTCACTGGTGAGCAGGCCGGTGTGAGCTGCTGACGGCCCGGCGGTCGCGAACGCAAACGCGAGAGCCAGTCCGAGCATGATGAGCAGGCGACGCATGCGTTTCCCCCCGGATACGACTGAAGTCGATTCACAGCTTGCCCGCCCCACGTGGAGGGCGGCCAGCCGCAGCATGGGGACCACGGACCCCTCAAAACGAGGGGTGCCTCAGCGTTGTGTCGCCGTCGCCTGCAGAGGCAGCACGATCGAGATCTCCGTGCCGCCCGCAGGCCGGCGCCGCACCGAAAGCGTGCCGTCCAGTTCGTGGACGGCGTCGCGCATCAGCTGCAGACCCAGGTGCCCGGCTTTCCACAGGCCGACCGCGGGAGCGACGCCGTGACCGTTGTCGGCGACGCTCAGCCGAAGCCACCGGGCATCGCCCGCCAGCTCGATCCAGGCTTGCGACGCGCCGGCATGCTTGGTGATGTTCGTCAGGCACTCGCGGGTACACCGATAGGCCGCCGCGGTGACTGCAGGGCTCGGCTTGAACCGCAGGTCGACCGTCACAGTCACGTCCACGCCATCGAGCCGCAGCCGGTCGGCCAGCCGGTCGAGGGCGTCCGCCAGTCCGGCTTCAGCGAGATCGGGCGGGTAGACGGCGACCACCAAGGTGCGCAGCGAGCCGACGGAACCGCTCACCACCCCCGACAGCCGATCCAGCGAACCGCGGAACTCAGGCGACGCACTCACCGGCAGGTCGGACTGGACAGACTTCATCGCCGCATCCGCGCCGATCAGATCCCGGACCACCGTGTTGTTCAGGTCGTGGGCGATCGCCCGCCGCTCCCGCTCAGAGGCCGTGACACTGCTGAGCAGCAGTCGTCCCCGCTCGGCAGCGGCCCGGCTGACCTTGCGAAGCAGCCAGACCGAGACAGGAAGCTGGGCCAGGACGAGTACCACCAGCGCCAGCAGCACGAACGGCACCAGGGTCTTGATCAGCTCGCTCCGCGCGAGCGAGACCCTCGCCTCGCTCGAGTAGACCTCCAGGGCCAGTCGCTCCCCCGAGGGCAGGTCCAGCGGCACATAGACCTCCACCAACCGGTCCAGGGTGCTCTCTGCCACGTTGTCGAGATCCGAGAGGTCCGACACCTTGGCATGGCTCTGCTGCCGATCGATGGAGTCTGTGATGTCGCTGGTCACCGCGAACGACTTCCCGATCATTCGCGGCGCATCGGAGTACAGGACGGTGCCGTCGCGGTCCCACACCTTCACCCGCACGACACTGTTGTCGCTCTGGCGGGCCTCGACCGCCGCATCCAGCGCGGCCTTGGCATCGACGTCGCCGGCGATCACCGCGGACATCCTCGGAGCGAAGATGACGGCACCGATGGTCTCGGCGGACCTGGCGGCCTCGGCCAGGGCGAACTTCTCCGCGATCGATCTGGCGGCGATGGCGGCCGCTCCCCCGGACAGCAGGAACGCCGCCAGCGCGGTCAGGACCAAAGCGAGGACGAACCCACGAATCGGGCGGACAGCAGCGGCCGACGACCCGGTACCCCCGAACCCGGCGCTGTCTTCCACAGCCACACCCCTATGCCGACACAGACGGTCAGAAAAATGAAGGGGGGCGTGCCTAT
>DASYMC010000181.1:0-7310 GCA_036009255.1 Pseudonocardiaceae bacterium
CAACTCACTCCCGTGAGTCTCGTCAAGAGTTTTGCCCCATCGGTCGTTGCGCGGATTCAGGCGGTAGATTCCATTGATCGTCGCAACACCTGAGGTAATCGGACTTGCGATGGCTCGTGGTCGGCCGGGTCCGGCGCCGCAGACAACTAAGCGTGAGTGGTTCGCGCGGTTGGCACGCAGGGTGTGCCCACCGCGGAGGCGTGCTTAGACTGCGGACTGAACCGACGACGACGTTCGGACATGGACCCATCCTCTCGTGATCAATGGGGACCAATCCAAGATCCTTAGTACACCTCAGACGGCCTGGTACTCTTCCCGGAGCCAGTCGGGGATTTCCCGCCGACCGCGTTATGGAATGAGCAGCTCACCGGTGGCGTCGCGCCGCCGGGCATACATCTCGGTCACTAACCGCTCCGGCACCTGCGAGTTGCCAGCCAGCAAGCTCATCAAGCTCGGCCGGAACGGCTCACCGGCCCCACGGACCTGCAAGACCGCGACACAGATCGCGCTCCGCGGTGCGCGCACGCGAATCGATCTGACCCTCATCACGGCGTTGATAGCGGCCCGGCCGGATCCTATTCGGTCAGGAGCTCCCGCCGGGTGGACGCGTTCTGATCGGAGGTTCACTGCGGTTCACGGAATGGTCGAAGTACGGCTCACGGATTCTGCCTGCCGACGTTTCCAATATTCTTGCACATCCGGTCGGTGAATGTGTTCACAGTACCGCCCGAGGTCTTCAGGATCGACGTGGCCCCGGACAGGCTGCTTCCGTGCACGTTACGTATATCCGCCGTGGCGGCATGCATCGGCACGGGCGCCGATTGCGTGCTTGCTCCGACAACAGTGGCGAACAGAACTGCGCCGCCCAATGCCAGCACGGCACTGAGTGCACCGACTCCCTTTTGCATCTTGATCTTCATGGCTCCGAAGCTCCTTCAACGGGTCGACGGGCGCGGCTGTCATTGGCGGCCCGGGAGTGAGGATTCGCTCGTGATTCAAACTGACAGGTTCTTTTGCCCAACTTCTCGGGTCAACGGAAGGCTTGTTGGAAGGCGAGTATCCAATGTGGGAATATCCGATCGAACCGACCTGTAGGCGAATCCGCACCGCGGAGTACCCTCCAAGCCACGACTCTCGAACCCATGGCGAATTGACATAATGCCTCCTCGCAATATGACAGCCGGATCGGGCCTATGAATGACGAAGATCGGTGGGCTCATGCTGATAGTTGGGATGACCTCCGATACTGGTATGAGGCAGCGGATATCTCCTCACATACGTCCGCCGGGATTTTGGCCCTCTGTATCACCCAATTGGGTCATCCTGGGGGCCACTGACGCGTCAGCGGAGCCCGTCCCACCGCGACGTGGAGGAACTGCCTGCTGGGCGGCGGCCGCCTTGCATGTCCTCAAGCGACACTGCCGGGGGATTCGGGTTGTGTTCTCGGAGTTTGGTGTACGGAGTGCTCGCCGCTGAGCGGCGCGGCGTCGTGATGTGAGATCTTGTGGCACTGCCTGACCAAGAGCGTGCTCTACGACGAAGCCGTGCACGTGGCCAACCGCAATGGGGCCCTCGGACAGGCATCACCCGGTGTCGGGGCTTACGCGCCCGGTGAGCTGCCAACGGCTGCGGATACCGAGTTTTTGAAAGATATGCCCGAGGTGGGTTTCCACTGTCTTGATGGAGAGATGGAGCTGTTGGGCGATCTCCCGGTTGGTTCGGCCGGCCTGGGCGAGTTGGGCGACGGCGGCTTCCTGGGGGCTGAGTTCGTCGGGTTTGTGGGTGCGGGTACGCTCGCCGGCCCGCCGCCATTCCACCCGCGCCCGGTTGGCATACCAACCGGCTCGGCATTCCTCAGCGATGTGCAGCGCTTCCGCGAGCAGCACGCGCGCCCGGGCGATGTCCCCGCCACGGGTGAGCAAGGCCCCGTAGTCGGTCAGTGTCCGGCTCCGGGCCAGCGGCATGGGCAGTTCGGCGTGGAGGTCCAGCGCCTGGCTGAAGTAGTTCTCTGCGAGGGCTCGGTCTCCGGCGTGCTCGGCGAGGGTGGCCTGTCCGGCGGCGACGACAATTTTCGGCCACCGGGTGGGAAAAGCCGCGGCGCGCTGTGCGACCCAGTCGATGACGTGTTGGGCGTCGGTGTCTCGGCCACAGGCGAGGTGGGCGGCGATGGCATCGGCCGCCCACGGCAGGTACGACGGGTCGGCCTCGCCAGTGCGGTCAGCCCACTGCTCGAGCTGGGTAAACAGCAAGCAGGCGGTCTCGGCGTCTCCTTGCCGGTATGCAAGGACTGCCCGTACGTGAAGCTCCAACCCATCGGCGCGATGCAGGCTGTAACGGTCGTGGTGGGTCGTGGTCGGCAGGCGCGTGCAGCACAGCGCCGCTTGCTCGAGCTGCCCTTGCTCCAGGAGGACCAATGCTCGGTAGCTGATGGCCAGCGGGGAGGCGTATGGCGATAACTCGGTGAGCTCGGTGAGGCGATCGACCAGAGTGAGCGCTTCATCCAGCCGGCCCAGGCGGCATAGACCGTCAATCCACGCGGTCGCCGCCTGGACCTGAGTGATCGGCTCGGATCGGTGTTCGGCGGAGCTGAGGATTTCGGTGAGTAGCCGTTCGGCGTCGGTGAACCGCTCCGCGTGGATTGCCACGGTGGCGTAGCTCAAAGTGGGATGGCGGTATCTGTGCCAGTCCATCGACCGCGAGGTGGGGATGAGATCCACCCGGGTAGCGGCGGCTGCTGCTCTCACCAGGCCTTCGGGGTCACCGCAGCGATAGGCGAGTGCTCCCCAGGCCGCCTGCGCTGAGGCTTGCATGACCCCGCGGGTAGTGGCCAGTTCGGCCGCGCGATCAGCCCATGGTAGTGCGGCCTGGGGACCGGACAGCGTCTGGTGGAGGTAGGCCTGGTCGAGTAGGGCGCCCACAGCGAGTGCGGGATAGTTCTGCTCGGCAAGATCGACCGCCGATTCATAGCAGGCCGCGGCCCGCTCCACCTGGCCGGTGAGGTAGCTACCCTGTCCCAACTCGCGCAACACGGCGACACGGTCCGCGGTGGGCAGCTCGGGAAGGCCCAGTAGCCGCTCGTAGGTGCCTATCGCCTCCTCGCGGGCACCGGTGGCGACTAGGGCCGCTGCCAAGTCGAACAGCAATTCAGGCGGCGCGGCCTGACCCGCCAGCTTCATCCCCGCTTCCAGGTGCTGGCGGGCGGCGTGGACTGCGCCCACCCGCAGCGCCTCACGCCCGGCCCGCGCCACCGTGGCGACCGCCTCCGGGTCACCGGCCAGGTGAGCAACCACCGCATGCTCGGCGGCCTCGGCCGGATAGGCCCCAGCGGCAACCAACGCACGGAAACAGGCCGCATGCAGATCCCTACGCACCGGAGGCGCAATGTCCTCGTACACGCCTTGCCGGATCAGCGCGTGAGTGAACCGCGCCCACCCGTAGTCAGCCTCGCAGAGTAAGCCGCCGCGAAACAGGCCATCGACCTCGGCAGCGACCTCGGTGGCAGACAATCCAGCCACCGCCGTCGCGACGGCGGCACGAAATCGAGTACCCAACACGCTGGCCGCCTGCAAGTAGCGCCGCCCGGCCGCACCGACCCCGACAAAGCGCGACAACCACACCTGTCCCTCCGCCAACCTTCCGCTGCGGCGTAGCTCGAGCGCGACCTGTTCCACCAGCAACGGATTGCCACCGCACAGCTCGATGGCCTGGTCCACCACCTCGGCCGGGACCTGGCCACTGAGCCGGGAACACAGCAGCTGTCGAGCAGCACCAGTGCTCAGCGGAGCCAGCGTCTCGATCCCGGCCAGCCCTTGGGCGGTCAGATCCCGCGCCGAGGTGACCGCCTCGACCGGCCACGGCCGGGCGGTGGCGATCAGCGCTACCGGCAGGGAGGCCAGGCGACGGCAGATCAGGTGAATCACGGTCAGCGAGTCCGGATCCGACCAATGCAGATCATCCAGCGCCAGCAGCAACGGACGCACCGCTGCCTCCCGCACACCCCGGAGAATGCCATAAAGGCGCGCCTGCGCGGAGATATCGCCCGCCTCACCGCCGTCAGCGTCTAGCGCCATGCTGCCACCGAGAAGCTTCCCGTTAAGCAGCTGATCGAGGGCTTGGCCGATCAGACCGAATGGCAATACCGCCTCCACCTGGTCCCCACGTCCAACACCAACAACAAACCGTGACCTCGCCACGCTGATCGCGTGCTCGATCAGGGTGGTTTTGCCCAACCCAGCCGGTCCAACCACGAAGAGCGCCCCTCCCCGCCCCTGGCAGGCGTCATTGAGCAGCCGCTCCAGCGCGCCCAGCACGTCACCGCGCTCAACGATTACGGTGGTCGCGCGCCTCTGTTCTCCGGCCGTGGCCATGACCATGCTCCCTCGGCGATTTGCCCCATCTGGAGCTTCGGCATTCTCGACGTCCGCCAGCCCAAACCGGCAACCACTGCAAGGAGGAAAAGCAACACCCGGTAAATACGTCAACCGCAACCTCAATCGCGGCGGATCGAAAGCGGCTGATGTCGCCGACTCGGGCGAGGATCTTGTCAGCGAGCAAGTTGCCGATCCCATGCAGCTGGGTCAGCGTGCTGCCGTTGACGGCAGCGATGGCGGTGGTGATCTCGGTGGCGGTGGTGATGCGCCGATCCAGCCGGCGGATCTCAGCGATCAGGTCACTGGCCGGAGCACGCAGGGTCTGCGGCATGGGGGTCCGCGGGCGCACCATGCGCAGCAGCTGAGCCGCCTCCTCAACACCGACAACACTTGATCGTGCAGCGAGGAGGGCACAGCAACTTCGGGCAGCGCGGTGCTGCTCAAGATCGCTTCTGCCTGATCATCTGTGTCTGCCGTGGCCACCGGGTCGTGTCGTTGAGCCCCCGATTGGTTCCACGAGTCACGACCCGCTCGACCCCGCGCGGCCATGCAACAAGCTGGCTACCGCGCGGATCGCCACGGATGCGCGCCGAGGAAGGTGTCGAGCGAAGTCAGCATCAAAGGACTGGCGGCGGGAGAGTGGGGAGCATGCGCGCGGTGGTGATCGGATGCGGTATCGGCGGCGCGACTGCCGCGCTCGCGCTTGCCGAGATCGGCGTATCGGTCGAAGTCTACGAGGCCGCGGCACGGTCCGCGGACCGAGGCGGCTGGGTCACTCTGGGCCCCGCCGCGATGACCGGGCTCGATCAAGTCGGTGTCGCGGACGACGTCTGGGCGGTCGGCGTCCCGGTAGTGAGTGTCCGCACCGTCGACACCGCCACGGGCGGCGTAATTGATTTTCCCCGTTACGAAGCCACGCATCGCTTCCCGAGCACTCATGTGTGGCGCCGCCAGCTGCTGTGCATTCTGCGGGATCGCCTCGATGCGGCGGGCGTCATGTGTCACTACGCCAGCACCGCAATGGTTGGGGATCTTGACGCCGACTTGATCGTGGGGGCTGACGGAGCCCGATCCGCGACCCGGCGATCGATCGGCAACCTCGCCCAACCGACCTACACCGGGCAGATTATCCACTATGGGCACCACCCACGTCCCGCACCGCACTTACCGACCGGCGTGCTGCACTTTTGGCGCCACTCCGAGGGTGTTGCCGGTTACGTCGGAGACCTCCGCGATGGCTCATTCTGGTTCAGTCGTCACAACAGCGACACTCCAACCGACGTGATCGACCAAGAGAGCGCGATCGCGGCGCTACGGGCCACGCCCGTCCAAGCCGTGCTCGACACCTCCTGGATGAGCCGCTCGATCGCGCTGTACGAGCTCGCGCCGACAGGCAGGTGGCACCGCGGCCACACGGTCGTCATCGGGGATGCCGCCCACGCCCTTTCCCCCGCGGCCGGCCGGGGTGCAACCTCAGCGATCGAAGACGCGATTATCCTGGCCAAACACCTGCGCGAGTGTGCCTACTACGTTCCTGAGGCCCTCAGATTCTTCACCGCCAGACGGCGTCGGATTGCCAAAGCTGCGTATCGCCCCACTCCCGGCCAGCGACCTGTCTCCGTCACCGCCCACGAACTGGATCTGACCGGGGACAGCCGAGAACACGACAGGCGGATATACTGATTCGTTGGTCAGGTAAACTACGCCTCGCTAGTCCCGTGAACAGCGCTGGTCCGGGTAAAGTGGGATTCTGTTTGTCACATAGTGCTGCTTGCGCCAGGCGTACCGCGTCACGCTGGATATCGGGCCGCTGCTCCATGCCGACGATCTTGCCGCCGACAAGATGCTCGCTTTATGGGGGCGGCCCGTCCTCGCAATTTCTTCGATGTAGCGGTTCTACGTGTATGTCTACCGCGCAAGATGATGGCGCGGATCGGTGTTTCTTCACCCGGGCGCTGGCTGCCACAAAAGTCATCCCAGTAGAGGCACACCGACACAGCGGCGGTCTATCCCACATGTTCTCGATGAGCTAGCCCGGTGCCTGGCACTGTATGCAGGCCTACGCCAACAACCGGATCGAAGCAAACCACGGGCAGCTGTAGCGGCGGCTGCGACAGATGCGCGGCCTGAAAACGGATCAGTAAGCCACTGATCATCATCGCTGGACACACGCTCATCCAAGACATCAGTCGGGGCACTACGACTCGGTGTTGACTAACCGATGACCTTTGCGGTGGTCGGCACCTTCGACGAGATGGCTCTAGGCCCATAACTCGACATCTGGCAACATATCCGGGTCGGTGCCGGGCAGAAAGAATCGTAAACCCCGCGAGCGATCCGATGGTGAGGGCGGACATCTGGATGCGAGATATCCAACCGCAGCACATAATGAGGAAGGTGCGGTCATGCATTCTCGACCAGCCACCTATTGGCGCGCACTTTATGTTCAGGTAGGCTCAACGCCGGCACTGCCGGACTCGCCGCGCCGCCAGTCCACGACCTCGGTCAGTGCACAACGACCGTTGAGCTGGATTTTCGGGGTGGCCTTGCGGGTCCGAGCGGCGGCCGTTCAGTGGGTCGGGCAGCAACGCGAACGACCCCACATGTTTGGGCAGGACCACCGTGAAGTGGCGCCGATCAACAGTCGCGACCCGCGTGATGCCCAAGCGCTCCGCCGTCGCGATTACGGCTGGCCTGATCCCCGCGCCGGCCTCCCGGAATATCTCCGGGAGTGTAAAGACCGCATCCTTATGGTGGCCCGGTCGCTGCCGGCCCTCCGGTGCTGGTTGCCCGCCCGGTGGTGCCCTGCTCGCCCTCAGCCAACCCATGACCCTCACCGACCGGCTCACCGCAGGGCTGTAGCCGGCGATCTCATCGGAGCACGCCATCCGACGACTGACCGGCTCCCTCGAGGATCGGCGGACCGATGACTTCAGGGAC
>DASYMC010000182.1:0-2231 GCA_036009255.1 Pseudonocardiaceae bacterium
GGCGGTCAACAAGCTCGCCACCTACCCCGGCCTCACCGCCGGCCTCACCGCGGTGGCCAGACTCCAGCGCGACCTCGCCACGTCCCCCAGCTTCAACGCGGCCGCCACTCTCCACGCCACAGCGTTCGCGAACTACGCCAGCTCGGTGACCGCCCCTCACGGCGTGGTTCCCCGCCTGGATGCGTACGTCGCGCAGGCTGTAGTGCGCCCTCTCGCAGCCGAGGCCGAGGCGGCCCTCACACTGACCGACCCGGCGGCACCCCTCCGGAAGACCTCCATCGACCCAGACGAGGCGTGGCGGACCGCCGTCGATAATCCGGATATCTTGCAGGAGGTCGACGAGGACCTAACGGAGGCCTGGACGGAAGTACTCCAGGAGGCCGGCGACAACCCGACCGATGATCGCTCAGCGTTCTTGGTCCTAGGGGAATTGCTCCGCATCGCGCATCGGGAGATAGCAAACGCCGACCCGGTCAAGCGGCGCGTCGTCGTCGCCAGCGTCGTCGTAGTCGTGACGACGCAACTCTGGATCTGGTCGCTCATATACCCGACCGCCTGGTTGTTGATCGGCTCCGCAGGTGGTTTCGGGACGGCCGGCTACAAGGCGTTTCGATGGCTGGATGGCAAGACCTCGGACGCGGGCGACGGATCCGACAGTCTGTAAAGCGGCACATTAAGCCAATCAGTGGGAGCGTCATGGGCGAAATGAATTGGACCGCGGTCCTAACGGGGGTGGCCGCAATCGCAACCGCAATATCAGCGGGATTCGTCGGGTGGCAAGCATGGGAGACTCGCAAGACCGCCAGTACCGCAGCAAGGGAGCTTGCGGTAGGCCGAGATTCCCTAGAGGTTTCACAACATCTCGCTTTCGAAGCTGTCAAAGCACGCCTCGATAGCCGTGGACCGGTGCTCCGCGTCTACGTGGTGTCACCTGATGAGGTTCGCGCCCCATCCGCGTACGGTGAGCCACAGCCGTGGCCCACGGGGCGCCAGTTCCGCCGACCAAAGGATGACAGCCAACATTCCATTATCGGTTGTACCGTTGCCATACACAACGAGGGGACCGCGTCAGCGTCTATCACAGCATCCAACTTCGTCCTACCAAACAATACGGGTCGCACCCCACCTGCTTTAGGGATTCCCCTGACCCTAAAGCCCGGCGACCAGATTTCGTTGTTACTCCAGGATTCCCGGCCACTAGCTGAGTGGGTAGAGAACTGGGAAGCCTGGAGTTCAGGCCAGCAAGGACCCTATGCGACCTTCGGCGAGATCAACTGCAACGATGGTTTTGATGAAGGAGTTACCGACCATTGGCGCGTGCAACTCGCCGGATATCCCGTCGAACCGATCACAGGTGAAGGGGATGGGTGGATGGTCCGAGCCGGTACCACGACACAGGACATCATCACCGGACAGCCACCCACGACCTCAGCCCACGTTGAACCACAGCAACGAAAGTACTTCGTCTCGAAGATGCGAAATAGCGCGCTTCCCTTAACCCCTGACCCAGGCGCAACAAGCTAACCCGCTCGCACGATACTGCGAATGCACAGGCCGGCGACGTCCAGAACGGCGGTAGGGCGCCTCGTGCGCGGCCGCGGCGTGGTGGGGAAGGCAGCTAGCAGGCCGACCCGTCTTGTCGGCCTTCGTGAATTAGCGGGCCACGACCGAGCACGATTCCCGCTCGTCGCTGGAACAGTCCTCCGGATCGCCGATGTGGAAGATCAACCGTGCGCACGTGCTCGAACGCCCGGTCGGCGTAATACCGGTGTAGCTGTGGGTTGTCACGCCATGCATCGAGCCGAACCCACCGCTTGCCCAGCGATTTCGCGCGACGGCTTGCCCAGTCGAGCAGGGCAGAGCCGATCTCTCGGCCGGCCACCTCGCGGATGGTCACCATTCGGTGGAGGTACAGCGCATCTTCGGGCTCATCCTCTGGCCGCCAGAACTCCTCGTCGGCGCATTCATCCACGGTGATGGTGCCGACCACCCGGCCGTCCTCCTCGACAAGCCAGCACTCCCCCGCTGCGATGCCGTGCGCGATCGTCGCCCGATGGGGCGGGTACTGCCACTGATCGATGCCGCGCTCTCCCAGCCACCGTGACGCCTCGTCCCACAGCTCCGCCACGGTGTCCAGTTCGTCCGCGCGGGCCGGCCGCACGGTGATGTGGTCGCTCACCCGACTTCCTGGGCGGCGTCGCTGTCGACCTCTACCCCGTGTGGCCGGTGGC
>DASYMC010000183.1:0-2379 GCA_036009255.1 Pseudonocardiaceae bacterium
TGGCGACTTTGTAGGCGCCGCGTGCGCCGCTGCGAAACGCCACGATCGAACCCAGCCCCGCTAGGACAACCAGGATGATCAGCGCCGCGGTGTTAGTGGTGTGAGTCATCGCCGATCCCTAGGTTCATGCTCGTCCAGGGGGCCGCCCTGGATGCCCGGAAGCGGCGAGGCGTGGCGGATCGCCGGTTGTCGTTGCAAAGGCTCGGGGTGGATGGCCACCTCGTCGCTCCGGACACCCCGGCTGCTGATTGAGACGTGCTGCGAATAGTCGCTTGTTAGGGGTATGCCGGCGGGGTCGTCCTCGGGCTGGAGCCGATCAATGAGAGGTAAGGCCCTATGACGGTTTCTGAGGTGGCGTGGATTGGTGTTGACGTCGGCAAGGTCAGTCACCACGTCACCGCCATCGACGCCGAGGGCACTGTGTTGTGGTCTGGGCAGGTCGTCAATGACCAGGCCGCCATCGAGAAGGTCATCCAGAAGACGGCGCGGCTGGCGAGGTACACGCGATGGGCGGTGGACCTGACCTCGTCTGAGGCTGCGTTGCTGTTGGCCCTGCTGGTCAGCACCGGCCAGCAGGTCGTTTATGTTCCTGGCCGGGTTGTCCACCGGATGACCGGCGCGTTTGGCGGCGAGGGCAAGACCGACGCCCGCGACGCCAAGGTCATCGCCGAGACCGCCCGGATGCGGCGCGATCTCACCGAGATCACCACGCCCGACGAGCTGGTGGTGGAATTGTCGTTGCTGACCGGGCACCGGGCCGATCTGATGGCCGAGTGGGTGCGTGGCGTCAATCGGCTGCGCGACCTGCTGACCCGGGTATTTCCCGCTCTGGAACGTGCCCTGGACTACACCACCCGCATAGCGCTGATCCTGGTCACCGAGTACTGCACCCCCTCGAGCATCCGCCAGGCGGGCGAGCAGGGCTTGAGCGAGCACTTGCGTGTCCAGCGGGCCCACCGAGCCTCGATCCCCGCCACCGTCGGTAAGGCGCTGGCCGCCGCGGCGGCACAAACCGTTGCCCTGCCCGGCGAATCCACCACCGCCGTGCTGGTCTCCGGGCTGGCGGCGCGACTGTTGGAACTGGACCGGGAAATCAAAGATCTCGACAAACTGCTGGCCAACCGGTTCCGCGCACACCCACAGGCGAAGATCATTGAGAGCATGCCCGGTATGGGCCCCACACTGGGTGCCGAGTTCCTCGCGATCACCGGCGGCGACCTGGCCGCGTTCGGGACCCCGGCGCGGTTGGCCACCTACGCCGGCCTTGCCCCGGTGCCCAACGACTCCGGCCGCCGCACTGGAGTACTGCACCGCCCACAGCGCTACCACCGCAGGCTGCGCCACGTGTTCTACATGGCCGCCTTTTCCAGCCTGCACCGCGACGGGCCCTCGCGCGAGTTCTACCAGCGCAAACGCTCCGAACGACAACGCCACGCCAAAGCCATGATCGCCCTGGCCCGCCGCCTGGTCGACGTCCTGTGGGCACTGCTGCGCGACAACCGGCTCTGGGAACCCATCCCACCAGCAAAAACCAACGCCACTGGACACGGTCATTGAGATCCACCCCACGCTGCGGCTGATGTGTCTGGCCGAGACCGGCACCCGCGGTCTGCTCGGCGCCACGATCGGCGCAGCCGGGGATCGAGACGAGGCCACCCTGGCGTTACGGCTGCTACCGCTGCTCCGGCCGGGCATGCTGGTGTTGCTGGATCGGGGCTTCGACGCCGTCACCTTCCTGAGCGCGGTGAACTGTACTGGGGCGATGCTGCTTGCTGGTGTTCGTTCCCAGCGCGTCCCACCGGTCCTGCAGCATCTGCCGGATGGCTCCTACCTGTCGAACCTTGGTGGGTTGGCGGTGCGGATCATCGAAGCCGACGTGACGATGTGCGGCGCGGACGGCACGCGAATCGGTGACCGTTACCGGCTGGTCACCACCGTGCTCGACCACCACCGTTGCCCCGCTGATGCGCTGATTCGGCTCTACCATGAACGCTGGGAGATCGAGTCGGCTTATCTCGCGCTGCGCCACACGATGCTCGAGGGCCACGTTCTGCGCTCCGGAGACCGGGCCGGGCTGGAACAAGAGGTGTGGGCACTGCTGACCCTCTACCAGCTGCTACGGATGGCCATGACCACCGCGGTCGAGACCCGTCCTGGTACCAACCCCGATCGCGCCAGCTTCACCACCGCCCTGCAAACCGCCTGCGACCAGCTCACCGCAGCCGCCGGGATCTACCCCAATCCCGCCGAGCCCACCGACCTCCTCGGTGTCATCGGCCGGGCCGTGCTGGCTACGCTGCTGCCCGCCCGCCGGGCTCGCTACAGCGCCCGCAAGGTCAAGTGCGCGACCTCCCGGTACCTAAACCGCGACGACGGGCG
>DASYMC010000184.1:0-4284 GCA_036009255.1 Pseudonocardiaceae bacterium
GAAGTTGAGTGAGTTGGAGATGTAGCTCGAGAGCGAATACCACCGTTGCTCCTTCGGAATCGAGTTCTTGCGGCCGAACTCGAATCGGAAACCCAAGATCCGCCGTAGACACAGCACGCTGGCCACCAGCGCGACCACGTATCCCGCACCGACGGCCCCGAAGACGCCAAAGGCGCCGATGCCCACGAGGGCGAAGGGCACCACTACCTTGGTCGTGCCTTGGACGAACCCATTCAGCAACAAGTTGTATTCGGGCTTCCTCGCGCCGAGGAAGACGGCATCCGTGAGTTGGTTGGCGCTTGCCGCTGCACCGGCAATCACGAAGCAGAAGGCACACACCCAGTTGGCGCGCACGAAGGACAATTCCGGCGCATAGAGCGGTACGAGGACGACGTATGCGGCCGACAGCACCAGCCCCAACCCTCCGGCCACGAGCAAGGCCTGGGTCAACTGGGCGTTGTAGTTCTTGGCCTGCATGGTGAATCGCACGACGGTTCCGTCCAGTCCGAGAGGACCGAGGAACGCGATCAGGGTCGTGGCGGCGATCAGCGAGGTTCCGGCACCGACCTCGGATGGGTTGAACACTCGGGCTATCGCGATCGAGAACCCGAACCCGAGTCCGGCCATCGCACCGGCCGTGGCCATCAGAAAGAACGAGCTTCGCACCAGGCGGTCATCGCCGGACTCCTGTGTTCGACGCCGGTTTACGCGTCCGATCAGCCCTAGGCGCGGCGGGGTCACGGTCATGCGGGACCCGCTTGGTCTTGTTCCGCGCCACGTTTCGACCGATACGTCGCTGCCCGGATCAGCACGAACGACGACACCGAGCACACCAGGGCCAGCCAGAGGGTGAAGCGCTCGGTGGGCCAGTCGACGAGGTGGGTGAGTGACATGGCCAGGGTCTCCGGATGGGTGACCGTTCCCACCATCAGATAGACGACGATCACCGTCGAGGAACCGAACAGCGTCCGAAGGACGACCGTCGGAACCGCGCGATCCGGTGCGAGCAACCCGCGGGAGAGGTACGCCGTCGCCGACAGCCCGAAGCAGAGGATGCCAAAGGTGTCGCGTCGCAGCGGAATCCACGAAACGATGTGCGTTGTTAGCTCGTTGGGTCGAATGACTCCGAATATCGCGGCGTAGAGCCAGCCCAACGCGGCGACGAGGGCGGCGGTCTCCGCCAGGACCACGAGGACCGGCCACCTGCTCCCCCGTCGTGATCTCGCAGGAGCACTTCGTGATCGAACGTCGGCGATCATCGGTACACCCTGGCGCCGTTGCTGCTGTAGATCAGGCTCTTGTTCTCGTCAAGGAAGCCGACGGGATAGTCGTAGATCACGCGCTTCCCGAGAAAGACGAATGCGGCCTTCCCTGTCTGGATGGTCGTGGAGCCCAGAAAGACGTATGTGTTGTGCCGCACCCACGTCGGTAGTATCTCGTCGTTGGCATCCCAGTAGTTCTCGATACCGAGCGCGTACCGAGCGGTAGACGCCTCCGCTTGCACTTCACGACTCGAACCATGATTCAGCTGTCCTCGCAACCAACCCATCGCCGCCAATTCCTGCATGTCGAGATACTGGGTGTCGTAGTACGCGCCGGAATTGCTGAGGTGTAGTGCCGGCGGGTAACCCCCGAAGGGTTGCCAGATGATGCGCGTCACCAAGACGAAGAAGGCAACTGCGATTCCCAACGCAACCGCTCGGGACGCGCGCCGCCCCAGCCATGCGAACGTTTGAATGCTCCCCACCGCCAGGAAGGGGGCCAACCAGAACAATGTCTGCTCCAGCGTCCGGTAGACGCCGTACTGTGCCGCCGCGTAGGGCACAAGGACCTGTATCCCCACCAGGCTGACCCCGGCGACCGCGCCGGCAACGAACTCGGGGCTCGGATTGAATTCCTTTGCGCGCCGGAAAAAGACGACCAACAGACCGATCCCGATGAAGATCTGCAGAATGCTCGCTGACCAGCTCCGAAACAGCTCGTTGACGACCGCGATGTCGAAACCGCGTCGCTCGACGGCGTGGCCCAGTTCGGTCAACGGGACCAACTCCGAGGACACGGCCTTGAGCGGGTACTGGTCGACACTGGCCTGGGGGAAGTTCTCCCCGGTCTCGCGGCCTTCCTTCGAGTTGTTCTGCAATTCCTGAACGTAACGGTCTATCACCGGTTGCGGTTCGTCTTTCGCGCCACCGAAGAGGCTGTACAGGGTGTCCGGCTTTATGGAGGTCTTGTTGTCTTGGCCCGTGAGCGAGGCGCTCACGAGATCCCATGTCTTCCCGACCTCGCTACTGGTTCGCGTCACCACACCCACCCACAGGAACGTGAGAACGATGAGAATGAGCAGGACGGACCAATTGATCACAGCGATACCAGATTCGGTCGCTCGCTTGCCTCGGGGAACCGCATTCGGTCTCCGCAGCATCCTAGCCACCGCCATACCGATCCGGCGGGAGCCCATCAAGACCCACGTGAGGATCAGCACGCTCAGCAAGATGTACATCGTCGAGTAGTGCGACAGCATCACCCCGGTACCAAAGACGACGAACCCGACCCGGCGCCTTCGTATCGTCAACTCGCGATCAGTGATCAGCAGTAGGGCGACGCCCATCAAGAACAACGCCACCTCCTCCCTGATCTCGAAGGGCATGTCGACGAAGTACGTGGGGAAGGCGATGAAAAAGACGACGCCTAGCACGGCAACGGGTTTCGACGCGAACCGGCGGGCGATGAGATAGATCAGTACGGGGCAGAGCGCGTAGAGGAGCTGAGCGAGGACCTTGAACACGTACGGCCCTGGGATCCCAGTCATCCGCTCGACGAGGGTCGGGAGGATGGTGATGCTGAGGCAGGCGTTGTACGGAGCTCGGAACAGGCCGATGTTCCAATTTCCCTCGCTCAACGCCATCTCGAACATTCGCATCTCGAGTTGAATGTCATGGCCGGACACGAACCAGCCGCGTAACGAGGTCATGAGCAGCAGTGCCAGAGACACCAGGTAGATCGTTATGCCCACGGTGATGCCGGCCAGACTGCGCAACCACGAGAAGAGACAGACGATCACCACCACGGCGACGACAAGCATCGCGGTGGTGGCTCCGCCGCCCGCGCCGTTGTTGAGTCGGATGGCGCCTGCCACCGACGCCACGACGATCAGGGCTCCCGTGACCAGCACGATGCGGTCGCGCGGACCGAGTTCGACGTAGACGACCGAGCGGCTCTGCAGGCCCAATCCGTCGAACAAGCGCCAACGTCGGCGCCGCCACAGCGCAAACCCGGCCAAGACGGTCGAGAGGGTCAGTGCCACCGGCAGTCTGTCCAGCGGTCGCGCCACTCCGACCAACGGCAGGACCGCATTCGCCACGAGGCCTATGACCATCAACCCCAGCAGGAGAAGGCCCAGCGAATACAGGAGTGCCTCGTGAACTTTGGTGCTCTCTGACCAATCGATCTTGGCGGTGAGCAAGAGCACCGGCACGAAGATTGCTACGACGAGTCCGGCGACGAGGCGCAGTAGGAGCGGACCAATGCCGCCGACAGTCACGGCCGCGCACGCAACCGTGACGAGCGCGAAGGCAAGATCCCTGTCACCTCCCATGCGCGGAAGTCGGCCGGTGACCGAGTCAGCGGAGGGAGAAGTGGCGGTGGTGGTCATGATCACCCCGCGCCGACGCCGGCGCCCGCGGCTCCGTGTGCGCCCTCGACAGCGCCGCGCGAGAGTGAGCCGCTGTGATTCAGTAACTTGGTCCACTCGGATTGCACGAGGTGGAGCCGCTCGGCACGGCCGGGCAGATTCACGTCCACCGCCGCCCACGGTGTGGACGTCGGCACGGCGATGTCCACTTCCTTGGTCACTGAGTCATCGGCCGGAATCGTGAACGAATTAGTCACTTGCGCAACGGGAATGCCCGCTTGGTCAGCCAGGGCAACGACGTATGGATAGATGATCGTGTGGCCTTCGTGGTTGGCGACGGTGAACTGAACACTGACTGTCGTGATGTCACCGACGGGGACTACCTCCACCGGCCTACCGGTGGCGAAGTACAACTCCGTGTAATCGGACGGCTGAGGTATGAACGACAACGCCAGTTGGTGTCGCACCGAGTCATTCATTTCTGCGCTGGCACCGATCGCAACCAGCAACAGGAGCGCGAGCAGGAATCCCCGATAGCGGGGCAGAGCCAACCGCGTGTCGACGGTCAACGAGTGTGCGCCCGCGCTCATGAAGCCTCTGCATCATTGGCGGACCGTCGCACCCGGCACGCGCGCGACGCGGCCGCTCGTCCA
>DASYMC010000185.1:0-2230 GCA_036009255.1 Pseudonocardiaceae bacterium
CGCAGATGCAGGCCGTCGCTGACGCCGGGCATGAGATCGGCGCACACGGCTATTCGCACGAGAATCCGATCGCGATGACGCCCCAGCAGGAACAGGACGTGCTGGCCAAGAGCATCGAACTGATCGAGAAGCTTTCCGGGCGACGACCCCGCGGCTATGTGGCACCGTGGTGGGAGCTGAGCGCGCAAACCGCGTCCTTGTTGCTGGAGAACGGATTCAGCTACGACCACTCCCAGAACTACAATGACTTCACCCCGTTCTACGCCAGGGTGGGTGACTCCTGGACGAATATCGACTACAGCAAGACGGCGCAGGAGTGGATGAAGCCGCTCGTGCGCGGCCGTGAAGTGGATCTGGTGGAGTTCTGCGGCAACTGGTACGTAGACGACCTGCCGCCGATGATGTTCATCAAGCAATCCGCGAACAGCCACGGTTTCGTCAACCCGCGTGACATCGAGCAGTTGTGGCGGGACCAGTTCGACTGGGTCTATCGCAAGATGGACTACGCGACCTTCCCGGTATCCCTGCACCCGGACGTGTCCGGCCGCCCGCAGGTGCTGCTGATGCTTGAGCGCCTCATCGAATACTGGCGCGGTCACGAGGGAGTCCGCTTCATCACCATGGAAGAGGCGGCCGAGGATTTCCGTCGGCGTCATCCGTTCGCCAATCAATAGCCTGTAGGAGTAGAAGCTCGTCGATCCGCCCGACCCGCCGTGCTCGTTTCGGCACACCTCTCGGCAGGGCAGAGTCCGTAACGATCGGTTTGCGTACGCGTACGACAGGGAGGGAGCGGTGCTCAACGCACCTGCCCCCCGAGAAACGAGGTGGAGGCAATCCCATGTTGAGGGTTCCGGACTCAGAAGAGATCCTCGCGCTGGGCGAGAAGCTCGGGCTCGATTTCACGATGCCGGAAGCCGAGATCGTCAGGGAACGCATTGTGGTCAAGCTCATGGAGGTCGACCGTTTCTACGAGGCGCACTTTCCCGGAGAACACGAGCAGCGCCCCAGGGGAGCCAGTTATCGGCCATCGGGCGAAGAGGATCCGCTGAACGCCTTCATCAGCAAGTTTCGAATCGAAGGCGCAGAATCCGGACCGCTCGCGGGAAAGACCGTGGCGCTCAAGGACCACATTTCGGTCGCCGGGGTTCCGCTCACGCTTGGTTCTCACTTCATGGACGGGTACATCGCGGATATCGACGCAACCGTCGTCACGCGCCTGCTCGACCACGGCGCGACCGTGATCGGCAAACTGAACATGGACGACTTCGCGAGCGGCGGAGGACTGCTCGGAGCAGGCAACTTCGGTCGGACCCTGAACCCACACGGCACCGAATTCGTCTCCGGCGGTTCGTCGTCGGGTGCGGGTGCGGCCGTGGCCGGCGGGTATGTCGACATCGCAATTGGCGGCGATCAGGGTGGGTCGGTCCGTAACCCGGCGAGCTACTGCGGCATTGTGGGGTTGAAGCCGACCTTCGGGCTCGTTCCGCATACCGGAGCGATCGGAGCGGATCCGAGCCTAGACTATCTTGGCCCGATGACGCGCCGCGTGGAAGACACGGCGCTGACGCTGCAGTGCATCGCAGGTCCCGATGGCAGCGATCCGCGCCAAAGGTTAATGCCAGACATCCCCGATTACTCGTCGTTGCTCGACCGCGGCGTCGAAGGATTAAGGATCGGAATTCTCGACGAGGGTTTCGGCTACGCGGGCATGAACGGCGAAGTGAGCGATGCGGTCCTGGTTGCTGTCGATGTGCTGCGAGGGGCTGGGGCCTTGGTGACGAGGATCTCCGTTCCGGCTCACACCGATGCCTATGTTCCGGCATCAATCATCATGGCCGAAGGCACGCGGTACCTGTTCGACTCCAACCTGGGCGGCACGAGTGCCGACACGTATTACCCGATCTCGCTCATCACGACCTTCGGGCGGTTCAAGCAGGCGGCAGGATACGAGCTGCCACTGAGCTCGAAGCTCAATGCGACGTTCGCCGAGTACCTGCATACCCGGTACCACGGGCGGTTCTACGCGAAAGCCCAGAATGTGCGGGGTGCGATCAGGCGCGCATACGACTCCGCCCTCGCCGAGGTGGATCTCCTGATCTGCCCCACCAAGCCGACCACCGCGCCTCGTTACGTCGAGCCCACGACCTACGTGGAAGAGATGGAGTACTTCCTTTCGCGCGGCGAGCCGGGGAACGCGGCATTCTCGCGCAACACGGCGCCCTTTAACTAC
>DASYMC010000186.1:0-1598 GCA_036009255.1 Pseudonocardiaceae bacterium
CGCAGTGAGCAGGCCACCTGCTGCAGGTAGCGGCGCATCGTGGCCGCCAGCACCGGCCGGGACACGGCCAACTCATCCCAGGTGGGCAGCAGTTGCGCGCTCATCGGGCGCCACCGATGACCGGAACAGCAAGGTCTATGAGGACTTGTGCGTCGATCGCCTCGGCGGCTCGCCGGTATTGGCTGGCCAGCCAGTCATCGGTCAGATGCAAATAGATCCGGGTGGACTCAATCGAGGCGTGCCCGGCCTGAGCCTGCACCGCTTCCAGCGCCATGCCCGCCTCACGCAACCGGGTCAGGCAGGTGTGCCGCAGCTGGTGGCAGGTGCCGTGGCGCAGTCCCGCACGGCGCCGGGCACCGGCAAGCACTTCATCCAGTCCGGCGGCGGTCAGCGGTGATCCACGGCGGGCCCCCTTGAGCACGACGAACACCTTTTCGGTGGTGGTATCGGCGGGCCGTTCGGCATCGAGGTAGGCGGCAACCGAGTCGAAGAACCGGGACGAGACAGGGATCAGTCGCTGATGCCCGCCCTTGCCCTCGGCGATGAACACCCGCCGTGCACCGACCCGCAGGTCTTCGCACCGCAGAC
Organism: Pseudonocardiaceae bacterium; assembly: GCA_036009255.1. Classification (GTDB taxonomy): domain Bacteria; phylum Actinomycetota; class Actinomycetes; order Mycobacteriales; family Pseudonocardiaceae. The sequence continues at coordinate 589 of DASYMC010000186.1, forward strand.
CCAGAACCTCACAACGCCGCAACCCACCGAGCACCATCGCCAGCACCATCGCCCGGTCCCGATGCGTGCGCAACGCCGCCAGCAGTTGGTCGACCTCGGCGGGGGCCAAGATCTGCGGCAAGGTCCGCGGCGTGCGCACCAACGGCACCCCTTGCCGCGGACGCTGACGTTCCCGCCGCGTCGGCAACCCCCGAGGCACCGGATTGACCGTGACATCACCCCGAGCGAGCAGGTAAGCAAACAGCCCCGACACGCTGGACAAGCGACGGCGCACCGTCCGCGCCGACAACCCCACGCCCTCGGCAACCACACGCAGCCCGCGCCCATCCGAACCGGTGCGCTGCGCGGTGATGAACCCCAGCACATCCGCGCTGGTCACCTCCACCGGTGCCCTGCTCACCACCCGAAAGAACACCACGAGGTCATAGGCAGTCGCCAACACCGTGTTAGGCCTGGCCCGCGCCGCCACGAACCGCAGATAGTCATCCAGCACCGGCACGCCCACGCGCACCAGCACCTCACCACACGAGTTTGTCGAACGACTCAGACACGGATTAACAGCAGCCATGCGGAACCTTCCGTCTCCACGGACGGCAGGTCCCGCAGACCCGCCGGCACGTCCGTAAAGATCACCCGCATATCAAGCATGAGCGGACGATTGCACCGGACGATGCGGCTATGGGTCTAGCCAGCAGGGTCGGCGAGGAGGTCCTCACCGGCGACGCGCGTCATACCGGTCTAGCCCCAGGACCGCTTCATCGGGGAAGCGGATGTGTTCAGCCGATTCGGGGTCACACCGCAGGGTAGCCACCCTGCCCACGTCCGTTGCCCAGTCATATCACGCACTTAGGCACGTTAACCAGGCTGACGGGGAACGGGGTTGCGCGCCGATCATCGAGTGGGGTAGCTTCGGTGGCGTCTCCCTCTTGTGGATGCAGGCAGATGGTGTGCCCCCACGAGATCTCTCAGATTCCCTTTCCTCCCGCTAGACGTGCTTCGTGGTGAAGCCG
>DASYMC010000187.1:0-2961 GCA_036009255.1 Pseudonocardiaceae bacterium
CGACCGGCAGGACTGTCGAAGGACCACAGAACGGGGACCAACGCCCCTGCCCCACTCCCGGGTAGCTACCCGATGCTGAGTGTGCAGAGAGTACCGATCACAGTACGGAGACCAAGCACATGAGCGGCAACGCGAACCTGACCGCAGCGATCGAACACGCACTGCGCGCCCCATCGGTACACAACACCCAGCCGTGGCGCTGGCGCATCCACCCGAACAGCGTGGAGCTGCACGCGGACTGGATCCGCCACCTGGCCTGGACCGACCCGGACCGCCGCGACCTCGTGATCAGCTGCGGCGCAGCGCTACACCACCTGCGCGTCGCACTCGCCGCACAGCAGTTCGCGGTGCGGGTCGAACGTCTACCCGACCCCGAGAACGAAGCCCATCTCGCCACCATCACGCTCGTCCCCGGTGCCGGAGACCCCAAGTCCGCCGCCCTGCTTCCGGCCATCGCCCAGCGGCGGACCGAGCGACGCCGAATGAGCCACCGGGCTGTCCCCGCCGAGGCGATCGCCACCTTGACTGAGCTGGCCCGAGGTGAGGACACCCTCGTGCTGTCCGTCGCCGCACCCGCAATGCGCGGCCAACTCGATACCGCGCTCATCGAGGCGGCACGCGAGCAAGCCGTTGCTCCGGGCTACGCTGCTGAGCTGCAGTTGTGGACGCACCGCTACGCCGGCAGCGGAGACGGAGTGTCGATCGGCAGCGTCGCGTCCCCACCGCCTGGCCTGGTCCACAGCTCTCCTCTGCGTCAGTTTCCCAGCGCAGGACTGCCACAGCCTCGACACCCCGCGGGCACCGGGCCGCCCGACGATGCGGCCGAGCTCCTCGTGCTCGCGACCAAGGGCGACGACTACCTTGCCTGGCTGCGGGCCGGGGAGGCACTCAGCGCATTGCTTCTCACCGCGACCCAGCTGGGGTTGGCCACCACGCCACTGAGCCAAGGTCTCGAGATCGCCACAGTCCGCCGTAAGATCCGTCGCGAGATACTGCAGATTACTGAGCACCCGCAGCTCATCGTGCGGGTGGGATGGCCGGCGCCCGGCGCCGCTGAACTTCCTGTGACCAGCCGACGTGATCTGCGGTCAGTGCTGTTGCGCCCATGACATTCACCGCGCTGCTCCCAGCTGATTGCGTGCATCCGTGCCGCCACCTCCCTACCACGTCCTCCGTGCAGACCCCTCCGCCGGGCGCTGGCCGGGACTGCTGTCGACGGCAACCCAAATAACTGAGCACCGCGCGGCAACTGAAAGTTGACCAGCTTCCCCGGAACCCTGGCTCGGTTCGAGCCGGGGAGGAAGCAGGTGTTGAAGGTGGAGGACTGGGCTGAGATCCGCCGGCTACGTCGGTCGGAGGGGTTGTCGATCTCGCAGATCGCGCGGGTGTTGGGGATCTCGCGGAACACGGTGAGCTCGGCTCTGGGCAGCGACGCGCCGCCGAGGTATCGGCGGGCGCCGGCAGGATCGGTGGTGGACGCGGTCGAGCCGCGGATCCGGGAGTTGTTGGCGGCGTATCCGACGATGCCGGCGACGGTGATCGCGGAGCGGATCGGCTGGACTCGGTCAATCCGGACGTTGAGCGGGCGGGTGGCGCGGTTGCGGCCGGTTTATCTGCTACCGGATCCGGCCAGCCGCACCAGTTATGAGGCGGGCGAGATCGCGCCGTGCGATCTGTGGTTCCCACCGATCGAGTTGCCGGTCGGGTTCGGTCAGGTGCGCCGGCCGGCGCAGTTGCCGGTGCTGACGATGGTGTGTGGCTACTCGCGCTGGTTGTCCGCGGTGCTGATCCCGTCTCGGCGGGCGGAGGATCTGTTCGCTGGCTGGTGGCAGCTGATCGAGGCACTCGGGGCGGCGCCCCGAGTGCTGGTCTGGGACGGCGAGGGCGCGATCGGGCGCTGGCGGGCTGGCCGAGCCGAACTGACCGAGGATTGCCAGGCGTTCCGCGGAACACTCGCGGCGAAGGTGCTGGTCTGCAAGCCAGCGGATCCGGAAGCGAAAGGCCTGGTCGAGCGGGCGCACGACTATCTGGAGCGCTCGTTCCTGCCCGGGCGGTGCTTCACCGGCCCCGCCGACTTCAACGCCCAGCTCGGCGAGTGGCTCACGGTGGCCAACACCCGCCGGCGCCGGGTGTTGGGCTGCGCCCCGAGCGATCGGATCGTCGCTGATCGAGCGGCGATGCTTGCGCTGCCTCCAGTCGCGCCAGTCACTGGCTGGCGGACGGCGACCCGGCTGGCTCGTGATCACTACATCCGCCTGGACTCCAACGACTACTCGGTGCACCCGGGCGTGATCGGCCGCCGCCTCGAGGTGGTCGCCGACCTGAGCCGGGTCCGGGCATTCTGCGACGGGCAACTGGTCGCCGACCATGAACGGATCTGGGCCGCCCATCAAACGTTGTCCGATCCCGCGCACGTCGCGGCGGCGAAGGCGTTGCGCCAGGCCCGGGTCGCGATCCTGCGCCCAGTGCTGGCACTCGAGGTCGAACAACGCGACCTGCGCGCCTATGACACCGCGCTCGGGCTCGATGACGGAACGGTGGCCTGATGCCAGCGGCCAAGGCCACTCGTGACCTGAGCGCCGAGGTGGCCTACCTGACCCGGGCGTTGAAGGCCCCCACGCTGCGCGAATCAGTGACCCGACTGGCCGAACGGGCCCGCTCGGAGTCCTGGACTCATGAGGAGTTTCTGATCGCGTGCCTGCAACGAGAAGTCTCCGCGCGGGAGTCCCACGGCGGCGAGGGCAGGATCCGCGCCGCTCGCTTTCCGTCGCGCAAGTCGTTGGAGGAGTTCGACTTCGACCACGCCCGAGGACTCAAACGCGACGTCATCGCCCACCTCGGCACCCTCGACTTCGTCGCCGGGAAGGAGAACGTGGTCTTCCTCGGCCCACCCGGAACCGGCAAGACCCACCTCGCTATCGGGTTAGCGATCCGGGCCTGCCAAGCCGGGCACCGCACCCT
>DASYMC010000188.1:0-2726 GCA_036009255.1 Pseudonocardiaceae bacterium
TTCAGGAACGGTCGCCCGGCTGGCCGCCTGCCGAAACGGGGACACCCGTGTCGTGACCACCCTCGACCGCCTGTCCTCCATGCGGGGTCGACTTCGGTCGGGGGTTCTTGCTGTGCCGGTTCTTCCGGTTTTGCTGCGTCGGCCATGAGCTGGTCAATGCGTGCCGAGTCCGTCTGGGCGGCATTGAGCGCGTCGGCGTGCTTGAAGGGTTCCGCCAGTGCTTTATCTGCCTGTTCGACGCGCGACCCTGTACGGTTCACACCGCCATCGACCGGGTGGCTAGGCTGGGTAGATGGCGACAGTTATCCTTGTGCGGCACGGCCGCACCACAGCCAATGCCACTGGGCTGCTGGCCGGTCGGGCCGCCGGCGTCAGCCTGGACCAGATCGGGCGCGACCAGGCGGCTCTGACCGGAGACCGGCTCGCGGCCGTGCCCGTAGTCGGGGTGGTGTCGAGCCCTCTTGAGCGTTGTCAGGAGACCGCCCAGCACATCCTCGATCGCCAGGCGGGCACGCCGTACGCGCCGGTCGATCCCGATCTCACCGAGTGCGATTACGGCCAGTGGCAGGGCCGCACGCTCAGTGATCTCGCGACCGAGGATTTGTGGCCGGTTGTGCAGTCGCAACCGTCCGCCGTCGTCTTTCCCGGCGGTGAATCCATGGCCGCGATGCAGGCTCGGTCGGTGGCAGCGATTCGACGCCACGATGCAGCCTTCGAAGCCGAGTACGGGCCAGGGGCCGTGTGGGTGGCGGTGAGTCACGGTGACATCATCAAGTCAATCCTCGCCGACGCGCTCGGCATGCACCTTGACCTGTTCCAGCGCATTAACGTGGGCCCCGCCTCCGTATCGATCGTGCGCTACGGCGCTAGTCGGCCGAGCGTCTACGCGACCAACACCGACGCGGGTGATCTTTCGTGGCTGTCGAACGGCGTCCACTCTGGCGATGCGCCGGTGGGCGGCGGTGCAGGGCAAAAGGCCATGAACTTCATGTGCCTAAAATACTGACATGCCTACACGTGTTTACGAGTTTGCCTGGCCTGATCGGGTCGTCGTTGGCACCATTGGCCTTCCGGGGGCGCGCACGTTCTACCTGCAGGTGCGCGCAGGGACGCAGATCGTGAGTATTGTCCTGGAGAAGCAGCAGTCGGCTCTGCTCGCGGAGAAGATCGACGAAATTCTCGACCAGCTCATCACCGTCGAGGGCAACCCCTTCAGCGTTCCCGCGAGTACTCCCATTGAACTTGTCGACAATGACCAGCTCGAGGCCGTTCAGGAGCAGTTTCGCACCGGCGCCATGAGCTTAGGCTGGGACCCAACCACGGCCCAGGTCGTAATAGAGGCCTACCCCATCACCGATGTCGATGCTGATGACAACGACGAATCGCTTGATGAGGACGGCGCTACGGAGCCCGAAATGCTGCTGGTGCGAATGCCGGTCGGCACCGCCCGCGCATTCGCCAAGCGCACCCGTGAGATCGTGGGCGCCGGGCGTCCGACGTGCTCGCTCTGCGGTTACCCCATAGACGCCGACGGGCACATCTGCACCCTTCCCGAGGTCTGATGCCAGCGACGGACCTAGTGACCGCCGAGCTGACGCTCACCGGCCGCATCACGACGGCTTCAAACGCTACATTTCTGGGCAGCATCGGCGACGTGGCGGTCGTCTATAAGCCGATAGCGGGCGAAAGTCCGCTGTGGGATTTTCCCCACGGCACCCTGGCTCACCGGGAGGTGGCCGCCTACCTGGTCTCGCAGGCCTTCGGCTGGGACGTCGTGCCGCACACCTGGCTGCGCGATGGTCCGATGGGCGAAGGAATGGTGCAGCTCTGGCAGGAGCAAGACCCCGCCCAAAGCGCCGTCAACCTGGTCGCGACGGACCACGTGCCGGAGACTGGCTGGAAACACGTTCTCGAGGGACGAGATGAAAACGGACGGATGGTCGCCCTCGTTCACGAAGACTCGCCAGCGCTCAGACGCATGGCGGTGTTCGACATGGTCGTCAACAACGCCGACCGCAAAGGCGACCACATTCTTGCCATGTCGGACGGACACCGGCACGGCGTGGACCATGGGCTCACCTTTCACCGTGACCACAAGCTGCGCACGGTCCTGTGGGGATGGCTGGGAGACGCTCTGAACGCCGAGGAACGCGACGGCATAGATCGTGTCAGCGAAGGACTGCACGGTGGTCTGGGCCGAGACCTGGCGGACTTGCTCAGCGCCGAAGAAATCGCATCGCTCGCCGCGCGCTGCGCCCGGTTGCGCTTGGCAGGGCGGTTTCCGGCTCCGAGCGGTGAGATGTCGGCGGTGCCCTGGCCGCTGTTCTAAGGGAATTACGGCTACGGGCTTCGCCGGGCTGTGTGACGTTGAGTCGTCCTCTGCGGGCGCGCCCGTAGAGCGGATCCAACGCCAGGCAAGAACGGTGCCTTAAGTCTTTGACCGACTTTGATTGCATCACGAGTTTGGTCACTCGTTCGTTATGAAGCAAAATGCGGGCGGCATCATTTCGACCTGGCAACCGGTGGCAAAAAGCGCATGGCCGCCAAGAACACGTGTTCTTAGCGGCCATCGCAAAGGTCTCAGGAGGTCAGGACCTACACATTGAACCTAAATTCGACCACGTTCCGTAACTGAATAACCTTTACGTGCGGAGGCGGTCGGCAACAGACGCGGACCTACACATCTCTCGGGAAAAGCCAGCCCGTGAACGGGCCATCGAACATGG
>DASYMC010000189.1:0-16638 GCA_036009255.1 Pseudonocardiaceae bacterium
ACCGCAGAACCTGTTCGGGTAATGCCGGCGTAGGGAGGCTGATGTCATGACAACGCTGCGTGATCGCACCATCGAGCCCACCGTGACCACCGGTCCGATCACCGGATCGCGCAAGGTCTATCGCGAGGTGGGTGACGGGCTGCGGGTTCCGGCCCGCCGGGTGGACCTGACCAATGGGGAGCACTTCGACCTCTACGACACCTCGGGCCCCTACACGGACTCCGAGGTGACCATTGACGTCCACAGTGGACTTCCCAGATTGCGCGAGGGATGGATCGGGGCGCGCGAGCCGGTGGGCGGCGCGGCCACCCAACTGGCCTGGGCCCGGGCCGGCATCGTCACCCGCGAGATGGAGTTCATTGCGGCCCGCGAGGGCGTGGAGGTGTCGCTGGTGCGCGACGAGGTGGCCCGCGGCCGCGCGGTGATCCCGGCCAACCACCGCCACCCCGAATCCGAACCGATGATCATCGGCAAGAAGTTCCTGGTGAAGATCAACGCCAACATCGGTAACTCGGCCGTCACCTCCTCCATCGAGGAAGAGGTGGACAAGATGGTGTGGGCCACCCGATGGGGCGCCGACACGATCATGGATCTGTCCACCGGCAAGCGGATCCACGAGACCCGCGAATGGCTGCTGCGCAACTCCCCCGTCCCCGTCGGCACGGTGCCGATCTACCAGGCGATGGAGAAGGTCAACGGCGACCCAGCGGCGCTTTCCTGGGAGGTCTATCGCGACACCGTGATCGAGCAGTGCGAGCAAGGTGTGGACTACATGACTGTGCACGCCGGTGTGCTGCTGCGGTTCGTGCCACTGACCATCCGCCGGGTGACCGGCATCGTCTCCCGCGGCGGGTCGATCATGGCCGCCTGGTGCCTGGCGCACCACCGCGAGTCGTTCCTCTACGAGAACTTCGCCGAGCTGTGCGAGATTCTGCGCCGCTACGACGTCACGTTCTCGCTGGGCGACGGCCTGCGCCCCGGCTCCATCGCCGACGCTAACGACGAGGCGCAGCTGGCCGAGCTGAAGACCCTGGGAGAGCTGACCCAGATCGCGCGGCGCCACGACGTGCAGGTGATGATCGAGGGTCCCGGACACGTGCCGATGCACAAGATCATCGAGAACGTGCGCCTGGAAGAGGAGTGGTGCGACGAGGCACCGTTTTACACCCTGGGCCCACTGGCGACGGACATTGCGCCGGCCTATGACCACATCACCTCGGCGATCGGCGCGGCAATGATCGCGCAGGCGGGCACCGCGATGCTCTGCTACGTCACACCCAAGGAGCACCTCGGCCTGCCCGACCGTGATGACGTCAAGACCGGCGTGATCACTTACAAGATCGCAGCGCACAGCGCCGACCTGGCCAAGGGCCATCCGGGCGCCCAGGCCTGGGACGACGCGCTGTCGACCGCCCGGTTCGAGTTTCGCTGGCACGACCAGTTCGCGCTGGCACTGGACCCGGACACCGCGCGGTCCTACCACGACGAGACACTGCCCGCGGAACCGGCGAAGACCGCGCATTTCTGCTCGATGTGCGGGCCCAAGTTCTGCTCGATGCGCATCTCCGCCGACGTCCGGGCCTACGCGGCTGAGCATGGTCTGTCTACTGTGGAGGCCATCGAGACCGGGATGAAGGAGAAATCCGACGAGTTCACCGCAGCCGGTGGGGCGGTTTATCTGCCCGTAGCGGGGACATAGCCGTAGTGCCCTTTTCCGGCCCCCAGGTCGCGCTGACCATCGCAGGATCGGATTCCGGGGGTGGGGCCGGCCTGCAGGCGGACCTGCGCACGTTCACTGCCTGTGGCGTGCACGGGTGCGTCGCTGTCACCGCGGTGACAGTGCAGAACTCGCTGGGTGTGACCGGTATCGTGGAAATACCACCGTCGACTTTGGCCGATCAGATCCGGGCAGTGGCAACTGACATCGGGGTGGCCGCTGCCAAGACCGGCATGCTGGCCAGCGCGCCGATCATGTCTGCGGTGGCCGAGGTGTGCGACGAGGTCGGCATCGGTGCGTCAGTACCGTTGGTGGTCGATCCGGTGGCCGCCTCCATGCACGGCGACCCGTTGTTGACTGACGATGCGCTGGCCACGTTGCGCACGAAATTGCTCCCCCGCGCCACCCTGGTGACTCCGAACCTGGACGAGGTGCGGCTACTGGTCGGCATCGACGTCCGGTCCCGGACCGAGCAACACGAGGCTGCCTGCGCGTTACACGCGCTGGGGTCGCAGTGGGTGTTGGTCAAAGGCGGGCACCTGCACGACGACCCCGAATGCCTGGATCTGCTCTACAACGGCAGTCAATTCACCGCGTTCATCGGTCCTAGGCAGGCCACTGCCCACACCCACGGCAGCGGCGACACCCTGGCCGCAGCGATCACCTCCGCGCTGGCTCGCGGCGCCGCGATCCCTGAGGCGGTCGGGTACGGCAAGCACTACATCGAACAAGCGGTAGCCCACGCCTACCCCCTTGGCGCCGGGATAGGCCCCGTCTCCCCGTTCTGGCGCCTCAAGCCGCCCTGAGGCATCTGTAGCCGCTAAGTGGAACCTATTGCACATCACCGGGCGCCGTAGGCCGCCAAATGGAACCAATGCACGGCGCAGCCGGAAACGTGAGGTGGTCGCGGACAAGTCACTGCCGGCCTGATCGAACGGGATCGCCGTGGCGCGCCAGCGCGAGGCGGGCTGCTTGCCAGCCACCCATGCCGTGCACGCCGGCGCCCGGTGGGGTGCTGGCAGAGCAGAGGTACACGCCGGGCAGGGGAGTCTGCCACGGCCGCAGGGACAGCACCGGCCGGGCGAGGAACTGGCGCAGGTTGGCCGCACCACCGCCGATGTCGCCGCCGACCTCGTTGGCATTGTGCGCCTCCAGCGCCGCAGGTCCCATCGTCTGCCGCGCCAGCACCCGGTCGCGGAAGCCGGGCGCGAACCGTTCGATCTGGGCTTCGATCGCTGTGGTCATGTCGACGTCGGAACCGTTCGGCACGTGGCAGTACGCCCAGAGGGTGTGCGCGCCTGCGGGCGCCCTGCTGGGGTCGGCGACGCAGGCCTGCACGAGCAGCACGAACGGGCGGGTTGGATGCCGGCCGCGGGCGACGTCGTGCTCGCCGGCTGCGATTTCCTCGAGCGTGCCGCCGAGGTGCACGGTCGCGGCCGCACCCACTGCGGGATCCCGCCAGGGCAGCGGGCCATCCAGCGCCCAGTCGAGCTTGAACACCCCCGGCCCGTACCGGAACCGCTCCAGGCAGCGGCGGTAATGATGCGGCAGCCGATCTCCGGCGATGCCGAGGACCTGGCGTGGGGTGAGATTGAGCAGGATCGATCTGGCCGGCGGCAGCTCAGCGAGATCCCGCACCACGGTCCCGGTCGCCACCTCACCGCCGTGCCGGCGTAACCGGGCGACCAGCGCGTCGGCCAGGACCTGCGATCCGCCGGCGACGACCGGCCAGCCGACGTGGTGCGCCAGCCCCGCGAGCAGCAGCCCGTAGCCGCCGGTGATGGGCGCGTTCAAGTCGAGAGCGGAATGCGCTGCCATGCCGGCGAAAGCCGCCCGGGCTCGCGCGCCACCGAACGCGGCCCGGGCCACCCAGGTCGCCGGCCAGGCGCCCAGCGCGCCGTAGCGAGCCAACGCCAGCGGAGCCCTGGGCGGCAGGTCCAGCGGCGCGAGCAACGAGTCCACCAGCGGGTCGCCGGCCTTGGCGGTAGCGCCGATCGTGGCTCGCCAGCGCCACCCGTCCGCACCCAGCCCGGCCGCGGTGGCGTCGAGGTCACGGTGCATCAGCACGGCGTCGCCGTCGTCGAGTGGGTGGGCGGCGGCCACCGGCGGGTGGGCCCAGCGAACCCCGTCGTCTTCCAGCTGAAGCCGCCGAAACGCCGGCGAGGCAAGCGCCAGCGGGAGCACGGCCGCGCAGACGTCGTGGCGGTACCCGGGCAGGGTGAGCTCCTCGGTGCGCAACCCCCCGCCGACCGTGTCAGCCGCCTCGACCAGCAGCGTCCGCCGTCCCGCCTCGGCCAGCGTCGCCGCGGCGACCAGTCCGTTGGGACCCGAACCGACGACGACCGCGTCGAAACCGTCAGCGTGGCTCATTCACCGTCTCCGAACCGGGATCGTCGGGACGTCGCCTCTGGCACGGTCATCCCGGTGCGCCGCACCGACTCGACGATACGCCCTGGCCGGGCGCGAAGATCACGGTTTGGCTGCGTAGAGCGACACGTCGGGTCGTCTGAGGCACCGAAAGCGTGATCACTGCCCAGCCGTGGAGAGCCGCGGTGGATCCGGGATCGTTGGGTCGCCGCGACACAAGCCAGGACGGCCAACGCGAGCCACCCACCCAGCGCGAGGCCGTGATATCAGGCGAAGAACCTCGCGCAGCGCGACTGCTCCGGTGGTCGAGCAGCACTCTCCACCACCTTCCGGGCACTCGCCGCACCGGGCGAGGCGGTACTCGTCCGGCCCGCAGTCCGTGCCGTCCATGCCCACCGGCGGGTTTCACCTCTGGGTCTCGCTGCCCACGCAGATCGACGACGTGGTGCTCGCCGAGCAGGCGCTACGGTCCGATGTGCTCGTTATCGCGGGGCGGCACTGGTTCCCGCCGAAGCGCCCGCACCATTTCTGCGGCTGTCCTACGCCGGCGCCCATCCCAGCACCTTCGCTGAAGGTGCTCCGTCTCACAGACTGCACCATCCGGTGAGATGGTGATAGGATGGTGTGCAGCTGGTAGTGAGCCAGCGACATATCCTCGAAGGGGCTCCCCATGGACGACCACCGCACCGCTGGCATGTCCGAAGCACTGAGACTTACCCGCGCAGGGCAGCTGGCGGAGGCGTTTGCGGTCCTGCAGCGCACACTTGGCGCCGCATCTCCCGCCTTGCCGACGGCCAACCGTGGGACCGTGCGTCCCGCGGCGGGCACGGCGGCTGCCGCACCAGGCGGCGAGATCCGTCACCTGCACCACACCGAGGCGGCTGGGACCCGGAGCTACGACCTCTACATCCCTACCGGCTACACCGGTGCGCCGGTGCCCCTGGTCGTCATGCTGCACGGCGGCAAGCAGGACGCCACAGACTTCGCCGCCGGCACCCGGATGAACGACCTCGCCGAGCAGCACACGTTCATCGTCGCCTACCCGCAACAGTCCGTCGCGGCCAACAGCGGCGGCTACTGGAATTGGTTCTCCCCCGCCGACCAGCAGGCCGGCGCCGGCGAGCCGGCGATCATCGCGGGCATCACTCGCCAAATCATGACAGACCACGCGATCAACCGCGCCCAGGTATACGTCGCCGGGCTCTCCGCCGGCGGCGCAATGGCGGCGGTGATGGCCGCGACCTACCCCGAGCTGTACGCCGGGGTTGGGGTGCACTCCGGGATCGCCTACGGGGCGGCGCACGATGTCGTGTCAGCATTCGCGGCCATGCGGACGGGCGGCTCACCGGCGCCGGGCAGCCGAGTGCCGTTGATCGTGTTCCACGGCGACCGCGACGCGATCGTGGCTCCGGTGAACGCCGAGAAGCTCGTTGCCGCCAGGCTGGCCACGACCAACACCTCGGTGTCGGACACTAGCCACCTCGACGAGCGGACCGGCCACACCTGCACCCGGACTGTGCACACCGATATCGACGGCGCGGTCCTCGCTGAGTCCTGGACGGTGCATGGCGGCGGGCACGCGTGGTTCGGGGGCAGCCCGGTCGGCTCCTATACCGATCCGATGGGTCCCGACGCGTCCGCCGAAATGGTCCGGTTCTTCCTGGCGCAGAGTTGCCTGTCCTGAGCGGCAGCGCGAGCGACTTCAAACACCTTAGGCCCGGTTGTTCAGGCCGGGTGCAGGGGATGGTGGCCGTCGGTGATGTGCGGGTCAATGGCCATGACCTGCTTGGGCATGACGACGAAGGTTCGCATCATGCCCTCGTCCTCGTGTTCGAGGATGTGGCAGTGATAGACATAGCGCCCATTCGCCCCACCGAACTGCCCGGCGACCCGGACCAGTTGGCCACCACCGACTCTTATCACGTCTTTCCAACCTTGCTCGTTGGGATCCACGGGCAACGAACCCTTCGGGACGAGCGGTGTGCTGGTGCCGCCTTTGGCGGGATCGAAACCGGTGATGTCATAGGCGTCCCGGCTGAGGGCTTGGAACTGGATGAGGTGGATGTGGATTGGGTGGGTCACCGGGCTGGCGTTGAGGATGGACCACTGCTCCCAGCCGTTGTAGTCCACATAGAAGTTCGGAGCATCCTTGAAGTCCCGGCTGACCCGCTGCAGCGTCTTCACCGCGCCGCTGGACATGGTGACCTGGACGATGCCGTCTGTGGGCGACTTCGCCGGCGGCTGATCGATCTCCACCATCTCCCACATCTCCGGGTGCCGCCCGGCGGGCAGGGTGAGCACCAACCACCGGTGCATGTGTTCGGGCACCGTGTCGTGGGTCAACCGCACGAACGACGTGGAGAGCTTGGCCGGCAACCTGAAGTCCTCGTGCACGGAGCGAGTGCTGACCCGGAACTGGAGGAGATCCGGGTTCGGCGTGCCGGTACCCGGATCCAGCGGCGGGCTCAGCGTGTTCGCCAGGGTCAGTGACCGGCCCTGGAAGGCGCTGAAATCGACCAGCACGTCGGCGCGCTCCGCTGGCGCAAGGGTGATCTCGTCCAGTGCCAGCGGCGCAGGGAGCAGGCCGCCATCGGTGCCGATCTGGCGCAGCGCGCCGGCAACGGTGACACCCTTCTCGTCATGCAGCGCCAGCGTGTAGAACCGCGAATTGGAGGCGTTGAGCAACCGGAAGCGGTACCAGCGGGCCTCGACGTCGAAATGCGGCCAGATCACCCCGTTGACTAATGTGAACGGCCCCAGGAAGGGCAGTGTCACCTTCTCCGGCTGGGTGGACAGGATGCCTACCTTGTGCAGCAGCCGGCCGGTCAGGTTGCCTCCCACGTCGGTGTCGAGGTTGCGATCGGCGATGATCAGCGGCACTTCGTGGTCGCCGTGGGGTAGCCGCAGCTCGCTCTCCTCGGCATCCCGGATCAGGTACATGCCGGCCAGCCCGGTCATGACGTTCAGCGCGGTGATCGCCATGGCGTGGTCGTGGTACCACAGCGCTGTCGCCCGCTGGTCGTTCGGGTACTCCGACAACTGGGCGTTGCCGGGCAGGACAGCGTTCTCCGGCCAGCCATCGTTACCGCCGCCGGTGCGGCTGCCATGCAGGTGCACCACCGTCCAGGGCGGCAAGGCCGCGACGGTCGGCAGGGGTTCTGCCCCCTCACGTCCCGGCCCCGGAGTGGCGCCCGGCACCCCGTTGGGAACCTCCACTGCGGTGACCGGATAGCTACCGGTGAGCTCGTTGTCCCAGGCCACCCGCAGGCGCTGGCCACGGTGGACTTCGATGGTCGGCCCCGGGAATTGCTCGTCATAGGCCCAGACCCAGGTAGGCGGCAGCTCGGAGTGCAATCGCGCGTGCACAGCACGCATGCGGATTGTGAGCTGCTGGCTCGGGCCCGGGTGCAGCACCGGCGGGATCCGGAGCGGGTCGCGGAACTTGGTCAGGCGCATGCCCACAGGCCTGACCTCGGTCCCGGACGGGGGCCGGTCGGTGCGGGTCATGAGACTCCTCTCGTCGTGTCCGTACATGCCGGTGTCCCAGAGTGCTGAGGCGGTGTCCCAGATACGACGACTGCCGATTCATGCCGGATCGTGTGCCCCGGAGTCCTCGTCCATGCGAGTTGTCGGCGTGACAGCGCTCAGTCCGCGTTCCAGAATCCGGTGTTCAGAACATACGTGCGCAGCCGCAGCCGATCGCAGATCAGGGCAGCACCGCTCAGCGCAGCGAAGGGGGCGACGCCACCGAGGTGATCGGGAGCGGCGAGCACGTGATAGCCGAGCGCGTCGGCGCGGCGCACAAACTGCGTGAAGCTCTCTCGGGATGGCAGTTCCCGGATATTGATTCCGAACTGCATCTCCGCACTCCTAACCGTCGGGGGCCGGCACCGTGATGTGAGCAGGGATGGGGACGCCGAAGAGCAGAGCGACGACGTCGCTGACGGTGTGCGCGCCGCCGGCCAACGTGCCACGGGGATCGAGCTGGTACATGACGGCGATGAGGTAGCGCTCGTCGGGTCCGGCGAAGCCGACGGTGTTCGTCACCCAGTGCTTGCCGTAGGGATCGGCCTCGTAGGACCAGCCGTCCTTGTTCCCCGGTCGTTGCGCGGAGCCGGCCGCCCAGACGCCCCACTGCTGGTTGGGCGCGACGCCGCGCATTGCGCTGACCAGATAGGCGCGGTCGTCGGGGCTGACCTGGGTGAACAGGTAATTCGACAGGGCGGCCAGGTCATCGCTTGTGCACTTGACGAAACCCCAATAGGTCTTGGCGGTGAATCCGGGAACGAAGTGCAGGCCGGTCATGCCGTACTGGTTGCGGAACCGGGCCAGCATGTCCTCCCCGCCATACTTCGCCCACAGCCGGTCGGAGGCCGCATTGTCCGAGGAATGGAGCATGGCGGCCATGTCCCGCCGGTCCGCGACGGTCAGGGCGATCTGGCCGGCCCGTTGTCTGCGCAGCAGGTCGGTGGCGATCGCGAGCTTGATCGTGGAGGCCGTCCACCCGGCCTGCTGCGTCGGCCCGAATCGCCAGGCTCTGCCCGTTTGCCGATCGGTGAATACCACGCTCAGATAACCCTTGCCGCTGACATTGCGGCTGATGTAGGCGCTGGCGGCGGCGAACCGCTCCTGCTGGGCGCAACTCCATTCCGAGGCATTCGGGCATCCCGCCGGTGGTGACGATGACCGGGTTGACGGTGGTGCCGCGTCCGGCGTCGGCGGTGGTGTCACGTCGGTGCTGACCGACGGACCGGCGACAAGCGGCTGCGCCAGGGCCTCCGGAGCGCTGGGCGGATTCACGCCTGATCGTGCGCAGCCGACCACGCCGAGTGCCGCACATGCGATGACCGTCGCGACGGCGAGGCGCAGCCTGCGGGGCATGTTTGTGATGGCGGGACGGTACTACCCGAGCGCAAGACCCCCGGCGCCGCCTCACGCATCGAACTCGACGCACAACGGGTGTCCCGCACGTCGGGTGCTACCCCCTAGGGTCCCCGGGGTCCGGACACCGACGGTGGAGGAACTCGATGGCCTGGCGGGAACGGCTGCGCAACGTCGTCGACGGCGACCGCTTCCAGCGGTTCATCGTCGCGGTGATCGTGCTCAACGCGGTCACGCTGGGACTGGAAACGTCGGAGCGGGTAGTCGCCCAGGCGGGTTGGCTGCTGCACGCGGTGGACCGCATTGCGCTGACGATCTTCGTAGTGGAGCTGCTTACGCGGCTTGCCGCCCATGGGTGGCGCTTCTTCCGTGATCCGTGGAGCGTGTTCGACTTCGTGGTCATCGGAATCGCGTTGATCCCCGCTTCGGAGGCGTTCTCGGTGTTGCGGGCACTGCGGATCCTCCGGGTGCTGCGGCTGGTCGCGCTGGTGCCGAGCATGCGCGGGGTGGTCGCGGCGCTGCTCACCGCGGTGCCCGGGATGGCGTCCATCGCGGCGCTGCTCGGGCTGCTCCTCTACATCGCCGCGGTGATGGCCACCCAACTGTTCGGCGATGCTGTACCGGACCGCTTCGGCGATCTCGGCACGTCGCTGTTCACCCTGTTCCAAGTGATGACCACCGATGACTGGGCGAACGTCGCGCGGGCAGCGATGGTCGCCCAGCCGCTGGCCTGGATCTTCTTCGTGGTCTACCTGTTGGTGTCCACCTTCGCCGTGCTGAACCTGTTCATTGCCGTGGTGGTACGCGCGATGGAGGAGCAGGTGGCACGAGATGTGAAGGCCGACGTCGCCGAGCATCAGCGGTCCGACGCCGTCGCCGCGGCAACCATCTTGGAGGAGGTGCGGGCCCTGCGCACGGAAGTCGCCGAGCTTCGTGAACGGGCCTGACCATGACGCGTCAAGCACCATTTCAGGCCCATCTCGTCTTCCTCCGACCATCACCGATCCGGTTCGTCCCGAGAAGGAGCGGGGCCCGGGGTTCAAGATTCCCGGTGGGGGCTGGAGGCCAGGGCCCAGAAGCGTTGCGGGATCCGGCCGGCCAGCCGGGCGTGGCGGCCCGCTTGCACGGCCAGACGCATCGCTTCGGCCATCCGGGGCGGGTCCTCTGCTCGGGTCACCGCGGTGGCCAGCAGCACCGCGTCGCAGCCCAGCTCCATCGCTTGGGCCGCCTCCGAGGCGGTGCCGATCCCGGCGTCGAGGATGACCGGCACGGTGGCCTGCGCCACGATCATCTCGATGTTGTGCGGGTTGCGGATACCCAGTCCGGTACCGATCGGTGCACCCAGGGGCATCACCGCTGCGCATCCCACGTCGACGAGCCGGCGGGCCACCACTGGGTCGTCGTTGGTGTAAGGCAGCACCGTGAAGCCACCCTCGACGAGCTGCTCGGCGGCGTCGAGCAGCTCGATCGGATCGGGCAGTAGGGTGCGGTCGTCCGCGATGACCTCAAGCTTGACCCAGGACGTCTGCAGCGCCTCGGCACCCAGCTGCGCAGTGAGCACCGCCTCTGCGGCGCTGCGGCAGCCTGCGGTGTTGGGCAGTGGCTCGATCCCGTGCCGCCGCAACACGTCGAGGACACCAGTTCGGGCGCCGGTGTCCAGCCGGCGGATCGCGACCGTGGTGAGCTCGGTCTGCGCGGCGAGCAGCGCCCGCTCCAGAACAGCGAGATTATCGGCACCCCCGGTTCCCAAGATCAGCCTCGAGCCGAACTCCCGCCCGGCGATCACCAGTTGATCGTCTGCCATCTCAATCAGCCTCCTTGCACCGCGGTGACCACGTCGACCGATGCACCCTCTCGCAGTGCCATGCCAGGCCAGGACGCCCGGGGAACCACCGCGCCATCCACGGCCACCGCGACCCCGCTGGACGGTGCACCGAGTCGCTCGAGCACGTCGGCCAATGTGGCGCCGCAGGGCAGCTCCCACCGTTTCCCATTCACCGTCACGGTCATGGCGCGCTCCGCGCGCCCGGTGAGTGACGATGCGAGCCATAGCTCGCATCGTCACTCACAGCGCGAAGCCGGGCCGGCGTTGCCGGTCTGGCTTCGCCCGGCACATCCCCACCGCGCAGGAGCGCGAGTATCGCGTCGGCCGTCAGTGGGGCCAGCAGGATCCCGTGGCGATGGTGACCGGTCGCAACGAGCAGGCCGGGCTCCAGCTCGCCGATCACCGGCAGGTTGTCCGGGCTGCCGGGGCGCAAACCCGCGGCAGCCTCTTCCACGGTGTACTCGGCGATCGCGGGCAGCACCCGCTCACCGTCGGTGAGCAACTCACGGATCCCACCGGCGGTGACGTCAGTGTCGAACCCAGCCTCCCGTTGGGTGGCCCCTAGCACGAGCCGCCCGCCGTCGCGCGGCACCAGATAGCAAGCCCGCCCACC
Organism: Pseudonocardiaceae bacterium; assembly: GCA_036009255.1. Taxonomy (GTDB): domain Bacteria; phylum Actinomycetota; class Actinomycetes; order Mycobacteriales; family Pseudonocardiaceae. The sequence goes on from DASYMC010000189.1 coordinate 11,404, forward strand.
CACGATCGCCCGGACCGACCGTGCCGGCGGCGCCAGCGTGCCCGGCCGGCACCGCAGCCGCAGGATCTCCCCCTTCACCGGGCGGATCGCGCGAGCCAGCGCCGGGTGCAGGGCAGCGCTGTGCACACCTGCGGCCAGCACCACCACATCCGCGCTCGGCAGCTGCGTACAACGCCGACTCTCAAACGCCACTCCTGCACGGCGGCACGCCACCAGCAGCGAGCCGAGCAGTGCGCGGTTGTCCACCGACAGGTCCCCAGCAACGGACAGCGCCCGGCACACCTGTGGGCCAAGCGATGGCTCGACTCGACGCACCTCCCGGCCGGAGAGCACCTCCACGGGGCGTCCTGTCCGAGACAGCTGCTCGGCGATCCTGTCGAGTTCAGCGCGGTCGCCGGGATCCAGCGCCACTACCAGCGTTCCTCCGGTCCTCAATCGGGGGTCGGTCCCCGCGGCCGCCAGTTCGGCGGCAAAATCCGGCCAGCGCTGCAGCGATGCCTCCCCCAGCGCAAACACCTCTGGTTCCACCGGAACGGACTCGCTGACCGGAGCGAGCATTCCGCCGGCGACGCGCGAGGCACCCGATCCGGGCGCCGGATCGTAGACGGTCACCGCGAACCCTGCGCACGCCGCGCGCCAGGCGCAGCTCAAACCGATGACTCCACCGCCGACCACGGCAACACCGTTACCCGGTTGCCCATCTACCCGATGGCTCATCACGCTCCCTGCGCCGGCATGACCCGGATCAGGTTCGACGGTCGGGGTCGCCATGACCCCCTCTCAGCCCGGTGCGGCCCGGGCTCCCGTGCGGACCACCTCCCACCGTACCTCGATACCGTCGAGGGCATGGACGGCGAGCAGATCCGGTCCCGGCTGGCCGACGCGCGGCTGTACCTGTGCACCGACGCCCGGACTGACCGAGGCGACCTGGCCAGGTTCGCCGACGCAGTGTTAGCCGGCGGCGTGGACATCATCCAGCTGAGAGACAAGACCCTGGAGGGCCGCCCCGAGCTCGTCGCCCTGGAGATCCTCGCCGATGCGTGCTCTCGCCGCGGTGCACTGCTGGCGGTGAACGACCGGGCCGACGTCGCGCTGGCCGCCGGCGCGCAGGTGCTCCACCTGGGCCAGGACGATCTTCCGGTGAGGTGGGCTCGCCGGATACTCGGCGAGGAGGTGGTGATCGGCCGTTCCACGCATGATCCCAGGCAAGCCGCCGGCGCTGCGATCGAGCCTGGGGTGGACTACTTCTGCACCGGGCCCTGCTGGTCAACCCCCACCAAGCCGGGCCGTCGCGCCGCTGGGCTACAGCTCATCCGCAGTACCGCTGCAGCGGAGCCGAGCCGCCCGTGGTTCGCCATCGGGGGCATCGAGAACCTGCAACGGCTGGAGGAGGTGCTGAGCGCCGGTGCGGACCGAGTCGTCGTGGTACGGGCGATCACCGAGGCTGCCGACCCCCAGTCGGCAGCCTCCGTATTCGCGCAGCGCCTACGCCCCTCGCGCTAGCGCTCGTCCCTGCCTTCCCGGCCGGTCAGGAGCGTCAGCCCGTAGGTGGCCAGTACCTCTCGGATCGGCTGGAAGTAGGACTTGCCACCGAGCAGGCAACCGCCGGACCCGCCGGACAGCGTGCCTTGCGCCTGGTTGCCGCTCATGAAGGGGCCACCGGAGTCACCGGCTTCGGCGCAGACACTGGTTCTGGTGAGCCCGTTGACGACATTGCCATCGCCGTAGTTCACGGTCTCATTGACGGCCTCCACCGTGCCGCAGTGGTAGCCACTGGTAGATCCGGACAGGCATACCCGGTCTCCCAACTGTGCCGGAGCGATACCCGCCACGGAGACGTATCCACTGTCGGTATCGATCTCGTTGGTTTGCTCCCAGCCCGACGATGCAACCTCGACCAGACCGTAATCGTGACCTGGGAACGAGGACTTTGCCGCCGGGCCGATGGGTTTGCCATCCGGCCCGGACCAGGTGCCACCCAGCTTGGTGCAATGCCCCGCCGTGATGAGGTAACGGGTGTGGCCCGAGATGGCGTTGAAACCGACTGAACAGCGGCCACCCTCGCTGGTGGTGATCGTGTCGCCGCCGTGCAGGTCTGCCAGCGTGGCCGGGCGGGCGGCGACGTGCTGGATACGAACCCCTGGCTGACCGGCGGTGAACGCTCTGGCGGCGTCGTCATCAGTGGCCGACACCACGACCGAGTTGGTAGCCGGGTCGACGTACCAGCTGGTTACCGAGTTCGGGATGCGCTGCGACCGCGAATCCAGCACCGCCATCACAGCGTGCAGCATCGGCAGGTCCGGAAACGCCACCTGGCGTGTGTTGGTGACCGGCCCCGCAGCGGCAGAGGCAGGTAGCGCGATTCCCACGCTGAGGAGGAGGCCCAAGACAACAGCAAGGAGTGAGCGAGGGCGGCTTCCGGGGAGCACGAAATCGAGTCCTCTCGTTCAAGGGCCAATTTCCTTCAGTCCCCGACGGTAGCTCTACGCTACGGAACAGTTACCCACCGGTGAAGGCACCAATCGGGGAGACTTGATACTCATACGGTGGGTACTGGACTCACTACTCGTAGTGTGCAACCGGTGTGCGACCTCAGGACCGCCGCACTGTACGCAGGCCTGGATGGTCGGCCGGCAGCACCCGGACGAGCACCGCCCCACTGACCGCGATGCAGACCGCTACGAGTGGCCAGCTCAGCACGACCCGAGCGACGGCGAGCGCGACCACGGACCCCACTGCCCACAGTGGGGCGAATACCGCGATACGGATCAGGTACTGCCCCACCCATACCCAGGACGCCAGGCAGTACGCCCGGAGCAGGGCCGGGTCGTGCCGCCAGGCGGTGCGCTGACCCAGCGCCCCACCCACGATCACGCCGAGCAGCGGCCAGCGGATCAGCACGCTCAGCGTCCACACCAGTGCGCTGACGATGTTGGACAGCAATTGTGCAAGGAAGAAGTCGGCAGCACGGCCGGTATACAGAGCGATCAGTGCCGCCACCGAAACCCCGAGCAGGCCCAGCAACGCGGCGAGCGGCCGGTCGCCGCGGTACCAGCGCAGGGTGGCCACCGCCGCGCCGGTGGCCAGCGCGGAGCCTGCACTCCAGCCCAGCGAATGAGCCGACATCAGCCAGCCCAGCACGAAAGCGACCGCGGGCGCGGTGGCGTCCAGGGCCGCCCGGCGGCCACCGAGCAGTGCCGTCAGCGGCTCAGCGGGATCCGGGCGCGACACGCCCTCCAGGGTGCCCGACCGCCCCGGTAACCGCCGACAGCGGGCTACAACGCTCCAGCGGTCGCGCAACCCCTGTGTCGAACTCGGCGGCCACAGCGCTGCCCCTCGGTCACCGGGAACGCACCTATCCAGTCGGCTTGATGGCGATTTAGGTGGTCTCGATCAGCTAGTCCGGCTTATCAACCGGCACCTGAACGACCATGGTTTGCTGGGGCAGCACCGACGGGATCCTGCGAGGCACCTCACACGTTACGGTGGGGTAGGCAGGCCTAATTCCGACCACCCTCTGAGGACCTCGATGACGACGATCTCGGACACCGTCCGGCTGCTGCACGACCTCGAGCCGGTGGTCACCGAGAACCTTGACCGGCACCTGGCCGCCGCCAAGGAGTGGATGCCACACGAGTACGTCCCGTGGAGTCTGGGCCGCGACTACGCCGACCTCGGCGGTGAAGCCTGGGATCCCGACCAGTCACGGCTCTCGCCTATCGCCCGGACCGCGCTGGAGGTCAACCTCCTCACCGAAGACAACCTGCCGAGCTATCACCGGGAGATTGAGCGCGCGTTCGGACGCGAGGGCGCATGGGGCACGTGGGTGCACCGCTGGACCGCCGAGGAGGGCCGGCACGCGTACTGCATCCGCGACTACCTGCTGGTGACGCGGGGGGTCGACCCGGTGGAGCTGGAACGGGCCCGGATGGAGGTAATGCAGACCGGTTACGACACCCAGGAGGCGCCGCTGCTGCGCGTTCTTGCTTATGTCGCCTTTCAGGAACTCGCCACCCGGATCTCGCATCGCAACACCGGCCGCCACGCCGGAGACCCCATCGCCGAACGACTATTGACCAGAGTCTCGACCGACGAGAACCTGCACATGGTCTTCTACCGCAACCTGGTCAAAGCCGCCCTCTGCCACTCCCCCGGGCCCACCCTGCGTGCCATCACCGACGAGGTAACCGGCTTCAACATGCCGGGCATCGTCATTCCGGGCTTCGCCCGCAAGGCCGCGCAGATCGCCAGAGCCGGCATCTACGATCTGCGCATCCACCACGACGAGGTGATCTGGCCGTTGCTACGGCAATGGGGAGTGTTCGACCTGGAAGGCCTGGACGCGGAAGGTGAGAAGGCCCGCACTGAGCTGGCCGATTTCCTCACCCAGCTCGACGGGCAGGCCAGCCGATTCGAGGAACGGCGCGCTGCGGCCCTCGACCGCGCCGCAGCGCGGTCATGACCAGTCAGTGCGAGCGCTGACTGCGCTCCAGCTGCTCACGCGCGTCCAATTCGGCGGCCCGTTCTGGCGTCGGCGCGGTGCCCCCCAGGTGCGCCGGCACCCACCAGGGGTCATCCCCCGGCGCTTCCGGATAGCGTGCGCGAGTTTCGTCAAGCAACCCGTCCATCACCTTCACCAGTTCGACGTCGGCCGCCGGGCCGCGCCCGGGCTGCAGGGGCGCCCCGATGGTGATACCGATCGGGACATGGCGCGCGGCGCGAATCGTGGGTCTGCGATCCTTGGTCCACACCCGTTGGCTACCCCACAGCGTCACGGGGATCAGCGGGACACCCGCCAGCCGCGCCATCCGAGTGGCGCCGGACTTGAATTCCTTCAGGCAGAAGCTGCGGCTGATCGTCGCCTCCGGGAAGATCCCCACCAACTCGCCCGCCCGCAACGCCTCGACTGCAGCACGGAACGAGGCCGCCCCCGCGGCACGATCGACGGGGATGTGGTGCATGGCCCGCATCGCCGGCCCCATCATTCGATGGGTGAACACCTCCTGCTTGGCCATGAAACGCACGAACCGTCCCTGCTCACGCCAAAACGGCAGGCCGGCGAGTGCGAAATCCAGGAAACCGGTGTGGTTGATCACCACCACACCGCCACCTGTAGCTGGGACATGCTGCCCGCCCACGACGTCAATCCGTAGATCCAGCGCCCGAAACAGGCCCGTTGCGACACGGGCAACGCAGCGATAAGGCCCATCGGTCACCGGCTCACGCTACCGGGAT
>DASYMC010000190.1:0-16569 GCA_036009255.1 Pseudonocardiaceae bacterium
CGCGGTCGAGGCGCTGGCCCGATTCGCGCCGCCGACCGAGGAATGATCCGGTGACTGATCCGGTGACTCCAGATCGACGGAGTTGTTCCGCTGGGCGGGTTGGGCAAACGGCAGCAGTCGGAGAGCGGGCTACTCGTCTCCGGAGCCGGGTTCGGCCATCCGGCGGTGCGCGGCGGCCTTGACCTTATCCGGCAGCACCTTATTCACAGCCGCTTGAGCCTTAGTCTTCATTGATGAGGCGGTGATGGTTTCCTTGCCCTCCATCAGCGCCTCGAAACCTTGCCTCGCCACCTCAGCTGGATCGTCTTTATCCATCTGCCCGACTTTGGTGTCATCCATCTGCGCGCGGTGGAAGAAGTTCGTCTCCGTCGGCCCCGGCATCAGCGCGGTAATCGTGATGCCAGTGTCCTTCAATTCGTTCTGCAACGCTTCGGTAAACGACTGCAGGAAAGATTTCGAGGCGTTGTAAACCGCCTGGAAGGAACCCGGCATCGTGGAGGCTATCGAGGAGGTAATCAGCACTTTGCCCTCGTCGCGGGCTGCCATCGCACGCAGCACCCGCTTGGCCAGCACCACCGTGGACCGCACATTGACGTCGATGATCTCTAGTTCAGCCGACAGGTCAGTCTCCAGGAACGGACCACCTTCACCGACGCCGGCGTTCAACGCCGCCACATCCAGCGGGCGGCCTGTCGCAGCGACCTGTTCCCACAACCGCTCGACTCCCTCTACCGTGCGCAGATCCGCCCGGATCGGTTGAACACTCACACCGGAACCGGCCAACTGAACCGCCACGGTGTCGAGCGCACGGTCCTCAGAGTTGATCAGCAGATCGTAGTCATGGTCAACGAATTGCTTGGCCAGCTCCAAGCCGATACCACTGGAGGCCCCAGTCACCAGAGCAAGCGGACGATACTCAGTCATATCAGTGGACTACCCGGACTCACCCCCGCTACACCGGTCTTCCTCACCACAATACTGCGAGGGTCTTCTCCGGATTCCCGACCGGATATTCTGCTCCGGATCCGGCGCGCCAGGTCGCGCGCGTATCGCCCGTCCAGCCGGTTTGCCCTGCTGCGACTCGGGGTATCGCCCATCATCGTGCGACGTACGACGCGTGATGAGCTCCGCGAGGTGGCCGCCGGGACCTTTGGCTGGTCGCAGCTGCGCGATGAGCAGCTGCAGGCGATGGAGCAGGTGATGTCCGGTCATGATGTGCTGGTCGTGCTTCCTACCGGGGCGGGTAAGTCCGCGATCTACCAGGTGCCAGCGCTGTTGCTGGATGGCCCGACCCTTGTGGTGTCTCCGCTGATCGCGCTGCAGCAGGACCAGCTGGAGGGCATCGCGGACACCAGGGCGCCGGAGGCAGTGGCGGTGAACTCCGCGCAACGCAGTAGCGAACGCAGACAAGCCTGGGACATGATCCGGCAAGGGCAGGTGGAGTACGCGTTCCTTTCGCCCGAGCAGCTGGCAAAAGATGAGGTCGTCGACGCGCTGGCGGACCTGGGCGTGTCGCTGTTTGTGGTAGACGAGGCGCATTGCGTTTCGGCCTGGGGGCATGACTTCCGGCCCGATTACCTTCGCCTGGGCCTCGTGATTGAGCGGCTCGGTCATCCCAGGGTGGTCGCGCTGACAGCCACCGCGGCACTGCCGGTTCGCCGCGACATCGTGCAGCGGCTGGGCCTACGCGAGCACCGCGAAGTGATCGCCAGCTTTGACCGCCCGAATCTGCACCTGGCCGTGGAGCGGTTCACCGACGACCCCGACAAGCGGCGCTCGGTCCTTACTCGGACACGCGCTCTGACCGCGGACCCCGCGACCCGATGCGGGCTGGTGTATGTCGCCAGCCGCAAGGATGCTGAGTTTTACGCCGATGAGCTTGCGCAGTGCGGGGTGCGGGGTGCGGCCTATCACGCTGGGATGAAGGCGGCCGACCGGGAGCGGGCGCATGAGCGGTTCCTGGCCGATGAGCTCGATGCGGTGGTGGCGACCTCGGCGTTCGGCATGGGTATCGACAAGCCCGACGTGCGGTTCGTCGTGCACGCATCAGTGCCGGAGTCATTGGACTCCTACTACCAACAGATCGGGCGCGCTGGCCGGGACAATCAGCCCGCCGAGATCACGCTGTTCTACCGCCCGGAGGACCTGAGCCTGCAGACGTTCCTCACCGCTAGCAAGGCTCCGGAGGAAGCTCTCGATGAAGTGGTGCACGCACTCCTAGAACATGGCCAACCGATTCGACCGGCACAGCTCAAGGGCCAGGTGAACGCTTCCGCGGCTAAGCGCACCACAGCGCTGAACCTGCTGGAGCAAGTGGGAGCAGTTGGCACCACCTCGGATGGCCACCTTCAGTACATCGACCCCAACCTCCCTGCTCGCCGGGCGGTGGAGCGAGCGATCGACGCGGCGGAGAGCCACCAGCGTCTGATCCAGTCCCGGATTGAGATGATGCGCGGCTACGCCGAGACAACCGGCTGCCGACGGCAGTATCTGCTCGGCTACTTCGGCGAACAGATGGCCCACCCGTGCGGAAACTGCGATACCTGCGAGGCCGGCACAGCCGAGGAACAGTCCTCCGGCGACGACCAGTTCCCGCAAGGTAGCTCCGTGCGGCACGTCGAGTGGGGATACGGCGTCGTCATGTCGATTGAGCAGGGCCGGCTGACCGTCCTGTTCGACGACGTCGGCTACAAGACGCTATCCCTGCCGGCCGTCCATCAGCACGGACTCCTCACGTCCGACCGAGCCCCCGAGCCGGCGCCGGATGCTTAGCGAACCGGCGCCTTGTTCGGGTGCGAACGGCACGCCTCGGCGTCAGGTGACCGCCGGGCCGGACTCCTCGCTACCGGACAGATCTTTGAGGAACTTGTGACATTGCGCGGCCCGCTCTGAGTCCTCCTTCATCACCTGCTCGAAGAATCCAGCGATGTCCTCACGACCTGCGTTCTTAGCGTCGCGAACGTACTGTCCGTAGTCGTGACCTGCTTTCAGTGAGTGGTATTGCACGGACACCAGGTCGTACGTCACATCGTCAAAACCAGTTTCACCGGTAGCCATCGGCCTGCCCTCCGAAGCGGGTTATGGGTTATGGACCCACACCTAGTACCCAGGCCGCGTTCTCTCCAACCGCGTGCGCGTGCCGGAAGGCACCGGAAGTCCGCGACGGGCGGGTCAAGAGCGGCTGGTCTCACTCCCGTCCTCGCCCCGGGCACCGGCCCGGGTACGGGCCGGATCGACTTCCCGTTCGGGATGACGCCGGAGGTATTCCTCCTCGAGTAGCGCGGTGCGGCTGCTGTGTTCACGCAGCGCATCAGGGGCGCCGTGCAAGAAAGTGCCGTGGCGGGTCGTGTGGAGATGTTCCAACTCACGAAGCAGGTCTGTCTCGGCAAGATTCTCGGGGGGCACACCTGACATGTCGTCCTCCTGCGACCGGATAGTGCGAGACATACCGCGTGCCCCGTAGCTGTGCAAGCGCGGATGCGCCGAAGGGGGACTGTTGCGGCGGTGGGAACCGTCCAGTGAGGGTGGCTGAGGCGTCGTCACAGCCGTCGAGTACCCACGCCGTGGCCTGGATCCAGCCCGGCCGCTTCAAACCGGCCGGGACCGTGCCGGACTGCCTGATCCGCACGAGTCGACGCATAGCCGGACCGTGGCGGCGCTCGGCGAGCTCAGCTTTACTTCACCAACGTTATGATCAGCACGAGTTGGCCGGCGCTACTTGCGGCTCATCTATTCCTGCGAAGCACGTGTCGCAGCACCAACAGCACCAACAGCGCCGCTACCGCGACCGCCACGGTGAGCAGCGGCCGTTGCCTCGCTGGGACCATCAGGGGCTCGATGCGTCCGGCCAGCGGCGGAGGAAGTTCTGCCAGGACCTTGCGGGTTAGGCGATCAGCCTGCTCCGCCACCCCGCCTGCTTTGGCCTGGAGCGCTTCGACGCCCTCGTATACCTGCTGCTTGACCTCTTCGGTCTTGGCTTGTGCCTGTTGCTTGACCTCTTCGGTCTTGGCTTGTGCCTGCTGCTTGACCTCTTCAGTCTTGACTCGCACGTTTTCCTTGGCGTCGTGCACCTTGTCCCTGACCCGCTCGGGCACATTGATCCTGTGGGTTAACTCCTCCAGAGCGCCGTCGAACTGCCCGCGGGTACGGTCGATGTCGTGGCGCCGCCGGTTCTTCAGTGACGAGGTCGTCATGGGTGCATCCTCACCTCAATCGTCTTGATCGACTTGACGCTGGCCGCTGTGTCCTCGGGCACCAGCGACGTGGCTGCGCCCGGCGCGTGTGAAGACTATGTCGTAGCCTTCTCACCCATCGCGGTTACGACACGCAGAAAACGATCCATTCAAGTCCCGATCGTGGGACCTGAGAGTGGACGACACGCCACCGTCCTGAAGCCTTGACCTGAGGTGATGCGGTATGGCCGGCTCAGGACGGTTTCTCAGGCTGGAACGTCCGGCACCCGGGTTCCGGCGGTAGCGTCCTGAGCCAGATAGGCCTATTTGAACGTGTCTTTGATTTTCTCGCCGGTCTGCTTGAGCTTGGCCGTGACCTGATTAAATTTTTCGACCCTTGTCCTGGCCTTCCGCAAGACTCATGGCATTCTCCATATCCTGAATCCGCCAGGCGGTGGTGTCCTTCGGTCAGCGACGTCGCGCTGCGGCGCCTCGGCCGGCCGAGCACCCGCACAGATGATCTCATCGATCAGAGACGAGCTCCGTTTCGTGCCTTGTCGAAACCTTTGTGCTGATTGACCAGTTTTGGTCCGGCTGCCGATCTCGCTCTACTCGACCACGCCGGGGGCCGAGGAGAGGGTGTCACTATTGTCGCCGGTCATGCGTGAATGCCTGGGCGGATTGGCAGAACACCTCAACCGACGGGAAGCCGATGCGGTGGTGCGGAGCGCGGTCCTGCCCGCTGATGCACCTGCGTCCGCAGTGACGGTGTTGACGGAGGTCGCACGCGGTGGACTGTTGTGGGTGGGCATCGCTGCCACGCTGGCCACCCGCCCCGGCCCAACCCGGCGTGCTGCCAGGGATGGCGTCGTGGCGGTCGCGATGGCCAGCGCCACCTCCCACCTGATCGGCAAGTGGCTACCCAGACGGCGGCCCCCGGCTGTTCACCTAGCCGCCTACCAGGCGCTGGTGCATAAGCCGACGTCGTCGTCATTTCCCTCCGCTCATGCGGCCACGGCGGTGGCGTTCACCACCGCGATAGCGTGCGAAAGTCCCGTGGTCGGGTTGTTGGTGGCGCCGGTGGCGCTGGCCGTGGCCCATTCCCGGCTCCGGACCAGGGCGCACTGGCCCAGCGACGTGGTCGCCGGCGCGCTGTGGGGATTCGCCCTCGGCGTGGCCACCCGACGCCTGCTACGACTACAGGCCGCCGCGGACAGTATCCAAGTTGCCCGCTTTGTCGCGGGATTAATACTGCACCGTCACCTTGGCGTGGCGGTGCGGTATTAGGTGGTGCGCGCAGTTGCACCCCGAGCCGGCACACAAGGGTAAGTCGCCATCCTTCCGCGAAGCGGCCCGGGGCACTAAGCTGCTCATCACCTCCCGCTAACCCCTATCCGAGTGCAGAGATTGAGTATCTCGATCCGCAGCGAAGGGAGCAGCGACTGCAATGACTTCAGCAGACAAGGTTGAGGGCCGGATGGACGATGTCCTCGCGGAGGCCGAGCCGCTCGTCGACAAGGTTCTGGAGAAGAGTGAGTCGCTTGCTGAGCAGGCCCACGAGAAGGCTGATCTGCTCGTCGAGAAGGTGAAGGATAAGGCTGAGCCGCTCATCGAGAAGCTCAAGGACAAGGCTGAGCCGCTCATCGAGAAGACGAGGGACCGCACGTCCTCCAGCGACCACCCGTAGCGCTCGCCGAGGCAATCCGTCACGACATGGACTGTCTCGCAAGAGCCGTTGAAGCCGCCTCATCCCTGCCCCGGCGCTGCCCCCGGCGACGCGCAGACCGCGTCCGACACCGCGCTAGCGGCTGCGGTTGCACGGAATGCACCCCCGCCAGGGCCACCAACCACACCAGCGCCAGCAATGCCAAGTTCAGATTCATCCATCGCTCCCGCCCCGAGCCTCAAGCCGCTGATGCTGGCCCGGGTGGCCTCTACCCCCGTGGCACCGGTTCCGAAACCACTGATGCGCGTGTCGCTCCGGCGGGTCGCGGACTGTCCTGAAGCGGCCGACCAATGAGGACGGAGCTGGATGCCGACAATGCGGCCTCAGGTCGTCAGGTGTGTGCGGAAGAAGTCCAGTATTCGTCGCCAGCCGTCCACGGCGGCCTCCGGGCGGTAGGACGGCCGGTCGACGGCGAAGAAGGCGTGCCCGGCGCCGTCGTAGGTATGGAACTCGTACTGCTTACCCAACCGGTCCAGTTCCGCGGCGAGTACGGCCGTCTCGGCCGGGGACGGGCGCTGGTCATCGGCGCCGAACAGGCCGAGCAACGGGCAGGACAGCTGCGGCGCGAGGTGCAGGAGCGGTTGCATATGCTTGGGCATGCCGGGTGGTGGGTCGTTCACCACGAAGGCGCCGTAGCAATCCACGGCGGCGTCCACCCGCAGCGAGCAGGCCGCCAGAAATGCATGCCGACCGCCCGAGCAGTAGCCGATCACACCAATCTTGCCGTTGGCGCCGCCCAGACTCTTGAGGTGTTCTGCGGCACCCCCCACGTCGCCGACCAGCCGCTCGTCTGGCACCCCCCCGGCGGCGCGCACGGTGGCCGCCGCGTCGTCCGGGTCGGCCCCGGGTGCGTCCCTCGAGTACAGGTTGGGACACAGTGCTCGGTATCCTTCCGCCGCGAACCTGCGGACGATCTCCTTGGTCGCTACGTCGTAGCCGGGCATGTGATGGATGACTACCACCCCTCCGTGCCGGTCGCTGTCCAGCGGGCGGGCGAGGTATGCCTCAATCTGATCACCACCGTGTCCGGTGATGGTGACGGTCTCGGCGCTCATGGCGGCTGTCATGCGATGCTCCTCGGTCTGGCCGCGGTTTCATCATCGACGCGACGCTCTAGCCTCGGCGGTCCATCGACGCCACCAGCTCCACGGTAATCGCATCGAGCGAATCCACGATGACGTCGGCGAGCGCGAGCGCGTCCTCAGATGGCGGAAAGGCCGCATTGGGCACGGCGAGCACACCCAGTCCGGCGGTAGCGGCTGAGCGCAGGCCGTTGCTGGAGTCCTCGATCGCTATCGCTTGCAAAGGGTCTACCCCGAGTTGCTGCACCACGGTCTGATACACCGCAGGCGAGGGCTTTCCCGCGCTCACCTGCTCCGTGGACACGCTGACCTGAAACCGCTGCGCCAACCCAGCTGACGCCAACACCGTGTCGATCAGCCGCCGCGGTGAGGACGACGCGAGTCCCAGGGGCCAGCGGCGCCCCAGCCGCTCGATCACCTCGACCGCTCCGGGCAGTAGCGGTAGCCGCGTGGCGTAGTGAGCGGCCATCCGGTCGATGACGGTGGCCGCCACCTCCTCCGGTGCAACGGGTACGCCCACGGGGCCAGTCAGGTACGCCGACCACTCCGCCGTACTCATGCCCTGCATCTCTCGGGTCGCTCCGGGGGGCCAGGGCCGGCCCGCTTCGGCGGCGACACCGCGGCGGACGACGTCCCAGAGCTCTTCTGAATCCACCAGCACGCCGTCGAGGTCGAAGACCACTGCCCGCACGTCCCCAGCCATCATGCCGCTCCTCATTGATCCTGCATGCCTTCACTCTGACTGGATGAGGCCGACGGTGTTACGGACACACTCGTCCGAGAGAAGCACCAGCCGCGTCATCATCGGTCGGAGGACGAGTAACCGGCGTCAATCGACATCGAACCAGGGGAACTGGGCAACTGCCGGCGTAGCGGGTGGAAGTTCGGTGTGCTGTACCCGTCGCGGCCCACCTCCCTCTGGTCGGTGCCCACCCTGATTACCTGTCGCTGCGTCCTGGCCTGCGGAGCCGTGGTTGGCTTCAGGAAGCGCCGGTGAGCTGCTGGCGGCATGTGCCGGTGCTTGCCGCGCGTGGACTGCTGGATAACCCGCCGGGTATGTCCCCAGGTGGTGGTGCCGGTTCTCGTTGAGGTCAGTCCCTGGACGTCGTGGTCCAAACACCGCCGCCGCACCCCGTGCGACGGCCAGCAGATGATGCTTGCCTGGGTGATCGACTGATTGCGGGACAGCCGCCGTGGCTGGGATATCGGCATTGATTCGCTCACCGCGCAACTGGTCGTAAATCGGCGTCTGACCCATAAGGCGGACACCATAGAGGCGGCCCGGCGGGCGCTGCATGACCGTGGTGTGTACAGGCTGTGGAGAGGGCGCAAGGTTGTGTGTACAGGCTGTGGATGGGTGCCAGCGACGAGGAATCCGACGGATCCGACCGACCAGTGTCAGGAGCACATGTCCCCCGGCTGGATCCTTGAAACTTGTTTCGGTTCGCTCTTTGTAATCGCGCAGATACGAGACCCACTTGACTGGCGTGACATGGTCACGAATGGGTGGTTGTCCCTCAATGGTGCTCGCTGGCCCAGTTCAACCAGGGTTTGCTGTCGAGGTAGCGATCTACCCGCCCGATGTAGCGCTGTGCGCCGGCGTCTTTCCAGTGGCCCGACCAGTGCCAGCCCACACAGTCCCGGAGATCGCCGGGACCATAGTCGTCATGTAGATAGGTGACCCAGCCCTCATAGCAGGCACGGATGCGCGCGCCGTAATAGTCGACGTTGAACGCGGTGCTTTGCTGCGACAGCGGGTAGGAGCCGGGCAGCGCGATGTCCTTGAGCTGCATGATCCCGAAGCTGGTCGGGCAAGGTGGCGTGGCGCCGCCGACGCAGTCTTCGGCGTTGTTCGACTCGTCGGAGACGGTGCTCTGTCGCCAGTCGCTTTCCTGGACCGCCACCGCCTTCAGGACGTCGGCGTTCAGGCCCCACTTGCAGGCACCCCAGGTGAGGATCTCACCTGTTGTGCCGGTGAATTTGCCGTCGATGCGGGACACGAACTGCTGGTTGGCCCGCTCGGTGAAGTCCTTCCAGATCGGCATCGACACCTGGTCAGGAACGAACTGGTTGGCCGCGGTGTTCTCCGGCCGGGATTCCTGCTGGTCGCGCTGGACTCGTGCGGCACACTCCTGACCCGAGGGCAGGTGGGTGCCCACGGGAAGCGTGCCGAAGTCGTGCTCTCCGCGTCCCTGACCGTCCGAAGGCCCGTGATCTTCCGGGAGCCCTTGACTCGCGGACGGCCCTTGATCCCCGGACGGCACTTGACCCCCTGTCGGCCCCTGACCCTCGGAGGTACAACCAGCGGCGAGCACAACCAAGACCAGCCCGATAGACCAGAACCACCCCGCCCGAAGCAGCCTCGACAGCATCACCGCCGCACCTCCCGCCGCCGGTGTCCGGCTGCTGTGACCCCCTCCGACGGACCAGCCGTCCGACGTTGTGATCCTCACCGCGGGATGGTAGGCCCCATATCGTCTCTTGCCGGTGAACCGTTTCCGAAATTCTCTCGAGAGTCGATGGTTCGGCACGGCACCTGTTCACGTAACTCTTCACCGGTCCCCGTCGATGCTCTCCTCGACGTTGCAAGCGACTGGGGGAGCATGACTTGTTGACCAGAAAGTACCTAAGCAACCCACACGCGATCTCGTCCGCCAGGCCGACACCGACCCGGGGGTTAGCCCTCGGCCGCGCCCTCGACTTGACCGTGGCGGTCGTTGCGTTGACCGTGCTAGCGGTACCGATGATGATCATCGGCCTGTTGATCCGACTGACCAGCGAGGGTCCCGCGCTGTTTCGGCAGCAGCGGATCGGCTACCGCGGCCAGACCTTTACCATGTACAAGTTCCGCACCATGCGCACCGGCGTCGGGGACGAGATGCTACGCGAGCTGATCGCAGCTGAGCTCTGCGGCGAGGACACCTCGGTCAACGGCAGCTGCAAGCTCGACGGCGACCCCCGAGTCACCGGGATCGGGGGGTTCCTGCGCAAGACCAGCCTCGACGAGCTGCCTCAGCTGCTCAACGTGCTGCTCGCCGACATGTCCCTGGTGGGCCCTCGGCCCTGCTTGGAGTGGGAAGCCCGAATGTTCCCCTCGCAGTTCCAGCCGCGGTTCACCGTGCGCCCCGGGATCACCGGACTGTGGCAGGTCAACGGTCGCTCCACGGTTGGCACCCTGGATATGCTGGACCTGGACGTGGCCTACGTGCGCACCCGCAGCACGGTCGGCGACCTGTCCATTCTGCTGCGCACCGTGCCGTCGATGCTGCGTGACCACAGTGCCCGCTGACCGACCGACGCGACGAGGCAGCCGGACCGTGCCGGTGTTGATTGCTCGGCTACTGGGAGCAGGTTTGACTGGCGCCATGGGGTGGATCCACCTCCAGCTGTGGCTGGATGGCTACCGCGAGGTTCCGGTGGTCGGCATTTTGTTTCTGCTCAATGCGATCGGCGCCGTGGCGCTGGCCACAGCGTTGCTCCTCGCGCCGGGCCGCCTGCTCGGCGCTGCCGCCGTGGTCACCGCCGTCTTCACCGCGGGAACCCTGGCAGGGTTGGTCCTCAGCCTGACCGTGGGCCTCTTCGGCGTGCACGAGTCTCTACAGACCCCGCTCGTGGCCGCCACGCTGATCGTCGAGTCAGCCGGAGTGCTCGTGCTCGTACGCACTTCGGTGGCGGTCAGCCGTTGTAAATGCTCACCGAACCCACCTGCGAGTGGGCGCTGATGCGGTGCGGGGAGGCGGGATCCCGCTGGACCGTCACGTCGGCGACGCCGACCTGGCTGCCGGTGTCGACGGCGTAGGCCGTACCTGCGGGGAGTCGTATTGTGATCGAGCCGACCTGGGCCTGCGCGTCCACGGTCGTCGGTGGCGCGGCGAATCCCAGGTTGATCGTGCCAGCATTGGCATGAGCAGTCACTGTGGCGCTGGTGAGCCCGGTCGCGTTGATGTTCCCGGTGCTGGAGGTGAGGGTCAGCTGGCCGGCCAGCCCGGTCAGCGTGGTGCTGCCGACATTGTCGTCGATCTGTATCGCGAGTCGTCGGGGCACCTTGACCACATAGGTCACGCTGCAAGAGTTGACGTCGAAGACGCCCGGGCAGGTGTAGCTCAGGACGAGTTGGCCGCCGGTGATCGGGTAGCTGGTCTGTGGCGGGTTGCCGGTGTAATGGAGCTGTTCGGTCACCGAGATCGTGTCCGCGTCGGTGCCTTCGATCTGGGTGTTTCCCACCGGATTATCGATCTTGAGAGACGTGACCGGCTCAGTGACCGTATAGGAGTTTCCCGCAGTGGTCTCGCTGACTCGGGTACCGCACCCGGCGATCGCCGGCACTGAGGCGGTCAGCAGGACGACTCCCAGGGCCATGACCGGCAACGCGCGCATGAAAGTCCTCCGGCACTATCGGGACGCGAGGGCACAGGGTAGCGACGATCACCGTCCGGCCGGCGACAAGGTGCACAAGAGGGACTGGCCGACTTTCTCAGTCTCCGGCCCGTTCGAACTGCTACTCGAACCGGGACGGGTCGCCGGCGCCCCGGCGCACGATCTCGGGTTCGGATCCGCAGAAGTCGATCACGGTCGTCGGCTCGGTGCCGCAGTCGCCTGAGTCGATGACCGCGTCGACCGCGTGATCCAGCCGCTCTTTGATCTCCCAGCCCTGGGTCAGCGGTTCGGGTTCATCCGGGAGCAGCAGCGTGGAGGACAGCAGCGGCTCGTCCAGCTCGGTGAGCAGCGCCTGCGCAACGGCGTGCCGCGGGATCCGCACCCCGACGGTCTTCTTCTTCGGGCGCAGCAGCCGGCGCGGGACCTCCTTGGTCGCCGGCAGGATGAACGTATAGCTCCCCGGGGTCGAGGCCTTGATCAACCGGAACGCTGCGTTGCTGACGTGGACGAACTGTCCGAGCTGCGCGAAGTCCCGGCACACCAGGGTGAAGTGGTGTTTGTCGTCGAGGTCGCGGATCTCACGGATCCGGTGCAGGCCGCCGGCGTTGCCGAGCTGGCAGCCCAAGGCGAAGCAGGAATCCGTCGGGTAGGCGATGAGCCCACCGCCGCGCACCAGTTCGATCACCTGACCGATCGCACGCCGTTGCGGATCCACCGGATGCACACTGAAGTACCGGGCCATCCGGGAAGCTTAGAATCATCGAGCCGCGATGTGCGTGCGAAACAGCGCGGCCGTGCTCGACGCGCCGCACAGCTACCCGACTGTCCGCGCGCTCCGGCGGAGATCGTCACCGGAACTGTCCTCGATCCACCGATACTTCAGGCGGTGGTGCTAAAAAAGACTGGCGACGCCTCCGAGAAAAGTCGAGATGTCGGTGCCCACGGAAGTGAGAAAAGCGCTGATTAAAGCACCCAGACCCATGATGGACGGTCCTTTCGTCAATGCATCGAGAATAGCTGAACTCGATGGTCAAAACTGACGGCTAACGATACTAAGCAGGCAAATCCACCACTGTCAAGGCTTATTTTTGATCAATTTGTCCAGGGCCGATCATTATGTGGCGCGGGGAGATCGCCCGCTCTCAGAGAGTGAACTCAGACAAGCAGAAACCGATCTTGCCGTGACGACGTGTGGAGCTGCTTCCTTATCGGGGGGGAAGCCGGACGACGGTGACGAAGAAATCGTCGATCTGACGGATGATCTCCATGAATCGGGAGAAGTCGACGGGTTTGGCGACGTAGGCGTTGGCGTGCAGATCGTAGCTGCGCACGATGTCCTCCTCGGCCTGGGAGGTAGTGAGCACGACGACGGGGATGCTGCGCAGCTGGTCGTCGGACTTGATCTCGGCGAGCACCTCGCGGCCGTTCATCAGCGGCAGGTTGAGGTCGAGCAGGATCAGCCCGGGTCGGGGCGCGTCGGTGTGCTCGCCCTCGCGGCGCAGAAACCGCAACGCGGCGGCGCCGTCGGAGACGACGTGCAGCGGATTGCCGATCCTGTGATGTTCGAAGGCTTCCTGAGTCATGAGCACGTCGCCCGGGTCATCCTCGACGAGCAGAACGTGCACCTCACGCCGCGGTTCAGTCATCACTGGTCGTCGTCAATTGACGGTTCGACCGTCGTGTCATCACGGGTTCATTCATGGCGGTTGTTTCCTCGGTGTGGTCGGCGATGACGGGCAGGGTGAAACAGAATGCAGATCCCGACGTGGTCGCGGAGTCGAGCCAGATCCGTCCGTGGTGGTAGTCGATGATCTTCCGGCACAGCGCCAGCCCGATGCCAGTACCGGGGTAGGTTTCCTTGCTGTGCAGCCGCTGGAAGATGGCGAAGATCTTCTCCGCGTAGGCCGGATCGATGCCGATCCCGTTGTCTTGCACTCGAAACGACCAGAAGCTGCCCTCGGATGCGACTGCGACGTGGATCTGTGGCGATTGCTCGCCGCGAAACTTGATCGCGTTGCCAACCAGGTTTTGGAATACCGTGGTGAGCAAGGACGCCTCGCCGACCACGGTCGGTAGTGGATCATGGGTGATTGTCGCGCCGGTCTCGGTGATGATCTCGTCGAGATTGCGCAGCGCCTGGGCGAGCAACGTCGAGCAGTCCAGTTGCGACCACTTGCCGGTTGCGGTGCGTCCAATCCGGGAGAACGCGAGTAGATCGTTGATCAGCACGCTCATCCGGCGAGCACCGTCCACGGCGAAGTGAATGTACTGGTCGGCGCGATCGTCGAGCTTGCCGCCGTAGCGTTTGGCCAGCAACTCGCAGAAGCTCGACACTTTGCGCAGCGGCTCCTGCAGGTCGTGGCTGGCGACGTAGGCGAACTGCTCGAGGTCGGAATTAGAGCGCCGCAGCTCGGCGGTCTGGGCGTCCAGGCGTTGGTTGAGTTCCTGCACTTTGGTCAGTTCGGCCAGGATCTGGCGGCGCATGCTCTCAATGTCAGTGCCCAGCTGAACGAGTTCGCGGGGCCCCTGCCCAGTGACCTGACGCTCGAACTGGCCGGCGGCGACGGTGCGGACCTCATCGCCGAGCCGCTCAAGGGGGGTGGTGATAGTTCGACGCACCCAGATTCCGGTCATGCTGAGCAGGACCAGTAAGCCCGCCCCGATGATCAGAGAGGCCACGAGCAGGGTATTTGC
Organism: Pseudonocardiaceae bacterium; assembly: GCA_036009255.1. GTDB lineage: Bacteria > Actinomycetota > Actinomycetes > Mycobacteriales > Pseudonocardiaceae. The sequence continues at coordinate 14,052 of DASYMC010000190.1, forward strand.
GGCGGAGTCCAGGTTGCCACGAGCGTTGTCCCGAGCTTGGGTGAGCCCAGTCCGCTGGTGCTCCAACTCCGCTCGGACGGCATCGAACCGGACCTTGCCCAGCGCGGGATCGTCGTTTCCGCCAGCCGGCCCGGAGGCGGTCACAGCGGCGATCGTCGGTTCCGCGTAGTCGGTCTGCCAGGCGTTCGCCGACGTCAGCAGCGCGTCCAGGCCGGTGGTCAGCTCTGGGCGTGGTTCAGCGGCGCCGAGGCGGCGCAGGATGGCCAGTGCGGAGTCTTCCTGCTGACGGCCCTGCCGGTAGGGAGCCAGGAAGTCCCTGTTGCCGGTGGCAGCAAAGCCGCGGATTCCGGTTTCCTGATTGATCAGCGCCGCGGACAGCGCCTGCGCATTGAGCAATGCCGGGTCGAGTCGGTCGACCAACGTCCAGCGGGCTGCACTGAGGTGAGCGATTGCCAGCCCACCGGCCACGATCGCCACGAAAGCGGCACTCAGACAGATCGCCCCGATCACGGCCAGCCAGCGCCGCAATGACCAGCGGCTCCAAACGCCGCGTGGACGTCGAGACGTTGAGTCAGTCATCGTCGCGGTCCGCGGGCTGTGATGGGTGGGTCAACAACACCACCGCTACATCATCGGTGTGCTCGGGATCAAGCCGACGGACGGTCTCAACCAGCCCGTCCACCAGCTGCTGCGGGTCCTGACCGGACACCGCTCGCTGCTCTCGGATCAAGTCGAGGAGCCCTTCCACCCACAGATTCCGCTCGCCGGATCCGGACCGGCCCTCGATGAGCCCGTCAGTATAAAGCAGTAGCTCCCAGTGTGAGCTGAGCTCGATACTGGCAGGTGACCAGACGCAGTCCGGCACAACACCCAACGGCAGCTTGCGTGGTACGACGGGCTCCATCCATTCCTTGCCACCATCGCGCAGCAGTGGCAGCGGATGCCCGGCCGACCACACCTTGACCTGGCCGCGATCAGAGGTGATCCGCACCATGCAGGCCGTGGTGAACACCATCGGCCGGTGCCGCTCGTGGATCAACAACTGCTGCAGCATGGGAAGGATCTCCTGCTCCGGGTGCCCGGCCAGCACCAAGGTCCGCCATGCGATGCGCAGGCAAACCCCGAGCGCAGCCTCGTCCGGTCCGTGCCCGCAGACGTCCCCGATCACCGCCCACACCGCGCCGTCGCTGGTCTGCACGACGTCGTGGAAGTCTCCGCCCAGCAGCATGCGACCGCCACCGGATCGGTACTGCGCGGCGTAGCCCACTGCTGAATCGGTGATCAAGGGGGCCGGCAGGAGTCCACGACTGAGCCGGACGTTCTCCGCGGCCAGCAACAGCGCCTCCGACAGCTCCCTGGCGACCACCTCGGCCCGGTGCCGCTGCACCGCATAGCGGATCACCCGTTCCAGGCTGTGCCCGTCGATCTGCCCCTTCACCAGGTAGTCCTGCGCGCCGGCGTCCAACGCGGCCACACCCTGCTGCTGATCGTCCAGGCCGGTCAGCACGACTGCCGCGACCGCACCGCGCTTCAGTAGCCGGCGCAACCCGTCCAGCCCACTCGCGTCGGGAAGCTGCAAATCCAGCAGCACACAGTCCATACTCGGAGACCACAGTCGCTCGGCGTCGCCCAGCGACCGTGCCCATACCAGATCCACCGCAGCTGCGGTATCGGCCAGCAACTCCCGCACCAACACGGCGTCGCCCTCGTCGTCCTCGACAAGCAGCACCCGCAGCGGCGCAGCTGACGCTGCGTCTGAGCTCATCCACGACCCGTTCTGCATTCCACTGCCGACCCAGTCGTCGCGCATTCGTTCCGCCCACTCTGCCCGAGTCCGCGTACGTCAGCGACGGCTGGTGGCGCACCAGCCGAGAAACCGTACAGGGTAGGTACCTCTCTGACCCGACTCGGACATCGGGCGAGGGCGTGACACTCATGGCACCCGGTGAACATCAGGATGTGCTGCACCGGTGATGACCAGTTCCCGTCTCGATGCAGGCTATGTGAGCGCAGGAGTTTGCCGCTACTGGCGGATTCGCATCCGATCGGGGACCAGATGGAGGCCGGTACTGAGCATCCCGGATACGTGCATCCGGCATCGCGGAGGATGGCGGCGCGGCGGATCGCGGTGGGCACGGTGCGGCTGGCGCGCCCCACGTCCAGTGGTTCACCGCGCGAGCCCAGGACTATTGGGATGACGCTCGCGTCGCGGGCGAGTCGGCGGGTGATATCGGCGTTGATCGGGCTACCCAGCGCCAGCTGGGCTGTGCCGATTCGGCCTTGCAGTACGGGCGGGTTGATGGTGAGCACGTCCTGGGGGTGTTTCCCGCTCTCGGTGGGGAGTTGCCCCTCGCTCAGCGCGCGGGCCGCGAGGTCGATGAGGGCGTCGGCGTCGGGTTGCGGGGCGGTGCGCAGGTCGATTGCGGTGTTGGTGCTGGGGGTGGGGTGCGGCCGGGGGGCTCAGCGCGTGGCGGCGGATTTCGGTGGTTTCCCGGTCGAGTTATCCGGTTGGTTCATA
>DASYMC010000191.1:0-4165 GCA_036009255.1 Pseudonocardiaceae bacterium
GGTCACATTACGGCGATTCCAGAGGCTGACCATGGTGATCGAGAGGATCAGGCCCGCGAGCGCCGGCTCGTCGTCGGAGTCTTGTCACCTCAGCTGGGTTTGGTTCGTCACTGCTATGAGGGATGGCGACGGAGGAAGGCAACGGTGGACCAACACGACGTGCTGGCGGAGCGTTTCGAGTCACACCGCGCTTGCCTGCGGGCGATTGCCTACTGAAACCGACCTCACTCGCCAGCGAAAATTTGTCGATGCCTTCCTTGCTGCCTCGCGCGGCGGCGACTTCGACGCGTTGCTTGCGGTGCTCGACCCCGACGTCGTGCTCCGAGCCGACACCAGCGGGGTGGCGCCAGGTACATCGAAGGTGGTTCGCGCCGCGGCGGCCGTGACCGCGCAGGCGCTGACGTTCTCTCGGCTTGCCGGGTTCGCACAACCAGCGCTCGTGAACGGCGCTGCGGGACTCGTCACCGCTCCGGAGGGACGGCCGCTAGCCGTCATGGGCTTCACGATTACGCGCGGGAAGATCGTCGAAATCAACATTCTCGCCGACCCCGCACGCCTGAGCCAGCTTGATGTGGCAGAACTCAGCGACCAGCAACGCTCACCCTTAGCGGCCCTGCATCGGCGTGCCTGACCCGCCTGCTCGGTTCACCCGCGGATAGTGCTCTGAGATTTGTCAGAGGAGGCGTCGGGTTGAACGTAGACCAGCAAGCCCTGGATTTCGAACCGTGGGCGTTACCCGGTGCTGGCGGCGTCGGGAGATCTGCCAACGGCGGTCAGGCAAAAGCGAGCCGCCGCGGTGTCGCTGCACTGCATGGTCCGCACTCCTGCGGGGGATGTTGCGCCCTATGGACGGGGAGCAACACAGCGCACTGCCCTGCATGCCATTCGACTTTCGCCACGGTCGGTTTGTTCGACGCTCATCGTTCGATCACGGGGGACTGCGGGACCTGCCGTGACCCGGCGACGCTGGTCTACCGGGCCGGGCAACGTGCCGGTGAGCGGGTCATGAGCTGGCGGGATGGCCTGTGGCAGTCGCCGAAGATATCCCCTCCCGAGCCTGTGGCGACGCACTGAACTGCGCGCTCGCGACTGGGTCGAAGCCGGCGTCGGAGACCAGCCGTTACGCACAGTTGCTGCTACTGCCGGGATGCAGTAGTGTCGAACATATGTTCGGCAATGCTGCATCGTGCGCCCCGCCTGAGGTGGACCGGCCTGACTTCGATCCCGGGCCGGGCCCGAAGTGGTCTGCTTACCTGCCGGACGGGATGTTGGCCGACATGTTGGAGCGCGAGTCCGGGGAGGGCTCGCAGTGGGAGCGGTTGGAGCGCATCGGCGCCTGGGAGCGGGTGGTGGCCTGGGCGCAGGCCAACCAGCTGCGCGAGATGGCGCGTTTTGCCCACGGTGCCGAGCAGGACGCGGTCCGCCACGCCGAGCAACGCGCCGCGATCGGGGCAGCGGGACAACCGGCAGCACCGGAGATAGCTCAAATCGGCGGACTGGAGTCGGCCGCGGCGGAGATCTCGTTGATGCTGCGCATAGCGCCGGTGACCGCAACCTCGCGGCCGGATGACGCGCTGACCCTCAGCGAGCGGTTTCCGGCCACGATGGCCGCTTTGACCGCCGGGCGGATCACGCTGTGCAAGGCGCGGATCATAGCCGAACAGGCCGAACAGCTGTCCTCCGAGCACGCTGCCGCCGTGGAAGGCCGAGCGTTGGGCCGGGCGACTACCCAGACCCCGGGCCAGCTGCGCCGGGCAGTGCGTCGGGCAGTGAACCGTGCCGACCCGGCGGCGGTACGCCGACGCCATCAGGCCGCTCGCCGGGAGCGTGGGGTGTCGTGCTGGGAGCTGCCCGATGGGATGGCGATGATCTCGGCGTGCCTACCCGCCGGGGAAGCAGTCGGGGTCTACGGGGTGCTTGATGAGTACGCCCGAGCCACCGGCGGGGCCAGTGACGATCGCACGGCGGACGCCCGCCGCGCTGATGCGCTGGTGGACCTGGTGTGCGGGTCGGCGGGCTACACCAGTACCGGCACCGCTACCGCCGAGGCGGCCCTGCCCCCGTCGCAGCGCCGTCGGGTGCGGCGTCACCGGTCGCGGATCCGGGTCCAGGTTCGGGTCACCGTCCCGTTTAGCACCCTGTTCGGGATCGACGAGCAACCCGGCGAGCTGGCCGGCTACGGGACCATCACCGCCGACCAAGCCCGCGAGCTCGCCGCGCAAGGCACCTGGCGGCGCATCCTCACCGATCCGGCCACCGGGACGCCCACCGACTACGGCACCACCGTGTACCGGCCGCCCGCTGCGCTGCGCGACCTGGTCGTGACCCGCGCTCCCGTCTGTGGTTTCCCGTCCTGTTTGAGTCCCGCTCACCGCGGTGACCTAGACCATCGCGAACCGCACAACCCGGCCACGGTCACTGGACCCACCAACCAGGACAACCTCGATCCCTATTGCCCGTGACATCACCGCACCAAGCACACTCCCGGCTGGTCGGTGGACCGCGACAAGCACGGCACCTTGACCTGGACCAGCCCCAGCGGTCACACATGGACCCACCAACAGAACCGATCGCTGAACCCGTATCTCCGGCCCAGTCCATCGACCCGAAGGAACCGCCGCCGTTCTGAACCCGCCGGGACGCCACCTCCCGGCGGGTTGGACAGTCGCGGGTTGCGTGAGTCGCTGCGTATCGCGCCCCATGCACGTCACCGACGGCGACGTCGAGCGCCTGACCGCCGCGCTGGACGCCGCGCTGCAACAGTGACCCGTTCCAGGACGAGTGGCGAAGACCCAACACTGCGAGAGCACATCGACTCCAGCGGCGAGCGTTACCGTCATGGGCGGAGGATTTGCGTGCTCACGCAGGAGCCTATGTGGGCTCGCTCCTAGTCCAGCGGGCGTGGCGGCCCAGCTTGACGCACCATCAGCTCAGTCGCTCCTCGGGTGCATGTGGAATGTGAACATCCGGTCGGCCTCGACGCGGGCATAGACCGGGCCGGAATCAAGGAACTCTTCCCACTCGGGTCCATAGCGTGGAACGTAGACCTTCAGCAGGGTCTTCCGGAACTCCGCTGCTGCGTCGCTGTGAATGTCGATGGGAACGGCTCGACCGTGGACGGTGACCGCGAGATCCTCCCCAGGCAGGTGGGTCGCGCTGACCTGCGGTCGATTCCTGATGTGGCGAAAGCGCACTGAATCCGGTGACGAGCCGAAGTGGAAAGCGCCGCGAAAAAAGATGCCGTCAACCGGTCCGACGATCGGGCGCCCATCGGCGGTGACGGTCGCCAATGCCAGCAAGCGCATGCCAGTCAGACGGTCGGCGACCTGGGCCGCGCTCAGACGCCGCTCCGGAGTGATGATCCTGAGCAGGTGCGGTCCCGCGATCGCGTAGCTGCGGTCGAGAAGGTCTTGCAGCGCGGCCAGGTCCGCTGGTGTCTCGTGCACGTCAACATTGAACCAGGCGCGTCACCGCATTGTCGGCATTAAACTGGCACCCACGCGGCCACAGTACCGACTCCGCTTATCGGGTGTTTTTTGCATACTCCCGCGCAGTGGGTATCTGTGCGCCGCCGCGCGACTCTTGTCCTGTGATGGCTCAGGGTGGGGCTGTGCACCGGGTGATCATCAATGGTCACGTTAGCCACATTGATACCTCGTCGTCGTCGGGCAGAAAAAGGGGTGCCAACATGACCAGCTCAACGGCTGAACTCGCTCATCCAGAGCGTAAGGAAATCGCCCGCTACCTGTTGTCCCGTGGTTTGGATCCAGTCGAGTTGATCCCGGCACCAGCTCGGATAGCTCAACTGCTGGGGGCGGCCGCGCCACCCATCGACTTCCCCGACGGCCTCGTGCCACGGCCTGCGCTCCTGGATCCCGCACCCCTCCCGGATGACCCGCTACCTCGGGCGGATGTGGTGGTCATCACCTGGACGGTCGACGAGCTGGCGGGGCTGGCGCAGGTGCTCACACCGGGGGTAACTCCGCAGCGATGCATCGGTACACCCGCCATTTCACCGACTACCAGGACAAGATCCGGACCCATGCGCCAGCGGCCACCTCCCGGCGGTTGGGCAGCTACCTGCCCACTCGAATCGGTGATACCAGCGTCTTGTGCATCAAGTCTGAGTTGCACCTCAACCAAGACGGGATCAAGACAGGGGAAG
>DASYMC010000192.1:0-5169 GCA_036009255.1 Pseudonocardiaceae bacterium
GGGAACGCCGCCTGGGTCCTGTGCGCAGCAATCGCCCACACCTGCTCCGCACAGCTGGGACACTCACCGGCGAACCTCACCACGTCGCCCGCGGCACGATCCTACGACGACGAATCATCACCGTGCCCGCCCGAATGGCCCGACCGGGCGAAAACCGATCCTGCGCCTACTACGCACCTGGCCCTGGGCACCCGCATGGCTGCGGCTATGGAACCACGTCATCGGCTGAGTGTCGTCGAGTGGGTTGGCCCACTCGTCGTCCTATAATGATCGACTCCGGACATGAAGAAAGCCCGCTGACGTGGCATTTGCCCAGCATCAGCGGGCTCCGTATTGGTCGGGACGACAGGATTTGAACCGTTCCAGTCGAAAGAGAGTGTGAGTCCGTCTGCCGAGATCTGATCCATAGATTGCGGTCCATCCCCAGTAAGGGGACCAGCTCGGGTAGATGATGGCGTGTCAGATCGGCAGCGTCCCACAGCTATTCTGCCCGGAACCTACCGGTAGTCGTCCTCATCGAGGGGCACCGACCCGCCGCTGATCGATTGCATCGACGACATCAGCTTCGGCGACGAAGGGAAGCTGAAATGACCGCATGGCCACCTCGTCGTGTTGAGTGGCCGGTCGCTGTTGCTCCGCAACGTCGTACTCCGAAGCGTGCGAGAACATGTCCCAGGAAGGTTGCGCGGCGGCGCTGGGGGCGATGGACCGGGCCGCCGGATCTCGCTCCCCGACCTCTTGCCCAGCAGCGCGAAAGACGCCCTGATGCGCGACCTGCCGACCATCGTCAGGTTGGGTGCGTCGTAAGAATTGATCGGTCAAGTTGTCACCCTTCATCATCTTCGCGGGTTCCACGCACGGTCGCGGCCGGTCCCGGCGCCAGCGCGCGACACCCTATGCACCACACGCGTCCATCCAGTAAGGGGAGAGATGATGCTTCAGTCACCGCGGTCGTGACCGGCTTGGTGAGGAGCTGATATGCGAGGTCGAATCCTGCTTATAGGAAGTCTACTCGCCGCGATCGTGGTGGCGGTGCTGACCACCGTGGCGTTGCTGCTAGTCGAGCCGAAGTTGTCCAAGGCCGAGGCGATCAAGACTGGCGGCCTGGCCGGTGGCGCGGTCGTCGCGCTGTACGCGTTGTGGCTCAACGACCGGCGTCGACGCACAGATGAAGCGCGACACGAGCTGGAGAGCGACAAGGCGGCCGACGAGCGCTTCGCTCGTTCAGTGGAGCTCCTGGGTAACGAGGCCGATCAGGTGCGGGTCGGCGCACTGCACGCATTGGCCTGGCTCGCCGACTCCAGTCCTCGCTATAAGCAGACCGTGCTCGACGTGCTCGGCGCCTATCTCCGCCGACCGTTCACGCACCCCAGCTACACGAGGCGCGCGGATGATCCGGACCAAGTGATCACTGACGATTCTTCAGATTCATTGGAGGACGACCGGGAGCGCCAGGTGCGGCTCACCGCCCAACGGTTGATCACGGATCTGCTCCCGTGGGGCCAGAACCCTGACGGGAGGGCATACCACCTCGACCTGACCGGGGCAAGCTTGGAGTATTTCCGGCTAGAGGGCAGGCGGATCGGCCGCCTGACGGCGCGCCGGACGCGGTTCTACGGCATCACCCGCTTGAGCGAGCTGCACGCGAGTAAGCCGGCCCTGTTCACCAGTGCGATGTTCCTGGGCCGCGTGGACCTGCAAGAGGCCCAGTTCGAAGGCGGCATCTCCTTCCAAGAGACAACCTTCAACGCCGAGGTCGCCTTCCGGGGCGCCTAAGTCAGCACCTTCATCGACCTGAACACCACCGCACCACAACAGCAAACAGGCACTCTCATGATCACAGAAGAGACCACAGTCAAAGGCGATGCCAGTCACTGGGCACTCAGCAACCTTCCCGCAAGATCAATGAGATCCGGTGAGCGCTGACATCGCTAGCAATAGCCGCGGGCATCTGCACCCGCGGAGAGCGTGAACTCTTACGCTTTCAAGTTATGCACGCGGCCGTTCACATACGCCTCAGAATGCCCTGACGTGCGGTTGAGCAACGACAGCGACCGCAGGCGTGCCCCCGAACCGGGGCGAACTGAGACCCAAACTGAGACCCAACAAGATCACGGGCATCTAGCCCATGACTTCGAGGTCGTCCCGCAGGCTCGTTCGGTCACCCTCGGGAGCTCTGTCAATTCGCGCAAGGACACCCACCGCTGAGCTGGCGTCCCCGCCAACAGAAGTACCGCCCCGACAGCAGCCGTTCAGCAGCCGTTCAGCGCACATCTTGGTCATTCACCGCAGCCAGGCGTCCTTAGCGATGACGTCGGTAGAGATCGTGCGAATATTCACAAGCCCAATATGACACACGAGAACAGCGCTGGGCCGCCCGGTGACCAGCGCTTTCAACGAGGAGCGAGCACCATGGACTGGCGTCACCGCGCGGCCTGCCGAGACGAGGACCCGGAGCTGTTTTTCCCCGTGGGAACAAGCGGTCCCGCTCTGCTGCAGATCGCTGAGGCGAAGATCGCATGTCGGCGCTGCCCGGTCAGTACCGAGTGCCTTAACTGGGCACTCGCCTCCGGGCAGGATGCCGGTGTATGGGGCGGCATGAGCGAGGACGAGCGGCGCGCCGCTAAGCGGCACAATGCACGCACCGGGGCCCGTACTGGCGCCTGAGTGCGCGCACAACCCCGGAGAGGGGGCTCGTCATCTCTGGATGACGGGCTTCTCCTTCGTCGTAGCCTCCCGTACCGGCCGGCTACTGTCGACTAGCGCGGTCTGCTGCCCGGTCAACAGGTCACACCGTTCGGCAGCGCCGGTAATCAACGAGCGTCAGCGACATAAGGCTGGAACTCTTACAGCCTCGGTGAGGAGTCGTAGCCCATGCCTCTGAGCGCACTGCCGCCGATCTGTCCACAGTGCATCGTTTCGCAGTCACTCTGACTGCGAAACTGCCGACGCCGCACCTTCGCCCCCCGCCGCGGGCGGGCCTTTCGCCGGTCTGTCCCACCCGCCACCGTTGCGCGCGTGACACGCCAGCACCAGGTCGATGACAGCCTGCCAGCGCTGCCGAGCCCCAACGCCACCGACGATGAGCGTGGCGAGGCCATCATGGCTCGGCTGGTTGCCCGCTCGGCGCCCCCAGCTTAGAAGGCTACCGTCGTGCCTACGCCGAGTGTGGTGAACCGTGGCCTGGCGACGAGGAGATCCGGCGGCGCCACCCCGTCGCCGCTGATCCCGCGGCGTGATCAGCGGGAAAATCCTCGACGCCTCCGCCCCCGCCGCATTAGCACGACGGAGACCTGCCGCGCTCGCGTGGTTGACACCGCGCGGCTAGTGGGGATCGCGCTATACCTGCCAAGGCTCGCGTTGGAGGAGGTGCGGGCCGTACGACCCGATGCCGCCCCACTGCCAGCGGATCTACTCAGCCACCCCTCCGTGGTACTCGGCGAAATCGACTCGGCCACCGCCTACCAGGTCGACCAGCTGCTCCTGGCGGCAGACGTCTTCCACGCGCTCGCAGCGCACGTCGTGTACGTCGCCCGACAACGAGGCTGGCCCGCGCTGAGCGCCGATCCGGGCCGCCTACGCCGCATCTACGCAGCGCTGGAGATCGACCTGCTCTGATGCGTCGGTAGGAGGACGGAACCTGTCAACCTGAATGAGGCAATCACGGACCCATCCGCCGGACGGCCGTTGGAAGCACACGAACGCTGGATCCATGACGCACCGACCGGGGTGCAAGCGCTTCGGCGGCTGATCTGCCTGTGCACCCAGTGCCACACCGTCACCCATTTCGGGCTCGCCCAGATCAAGGGCCAAGCGGTCGAGGCACTGCCCCTGTACCGTGCCAATAACTCATCGCCCGGCGGTGAGCTGGAGTTTCCTCGGCGTCCGCATCAAGCCATGATCACGGACCGTGTCGTTCCGACTGCTGTATCTGATCTCTGTCTCGGTGTTCGGCTGGTTCAGACTGCTTGCCCGCACCGCCGCCGAGGACGTCGAGGTCCTCCATTGACGAGCGCCAAGTCTCGGGGTACAGCGCCCCGTGTCCCCCGCGAGTAGCCCCTCGAAAACCTCGCGGTGTCCACAGATGGTCCACAAATGGTCCCATACCCTCGCAGCCTAGATCAACAACACGGCCACACATGGGATGAGAAAAGCCCGCTGACCTGAGGTAATTGTCAGGAACAGCAGGCTTCGATCGACCGTCGGAACGACAGGATTTGAACCTGCGACCCCTTGACTCCCAGAAGCGCGCAAGCCCTCTGTCCGGCTCTCGATCTGCGCCGCGACCCGGCCAGGGATGGTGCTGGTGGTGCCAGGTTGTCGTCTACGTTGTCGTCACTGCTGTCGTCAGCTTGCTGCTAGAGACCGGTCCTGCTCTGCGTCATCGTCCGGCGCCCCCAGCCAGACTCCTCCTCCGTCTGACGGCTGCGCCTCGACGCGGTGCAGCCGTATGCAGGGGCTGGGAACTGCTCTTCAACTAGCAGCACCGACACGCGGCCGAGGTGCTGGTCGATGGTGCTCTGGGGGAACGTGACAGGCCGCGGTTAAGCGAGTAACCGCATTGCATGTTCGGAATCATCGAGTGTTACGACGAGGCGGTTGTACGGTGCGCCGATGAGGTCGAGCACGATGGCGGGCCGGCGGCCATGGCAGACCGCGAACGTCCTGCCCGCGCGGCTACGCCAGGTTCCGACTTTGATCACACCAGGAAGGCCAGTGCCGGGTGCCCGTAGACCGTGGACCTCGACCATGCCGTCAGGCACGATCCGAACCCGCGCTACCGCGGAGCGTGGCACAGTCACGTCACCGTGCAGCGCCTCAAGCTTTTCCACGACGCTGAGGGACACGGTTACGTCGCCGTCATTGATGATCAGTTTCGCCATCAGTCACACTCCTTGTTGGTCTTGCGAGCTACCAGGAATCGTGCTCCGGTGGTCAGTCTGAACCATCTGCGCTAGCATAGCGATGACATAAGATTGCCAGGTATTTGGAATCAGGCCAACCTTTCGGGTAGTTTCAGCCTGAGTAAAAATCCGCTGCTGCTTTGGTGAGCATGCATTTAATGTAATTGATAAATGGCGGGCCAGGCAGGTCTCCGGACACATCGCACTGATGCCGGATACCCATGCGGAATTGGATCAACCGTGGACTCAGTGATCCCGACTAAGA
>DASYMC010000193.1:0-34707 GCA_036009255.1 Pseudonocardiaceae bacterium
TCACCGGGGCCGAGTCTCTGGCCGCCGACGCCGCTTCCCTCGGCGCGGCCCGATACCAGGCGCAGGCTCGGCTGGTTGCGGCTACGGCGGCGCACCGCCTGGGTGCTGCGGTAGATCTCACCGAGGTGGACGGGCTGCTGATCCGGCTCGACGAGCTGGCCGGCCTGGAGAGTTGGTGGATCACCGCCGAGATTGCTCGGACGTTCGGGATCCGCGGGTGGGAGGACTTGGCCCGGCGCCGGGTCGGGAAACTCCGCACGCGCGCCGGCGGTCACGTCAGCGCGCTGGAACGCGAAGCCGGTCGTTGGCTGGCCTGACGTTGGCTGGCCTCTCGGCTGGACTGTCGTCTGACGCGCCCGGCGAGCATGATCACCGACGGTCGCCACTCCTGGACGTGCGGCCCGACCGCGCCAACGGCTTGACGGACGAGCTCGGCCCTTGCTGGCGCGTCAAGCTTGCCCTCCCATGGCGCGATGTGCGGCAGGGCCAGACGGTAGGCGACGACTGCGTGTGGACGCAGCAGGCCGAGATCCTCGCGGTGCACCCAGGCGCGCACCGAGACGAGACCCGCTTGCCGGGCAGTCGCCGCGAGTCGTTCCGGATTCCCGGATACCTGCTCCAGCTGCCTCTGCATCTCCTGGTACCAGGCGGGTGGGACCCAGCCCCAGGAGCAGAGGACCGCATCGGCTGCCGCCTTCACCGGGTCGCGCCGTCCCCCCGCCCAGGTCGAGGCGAGCACTACTCCGCCGGGACGCACGACTCGGGCAAGCTCGGCCAGGGCTGGGACCGGCGGCAGGTGGTTAAGCAGGAACCCGGCGACAGCGGCGTCGAATCGACCGTCGCGCAGCGGCAGCGCGAGCACGTCAGCGGCGACGGCGGGCCAGCCTCGCCCACTCCCGTAGCTGAGCATCCCGCGAGACCGGTCAGCGGCCACCACCCGCGCGCCGCGAGCTGCTGCGGCCTGCGCCACCGCACCCGTCCCGCTCCCGGCGTCGAGAACCAGGCGCCCCGCCAGCGCAACTGGTGACGCTGCCACCAGGGAGCGGGCCAGCGGCCGGTACACCATTCCGGCTGCGGCGTCCCACCGTGGCGCCAGGCCGTCGTAGGGGGTCGTCACAGCCACCCGGCGCCCTCCGCCGCCCGCGCCTCCCACCAGACCAGTTCCGGACCAGGGCCGCCGAGCGCCTTCTCCCAACCGAACTGAACCATCGTTGCGAGCAGCTCGAGGGCAACAGCGGCGTCCCACCAGCCGGTCGTTTCGATCCCGTGGCGTTGCAGGGCGCGCCGGTAGGTGGAGATCGTCTCGTCCTTGGTCTCGGGCAGTAGGTCGGTGTTGAGGGCCAGATACCAGGACAGGTCTGCCAGCGGCGACGCCTCCCCGGGAACCTCCCCGAAGTCCAGCAGAACCGTGCGCCCGTCGACGTGGCTGCCCAGGTTGGCGGCCTTCCAGTCACCGTGTACGAGGGTGTGCGGCACCGCGCCGAGGGCAGCGACCAGCGCAGCGGGGTCGTCCAGCAGCGGCAGCACCAGGTCAGCCAGGCGGGCGGAGGCCTCCGGCAGCCTGTCCCAGCCCTGCGCCATCACCTTGGGCACCACCGCCGCTGAGCCCAGGGCCGCCTCGGCCTTCGCCACGGCGGGCGAGAACATCAGGTACCGGGTGGCAAGCGGAGTGAGCCCCACGTCGTCTCGCCAGCCCCAGAAAGCGGCGTGCATCGTGGCCATGTGGTCTACAAAGCGGGTGTGCTGCTCAGTCGAGAACGGCTTTTGGGGCGGGAGCAACTGGGCGGTGACGTCACGCAGCAGGACCATGCCCACGTCACCGTCGAAGCTGCCAGCGACCACCGCCGGGTCGATGACCTCAGGCAGGCGGCCCAACAGCCCGTCCTGCCAGAGACGGACGTAGCGCTCGCCCGGGTCGCCGGCGGCCCGCAGTAGCCAGTCGTCCCGGGGATCCTGGTACTTCAGCACGTAGCGTTCACCGTCGATGACCAGCCGTTCAAAACGGGCACCCGACTTGGTGTCCTCGGGCACCCAAGCTGCTCGGCTGCTCGCCGCGAGGAGCAGATCGTCCAGGCAGGGAACACTCTCAGGCGGTGGCATCTGCGGCCTCCGCCATCTCGGCGAGCAGCGTCGCCGGCCAACGTCCCCCGCACCACACCTGGTCTCGGGAGATCCGGCCGTCCGTCACCTCGACGATGTGGGCTTGGTGGATGGCGTGCGGGACGCCCCCCTGCTCCCAACGAAGCGTGAACTCGACCAGCTCGCCGGTGGGCAGCGGCGTGCGTTTCAGCTCCTCGAAACTCCCCGCGTCGGCGTACCAGCGCGACAACTCGGCCCGCACGGCGGCGTCACCGCGGACGCTGAAACGCCAGTAGGGAACTGTGGCGTCCAGGGTCACATCCGAGCTCAACACGTCGCAGCCAGTCATCACCGCGCCCTCGATGGCTGCCAGGTACCGCGCGACGGGCCCATCGCTGTGAATGTCGGACATCATGGCCTCCTCAGGGTCCAAGACTGTGTTCCAAGGCTGGCCCTCACGATCTCCCGGGGCCTTGCCACCGGCTTGCCACGACCGCGGCCAACCGATGGCAAGGCCCCCGTCGCACCATCGCTCCCGTCGCCGGTGGATGGCCGGCGGCCCACCCGAAGGGAGCCGACCCATGACCGCCGCCGAGCACAAGACCTTCGCCTCACCTGACGAGAGCCGCACCTTCGAGCGAGGACAGCTCGACCTCCTCGCCATCGGCGGGAGTGAGATCGGCCGCCTCACCCTCCAGCCCGGCTGGCGCTGGTCCGACCACGTCAAGCCAATTGCCGGCACCGAGCTGTGCGAGGCACCGCACTTCCAGTACCACCTCCAAGGCACCCTGCACATCGTCATGGGTGACGGCACCGAGTTCGACGCCCGGCCCGGTGATGTCACCGCCCTTCCCCACGGCCACGACGCCTGGGTGGTCGGCGACGAGCAGGTCGTTGTCGTCGACTGGTGGGGTGCTTCCCAGTACGCCAAGAGCTGAGTGCTCGTGGCGTTGGGTCGCCGCCGCGGCGCATCCCGTTCACGCGCTGCCGCAACGTCGGGCCTGCCCAGACAACTGGTGTCCCTGGTCATGCACGGCGGCCAGATACGCTGAGCCCGTGCCTGCCTCCTCACCATCCCCCCGCGCTGCACTGGTTACCTTGGGTTGCGCCCGTAATGAAGTCGACTCTGAGGAATTGGCGGGCCGGTTGACTGAGGATGGCTGGGAGCTGGTGGACGCCGACGCGGGCGCGGCCGACGTAGTAGTGGTCAACACCTGCGGTTTCGTCGCCGCTGCCAAGAAGGACTCCATCGACACCCTGCTGGCTGCCGCGGACACCGGCGCCAAGGTCGTGGCAGTCGGTTGTCTGGCCGAGCGCTACGGTGCCGAACTGGCGGAGAGCCTGCCCGAGGCCGACGCGATCCTAGGTTTCGACACTTACCCCGAGCTGGGTGGTCGGCTGCGGGACGTGCTCGCCGGTCGGGCAGTGCCTGCGCACCAACCGGTGGATCGGCGAACCCTGCTACCGATCACTCCGGCATCCCGGCCCGCTGCTCTTGTTGCCGGGCCCGCGCTGCCGGGGCACGGCTGGGGTCCCCGAGTGCCGCGCCGCCGGCTGGATGACTCCCCGGTCGCTCCATTGAAGATCGCGTCGGGTTGCGATCGGCGCTGCGCGTTCTGCGCTATCCCCACCTTCCGCGGCGCGTTCGTCTCCCGGTCCCTCGACGATGTGCTGGCCGAGGCGGTCTGGCTGGCCGGGACGGGAGTGCGGGAGCTGATTCTGGTCAGTGAGAACTCCACGTCCTACGGCAAGGACCTCGGCCGCCCGGGCGCTCTGGAGGAGTTGCTGCGCCGGCTGGCAGGCGTGCCCGGCATTCTGCGAACCAGGGTTTCCTACCTGCAGCCGGCCGAGACCCGTCCCTCGCTGGTGACCACGATCACCGGCACCGCCGGGGTGGCCAGCTATTTCGACCTGTCATTCCAGCATGCGAGCGAGCCGGTACTCCGGCGGATGCGCCGGTTCGGCTCACGCCAGTCTTTTCTGGCGCTGCTGGATCAGATCCGCCAGCACGCGCCCCTGGCGGGGGTGCGCAGCAACGTGATCGTCGGGTTTCCGGGGGAGTCGGAGGCCGACCTGGCAGAGCTGGAGCGTTTTCTCACCGAGGCACGGCTGGACGCTGTGGGCGTGTTCGGCTACTCCGACGAGGACGGCACCGAGGCCGCTGGGCTACCCGATCAGCACGACGCGGACACCGTCGCCGAGCGCGTCGCTCGGGTGAGCGAGCTGGTCGAGCAGCTCACCGCGCAACGCGCCGAAGATCGGGTCGGGGAGACCGTGGATGTGCTGATTGAGGACACTGCCGAGGAGCCCTCCGGACGCGCTGAGCACCAGGCCCCTGAGGTGGACGGTGAGTGTCTGCTAGCCGGCCCGGGAATGGACTCGCTCGCGGTCGGCGATCTGGTGCGCTGCCGGGTGATCACCACCGAGGGCATCGATCTGATCGTCGAGCCGACGGAGCTGACCGCCCCGGCCGGCGGCAGGCGGTGAGTCCGCCACCACCGCCGACCAGGGTCCCGCTGTGGAACCTGGCCAACGGGCTGACCATGTCGCGGTTGGTTCTGGTGCCGGTATTCGTCATCGCCTTGTTCGTCCGGGACGGCACCGATCCGGCATGGCGGGTCACCGCGGCAGTGATACTCGGCGTCGCCTCGCTCACCGATCGATTCGACGGCGATCTGGCTCGGCGCCGCGGGCAGGTGACCAACTTCGGCACGATCGCCGATCCGATCGCCGACAAGGCGCTCATCGGGTCCGCACTGGTTGGCCTCAGTATACTGGGCGAGCTGAGCTGGTGGGTCACCCTGCTGATCGCGGCTCGGGAGTTGGCCGTGACAGCGTTGCGATTGTGGGTACTGCGATATGGGGTCATCCCGGCCAGCCGTGGCGGGAAGGTCAAGGCTTTTGCCCAGGCTGTAGCGATCGTGCTCTACGTGTTACCACTTCCGTTGGCGGCCCAACCAGTGCGTTGGGTGACGATGGGTATCGCCGTGGCGCTCACCCTCGTGACCGGCGTTGACTACGTGGTGCGTGCGCTGCGCCTGCGCGCCTCTGGTCGCCGGGCCATCGCGCTGCCCTGAGTGGTCTGATCTTCTCGTGGTGCCGTTCGCCCACGGCGGACGCCCGGCCAGCCGGCTGGTGAGTACGGTAGAGGGCAAGCAAACTGATTGGATTACCCTTTGGCCCACACTCGGAAGGAAACGCGATGACGCTGCTGCGGGAGGCCATCGGCGACCGGTTGCGCCGGACGCGGACCTCGCAGCGCCGCACGCTGCGCGAGGTGTCCCGGGTGGCCCGGGTGAGTCTTGGGTATCTCTCTGAGGTCGAGCGGGGCCGCAAGGAGCCCTCCAGCGAACTCCTCGCCTCGATCTGCCACGCACTTGATTTGCCGCTGGACGAGCTGTTGCGGCGGGTGGCTGACGATCTCGGTCCGGTGTACCTGCCCGAGATGTCCGATACTCTCGCTGCTGAGCTGGTAGCTGCCTGAACTGGACTGGTGGAGGCTGAGGTCAGGGGTAACCCTGGTTCTCCCTGGGGTCGGTGGAAGCGCCGCCAAGCACCTGACACCATGGAGCTAACACGCGGCTCTACTGACTGGCTCGAGTTGGCCTGTCGGATGGGTCCTGGTCGGGTGCGTGAAGCTAGGCCCGATTGGTCACGAAGAGAGGCAGCGCAGGAGATGGCCAACCCGTTTGTGAAGGCCTGGAAGTACCTCATGGCGGCATTCTCGTCCAAGATCGACGAGTACGCCGATCCCAAGGTGCAGATCCAGCAGGCCATCGAGGAGGCGCAGCGGCAGCACCAGGCACTATCCCAGCAGGCGGCCGCTGTCATCGGCAATCAGCGCCAGTTGGAAGTCAAGCTCAACCGGCAGCTCGGTGAGATCGAGAAGTTGCAATCGTCGGCCCGGCAAGCGCTCGTGCTCGCCGACGAGGCTCGGGGTCAGGGCGATCAGACGAAGGCACAGCAGTACGAGCAGGCCGCGGAGTCCTTCGCGACCCAGCTGGTCACCGCGGAACAATCCGTAGAAGACCTCAAGACGTTGCACGACCAGTCGCTGCAGGCAGCAGGCCAAGCCAAACAGGCTGTCGAGCGCAACGCGATGGTGTTGCAGCAGAAGATCGCGGAGCGGACGAAGCTGCTATCCCAGCTGGAGCAGGCGAAGATGCAAGAGCAGGTCTCTGCGTCGCTGCGGTCCATGACCGAGCTGGCTGCGCCAGGCAATACGCCTTCCCTCGACGAGGTACGGGACAAGATCGAGCGCCGCTACGCCAATGCCCTCGGGGCCGCGGAGCTCGCTCAGAATTCGGTGCAGGGCCGCATGCTGGAGGTGCAGCAGTCCTCGCTGGACATGGCCGGCCGTTCCCGGTTGGAACAGATCCGCGCCTCGATTCATGGGGCGCCGATAGCGGGCGAAGTGACTGCTGGTGAGCCGGCGTCACAGCCTGCTTCGCCGAAGCAGGTGCTGCCGCCGCAGGGGCAGCCGCAGCCTGGCCAGGGCTGATCCGGGCGCGGTGCCGTCTACCGCTCGCCTGCACCCGGCCGGCCGTTGACCTCGACTGCCTGCAGCTGCACGTCGAGCCGGTGGGCGATGCGGAACAGCCCGAGCAGGAGCTTCACGACGTTGTCGCGGCCGTAGACCGGATGTGGCACGCCGGTGCCCTTGCTACCGCCGTCGCCGTAGAAGGCGGCGTTGCTGGCGAGCAACGTGACCAGCCCGTCGACGTGGTGACGGTCGCGAGGTACGCCTTCGGACTACCGATCTTCTCCTCAGTTGTGCGGCTCAGCCGCACGAATGCCTCCTGCACCACGTCCTCAGCTTCGCTGACGCTGCCGAGCATTCGATAGGCAATCGCGAAACCGTAGGGTCGCAGATCGCGATAAAGATTCTCAAGTTCGGGCAAGTTCACCGAGGATCCTGCCATTGTATCGCCTCTTTCCACAAACAGATTGATCTCCGTCGCGGCACTGCACTAATCAATGTTTTTCTTCCCTCATTCGTCGTTAGGTTACTGTCCAGTGAATCGGGCTACGGCGACGAAGACGCACACGAACAGGATTACCACGTTGAGCCCGGCGGTGCGCGGTTCACCTAGATGCAGGTGAGAGATGGGAAATGGAGCGATCCCGATTGGCCGCTCGCCAGCAACCGTTCTCTTGACATGCTGATCTTCGCGCCGCGGGATGCTACGAAGAGGACTGCCAACAGTCCCTGGCAGACCCACACGGCGTGATTCATCGGCGCCACCTTCAGGTTGGGCTTTCTACCGGAGACGAAGTAGCGCCATTCGCTGTGACAGCCTGGCGGCGTTCGGCCACTGACTGATCCGACGGAAGGGACTGCACAAACCGGTATCGGACGACACGGCGTGCACGGGAAGACGACATGGACTGCAGGAGAAGACGACACGGCGTGCAGGAGAAGACGACACGCGGGAGAGGGCTTTGGGGCGGGTTCAGGCTTGGGTCAGGTCCGTTGGGCTGCGACGGCGTAGCTGGCTGGTGCGCAGCATCCGGGCCAGCAACACGTCGAAGGCTACCGAGACCTCTCGCGCGCCTGGGGTGGCCCAGCGCTGGATGGGCAACCCGGCGCCCTGGGCCTGTTGAACCGCTGAGCGGTCCGGTAGCACGGTGGAGAGCACCAAGGGGCCGAAGATCTCTCGAAGCTCGCTGATTCGATAACAGTGCTCGCTGGAGCGGGCCCGGACCCGATTGATCACTACGCCGAGAGGTTGCAGGTCAGGGTTGCGTTCACGCTCAGCCTGCACGGCTTCGAAAGCACGCTGCACGCCGGCGACGGCATAGATCGTCGGTTCGGTGATCAGCAGCGCGCGGTCGGCGGCCACCAGCGCTGAACGGGTGAGTTGACCAAGCGAGGGGGGGCAGTCCAGCAGTACCAGCCGGTACGGTGCCGGACTGTCGGCCACGATGTCCAGCTTGGACAGCGCCTGGTCGAGGCGCCCGAGTCCGGTGCGATCGGGATCCGGTCGGTTGTGCGCCTCGGTCTCCTCGCCGCCGACCAGAACATCTAGGTTCGGGCCCCACGCGCTGGGCGCGATTGCGTCTCTGAGCACTGGGAGTCTCGGATCGGCCAGCACATCGGCCAGCGTGAATCTCGTCGCGTCGGGATCCAGAGTGGTGGTGCAATTGCCTTGCGGGTCCAGGTCCACGACCAGAGTCCGGATATTCCGCTGTTGGGCAGCGCCGGCCAACCCCAGCACGACCGAGGTCTTGCCCACCCCGCCTTTGAGGCTGAGCACGGCCACAGTTCGCACCGGTGCAGCTTATGGTGCCCGGGTTGCTATGGCGTTCCCCTGGGGTTGCGCACAGCTGGACCCAGCACGCTCGCGCGCCCGCTGAGGTGCCGGGCATCTAAGGTGCTGGCATGCGAGGCTGCGCGGTGCACGGGGCGTTGGAAGCCGAGGTCGAGGCTGCACGCCTACGGCTGGGCGCCATCCCCCGGGTGCTGGACGTGGGCGGTGGCAGCGGCATGTGGGCCGTGCCACTGGCCAGATCCGGTTGCCTGGTCACGGTGGTCGAACCGAGCCCCAACGCGCTGGCCACCCTGCACCGCCGGGCCACCGAAGCCGGCGTGCAGGAGTCGGTCAACCCGGTGCAGGGTGACGCCGACTCGTTGGCCGATGTGGTACCGGCAGCCAGCGCTGACCTCGTGCTCGGTCATGGTGTTCTCGAGGTGGTCGAGGATCCCCGCGCGGCGGTTCAGGCGCTCGCCGACGCCACCGCACCCGGCGGCGCCGTCTCGGTCCTGGTGGCCAACCGGTACGCGGCGGTGCTAATCCGCGCGCTGGCCGGGCGGCTGGCCGAGGCACTTCGGTTGCTGGAAGATCCAGACGGCCGGCTTGGGGTTTCCGACCCCGTGTTGCGTCGTTTCGACACCGGGCGTCTTGCGGTGCTCCTCGAGTCCAGCGGGCTGAGTGTCGAGCTGTTGCAGGGTGATGGGGTAGTGGCCGACCTGGTGCCCGGCGGTGTGTTGGAGGCTCATCCGGGTGCCGCCGATCAGCTTGCGGAGCTGGAGTTGTCCGCGGCCCGGCGGGCGCCCCTCCGTGACATCGCCAGCCGATTGCACGCGCTGGCTAGGCGTCCGGCGATCGGTTAGACTACTGATCATCGAACATACGTTCGATAATGCGGGTTACGTGGGACGGTGGAGGTTTGCGTGGGACGCAGTGCCGATCTCCCACGGTCCTCAGCAAGCCGTCGAGTCGATCTTGGTAGCGATACCGCCTGCCCTGTACTGCACGTCGACATGGACGCCTTCTATGCCTCAGTCGAGGTTCGCGAACGTCCTGAGCTGGCCGGGCGGCCGGTGGTGGTGGCGGGAGGCAACAACCCGGCCGGAGATCGCGGTGTCGTGCTGTCGGCGACTTATCAGGCCCGAGCGTTCGGCGTCCGTTCGGCGATGCCCGTGATGCAGGCCCGCCGGTTGTGCCCACACGCGGAGTTCGTGCCTCCTCAGTTCGGCCGCTACGTGGAGGTTTCACGCGGGGTGATGGCGCTATTCCGCGAGATCACCCCACTGGTCGAACCGCTGAGCCTGGACGAGGCCTTCCTCGACGTCGGCGGGTCGCTGCGCAGGCTGGGGATGAGTCCGGCCGGGATCGGTGAATGGATTCGTGGACAGGTCTACGACACGCACCGGGTGACCTGCTCGGTAGGGGTGGCACCGAGCAAGTTCCTCGCCAAGCTCGCCTCAGGGCTGTCAAAACCTGACGGACTCCTTGTGGTGCCTGCCGACGGTGTCTTGCAGTTCTTGCACCCCTTGCCGCTCTCGGCATTGTGGGGCGTGGGCCCGCGCACGGCCCAGGCACTGCGCCGGCTGGGGTGCACCACGGTGGCCGACGTGGCGGGTATGCCGCTGCCTGCGTTGCGGCATGCGGTAGGCGCGGCTAGCGCCCAGCACCTCCATGAGCTCGCCAACGGCCGCGACGACCGGCGAGTGGTGCCCGACCTGCCCGAAAAGTCCGTGGGGGCCGAGGAGACCTTCGCCCATGATGAGGTGGACCGGACGGTGTTGCGGCGGGAGCTATTGCGCCTGGTCGAACGCGCCACGGCCGGGCTGCGCCATCGCGGCCTGCGCGGGCGCACCATCGCCCTGAAGATTCGCTACCCAGACTTCACCACCGTCAGCCGCTCCCGAACCCTGGCCGCGCCGACCGACTCTGCGCAGGCGGTCTTTTCTGTGGCTGCCGAGCTGCTGGACGCCCACCGGCCCCGGGGGATGGCGGTCCGATTGCTGGGGGTACGGGTAGAACAACTGATCCGTGGCGTGGCGGCCGAGCAGCTCACCCTGGATGGCGGCGTCTCCGCACACTGGCCGGATGCCGAACGTGCGGCGGATGCCGCTCGGTCCCGTTTCGGCAGTGCCGCGGTGCGGCCAGCCACTCTGCTGGACACGCCCGCGTCCTCCGATCGCGGACAATCCCAGCTCTCCCCTGAATCGGGTAGCGAGATCGGCTAGTCGATATCGCCGCGGGCTCGTATCCTCGATGGCAGGAGCCCTCGGTGGCTGTGTAGTAGCTAGAGGTACCGTCGGGGTCGCATACTATGTCGACAACCGGAGTGCCGGAGGAGGAGCGATGCCACTCTCCGAGCACGAGCAGCGTCTGCTCGACCAGATCGAGCGCGCGCTCTATGCAGAGGACCCGAAGTTCGCGTCCAACGTCCGGGGTGCCCGGATGCGCAGCCTGTCCCACCGCCGCCGAATCCAGGGTATCGCGCTATTTGTGCTGGGCCTGATGCTTCTCGTCGCTGGCGTCGTACTCCCTTACCGGATGGGCCAGGTCCCGGTCATCAGCGTTCTTGGTTTCTTGGTGATGTTCGCCGGTGCCATCGTCGCGATCTTCTCTCGCCGTCCGGGCGGCGACGGCCGTCGCGCCGGATCGGGGGACCGGTCGTCTCCCGGTCAGGGTCGCAGCACCCTCGCCCAGCGGATGGAACAACGGTTCCGTCGCCGCTTCGAGGAACACTAGCCAGTCGGCCGCTACCGCGTTCGGTGTCGGGGCAGCACCGAACGCGGTAGCAGTCGGGCACTGTGGGTCAGTGGTGCGGACAATGCCATGCTGGTGAGCACCGCTTCCATGGCGCTGCGGAGCTCACCATCGGGGTTGCTCGGCTGGTGCTCGCCGCGGTGCGGGCCAGCAGCGGAGCGCAGCGCACTGGCGTACCAGGATCGCTCCACCGCGTCGACCAGAGTGCGCAGACCGACTCGCCCAGCCTCATCGAGCCCATGCTCATTGATCAGCCGTTGTGCGCTGGCCCGTACAGTCTCGCCAACGGGGGGCAGCACCCCGCGGTCTGCGGACTCGGCCAGCACTTCGTGCCACGCGGCCGATACTGCTCGCGCGCCTCCGCCGTTCACCAGGTGCCGCCGCCGCTGACGGCCGAACTCGCGTAGTCCCAGCGGGGTGAGCCCGGCCAGGGCGCCGAGTCCTAGCAACCCGGTCACGACGAGCACGATCATCCCGGCGCCGGGGCCGGCATCGGGGGCGTTGTGTCCCGGTGGGGCCACGGCGAGCACGCTCGGCGCCGGCATGGGAACGGTCGTCGCGGGCGGCTTGGCCGGCAGCGCCACGCCGCTGGATGGGCTGGGGTCAGGGGTTGCATAGGGTGACGGCACAGTGCGCCCATCAGAGAGCGGAGTTGGATCGAACGGTAGCCAACCGGCGCCCGGGAACCAGACTTCCACCCAAGCATGCGCGTCCTCGGTGGTGATCAGCCGGGAGCCGCCCGTCACGGTGCCCGGCGTGAAGCCGACGGCGACCCGGGCCGGCACCCGCAGGGTACGCAACATGATTGCCATCGCCGAGGCGAACTGCTCGCAGTAACCCCTATGGCCAGTGAACAGAAAATCCACCAGCGCGTCCCCGCTGTTGCCTGGGGCCGTACGCAGATCGTACCGAAAACCGTTGCTGGGCTGGGTGAACCAGCGGTTGAGGGCCACCGTGGCGTCGAACGCCGTGTGGGTGCCTGCCGTCACCTGGGTGGCCAGCTGCACCACGCGCTGGTCCACTCCGCCGGTTTCCAGGTAGCGCGGATCGGCTGCAGCGAAGGGCGCACTCCCAGCGGGACCCACTGCGCGCAGTGCTCGGGGATCCGCGGTGGGTAACACGCCCAACTCCGTGTACGGCTCCGCCCGCTGGCGGTGCTCGGAGAAGACAGTGATGGCGTTGGGGTCGTAGCGCCAATCCGGGCTGATACCGCCCAACGCCAGTGGGAAGCCGAACGATGGCAGCCAGTTGTCCGCATAACTGATCGGCTCGATCTCGACCCGCACGGTTGATCCAGATATCGGAATGGCCACGCCGGCCGGCAGTGGTAAACGCTCGCTTTTTTCGTCGCCCGCCGGTGTCGCGGGATCCAGCGGTCCCTGCTGCCAGCCCATCCCGTTGGTGAATCGGCTCAGTGTCAGCGCCCGAAGGTAGGCTCGTTGCCCCAGCCCCCGAACCCGCAACAGCGCCACGACCTCCTCGGTGGACAGCTGCCCGCGCAGTGAGGTGAAGGGGTTCAGCCCGATCCCGGTGGCCGCCGCCTTGGTGCGGTCGCCCGCGTTGATCGGCCGGCCGCTGCCCACTGCTGTCACCGTCGCTCCGATGGCCAGCGCCATCACCAGGGCGCCGGCGCTCATCGCGACCGCGGCCGGTGCCGCCGTCAGCTGCCTGCCGGGGCCAACGCTGCCAGAGTCGACAGACTCGCCCCACCCGACCTGCCGGCGTGCAGTGTCGACCGCGAGCAGCAGCGCGAAGCCCACCGCGCTCAGCGCGAAACTCCACCAGGGCAGCATCCGGTCCGACGTCGCGACGGGCACGGTCAGCACGCAGAGCAGGATCAGGCCAGCCGAGGCGGGCGCGCCGACTGATACCGCCAAGGTATCCACCGCAACGGCTACCAGCCCGACGACGACCACCAGCAGGCACAGCAGCTCAGTGCTCTCCGGCACCGGAGGTACGCCGACCCGGATCTGCTGGGCGGCACGTGCCAGCACTGCGGCCAGTTGGGATCTTGCAGCCGACCCCGGCAGCACGACGAGCCATCCGCTGGAGGTGAACACCGCAGTAACCAGTCCCACCAGCGCGGCGAGTTCACCAGCCACAACCACGATCGGTGGCGTCTGCAGCCAGCGCAGCAGCATGCCTGCAGCAGCCACCACGGCAACGCTCAGTACCACGAAGCCCCACCAGCGCCCTCCGGTGATGACCCCGGTCAATGACGTTGCAGCGAAGGCGACAGCTAGCCCAGCAGCACCCGCCGGCAGTGCCCGGGCGGTCCACCCGGTCACCGTGGAACCCGCTGCGCACCAAGTGAGCCAGTGCAGATGTGATCCCATACCGCGGAAGGTGACTGCGCCGGCCCGGCCACGGTGACCGACCAACCAGCCGCCGTCAGCAGCCGTGCGGCCTTCGCCGGATTGGGGGCGACCCGGCCGTCCCCGTCGGTGGCCCACGCCGCGACGTCCAGCAGTACCGCGTGGCCGCGCGCGGCCCGCAGATGCTTCGCCAGAAGCTGTTCCACCGCCGCCGGCCCGAGGGCCCCGAGCACTGCTATCACGTCTTGTCTGCCAGACAATTCGGGCACGTTGGCTAAGTCGCGCTGATCGGTCGCGCACAGCGCGGCAAGCGCATCGAGCGCGGCGTCCGTGGAGTTCGCAGCGCCCTCGCCCGCGTTCACCAGCACGGCGCCGTCCGCAGTGATCAGCCGCACCTGCGGACCGCGCCGCCGCAGGTGTACATACACGCTGGCGGTCAGTGACACTGCGTACTCGAGGCTTGAGACGGGGCCCGCGCCGCGGTGCGCCGCAGCGCGGTGATCCAGCAGCACGGTGACCCCGCTGCGCTCTGCCCACTCTTCGACTCGGACCATCAACTCGTCCCGTCGGGCGCTCGTGCGCCAGTGCACTCTGCGCAAGTCATCGCCCTGCTGGTAGCTGCGCACCACAACGGCGTCCTGACCCGAGCCTGCGTCCGCTGCGCCGCCGCCTGCCGCGCCGGCGCCTAGCTCACCTCCGGCTGGCAACCCGGCCAGCGGCACCACCGCGGGAAGCACCACCAGGGCGCTGTTCCCGGCCAGCGTGCGGCTGTACTGCGCCAGGCCGAGTGGATCGGTGACCCGCACGGTCAGCGGGCCCAGCGAGTGCACGCTGCGCGCGGCCGGGCGCAGCCGGTAGATCAGCTGCACCTCGCGGTGCTGTAGCGGCCGCGTCACCACGGCCCGGCGGGGGCCGCCCAGCTCCTGGGGCACCAGATCCTCGAGGAGTAACCGGCCGCTGCACCGGCCGGTGACGCGCAGCGTCAGGTGGGCTTGGCAATCGTCACCGACCGAGGCCCGGGACGGTAGCAGCGCTCGATCCGCCTGCAGCCTGATCTGGGTGCGGGCGGCGACCACGCTTGCCAGAACGGGAAGCATGATCGCGAAGACCGCCACCCGTAGCAGGTCCCGTTCATTGACCAGCACCGCGCACAACGCCGCCGCGAATCCGGCAGCGAGCACGCAGCGCCCCCGGGTGGTCAGGCCGCCGAGCCGCCCGCGCACCTAACGCCTCTGCGGCGAGCGGGGCCAGAATGCCGCGATGCGGTCCGGGTCAGGCTCGATGCCGGCCCCCGCGCCGGCACTGCCGGAACTGCCATCGAGCCTGGCCGCTGGTGGTTGCTTCGGTGCTTGGGGTACGGGTACGCGCGCCAGCACATTCCGCACGAGGTCCTCAGGTGAGCGCCGATCGACCTGTGCCTGTGCGGTGAGCACCAGCCGGTGGGACAGCACCGGCTGGGCCATCTCTTGTACATCATCGGGTAACACGAAGTCGCGGCCGGCTAGCGCGGCACTCGCCCGGCTGGTGCGGATCAGCTGCAGCGTGGCGCGCGGCGAGCCGCCCAGGCGGAGCTCGGGCAACGTCCGAGTCGCCCGCACCACCTCCACCACATACCGTCGCAGGTCGGTCGACATGTGGATCAGTCGAACGGCCTCGCACAGGGCTTTCACCTCGGCCGCGGTGGACACTGCCTCCAAAGTGGCGAAGGGGTCGGTACCTGCGTGCTCATCGACCATCGCGAGCTCCGCGGCGGGGTCGGGGTAGCCGAGCGAGATCCGGGCGGTGAACCGGTCACGCTGGGCCTCGGGTAACGGGTAGGTGCCCTCCATCTCTATCGGATTCTGGGTAGCGATCACCATGAACGGCCCGGCCAGCGGGTAACTGTGCCCATCGACCGTGACCTGATGCTCCTCCATGCACTCCAGGAGGGCCGACTGGGTCTTGGGGGAGGCCCGGTTGATCTCATCCCCGACTACGACGTTGGCGAAGACTGGGCCGGTCCGGAAGTCGAAATCACCGGTGCTGCGGTTGAAAACGGACACCCCGGTGATGTCACTGGGCAACAGGTCCGGGGTGAACTGGATCCGGGTCACCGTTCCGTCGATGGATCGGGCCAACGCCTTGGCCAGCGACGTCTTGCCCACCCCCGGCACGTCCTCTAGCAGCAAGTGGCCCCCGGCGAGCAAGGTGATCAACGTGAGGCGTACCGCGTCGGGCTTGCCGACCAGGATCCGTTCGACGTTGTCCATGATCCGGTGCGCGACGGCGTGCACGTCCGCCACCTGCCGATGGGGGACTCGGGCGTTCATGGCTCGATCCTGACAAGCAGACATCGCGGGCTCACGCGACCTCCTTCAGGCGTCTTCGCTGGTGTACGAGGTCGGTGGAGTTCCAGCGCGAGGTCAGTCTGCCAAACCGTGTCACAACCCCCACCTGGCGGGATGGTCCATCCCTGCCTCTAGGGGGACGCCGACATGGGTGAGCTTGATCGAGCAGGTTCCTCCACTTTTCCCCACCGGGACCCTCCGCTGATCCGGCGCGGGTGTTCCACCGGTCACCGTCTGTGCGCTTAGTAGCACTTTGAGGTGCTGCGCAGCTGGTATGTCGGGTGGTCACCCCACACCCACCCACCCCCGGTGAACTGGCCTGATCGCGCATGGGGCAGAACTCGGCGAGTATCTGCACGTTGACAGTGGCAGAAAGTGGGGTAGTGTGGGCCTCCGTGGAGCACGAGGGTGTTCCGCGGCCGGTCCGCCGGGGGCGGGGAGGTGGGTGGCCGTGTTCCTGGGCACGCACACACCCCGGCTCGACGACAAGGGCCGGTTGACATTGCCGGCGAAGTTCCGTGACGCGCTCGCAGGGGGATTAATGGTCACCAAGGGTCAGGACCACTGCCTCTATGTCTTCCCGCGTGCCGAGTTCGAGGACATGGCCCGCAAGGTGGCGCAGGCGCCGTTCACCAACGAGGCGGTGCGCGCTTACCAGCGTTATCTGTTCGCCGGCACCGACGAGCAGCGCCCGGATGGGCAGGGACGCATCTCCATCGCAGCTGATCTGCGGCGCTACGCGGGGCTGAGCAAGGACTGTGCGGTAATCGGGGCGATCAACCGGTTGGAGATCTGGGACAGCGCAGCGTGGCAGCGTTACCTGGACGAGCACGAGGAGTCCTACGCCCAGGCGCAAGAGGAGGTGCTGCCTGGCGTGATGTGACCCGGTGACGCGAGGCCTCCGTCCGGAGACGCATCCATTGTGTTGAGCAACACCGTGTTCTCAACACCCGGTGCGCAATCAACCCGACCACGGACCACTCCAGCCCTGACGCACCTTCCCTGGCGCCAGGATCTGGCACCGGGCGGAGACCTCGCGCCACCGCGTCAACCATCCCGATATGGAGCCATATCGGGGCGGTTCAGTATTCGAACATCCCGACATAGCTCCATATCGGGATGGTTGTGAGAGATATCAGGATTGTTGTGCGAGAGGTGGGTGTGAGCGGAGGGAGGCTGTCGGTGGCTGATCGCACGCCCCGTGGCCACGGCCGCGCTCCCGGGTCACCTCAGCATGCTCCCGTTCTGCTGCTCCGGTGCCTCGAGCTGCTCGAGCCAGCGTTGGCGGGTCGACCGGCCGTGGCGCTCGACGCGACGGTCGGCCTCGGCGGGCACGCCGCCGCGCTCCTTGACGCTCATCCGGAACTCACGTTGTTCGGCATCGACCGCGATCCCCAAGCCCTCGCGGTGGCTGGGGATCGGCTGCACGCCTACTCGGGACGAGTGCATCTGGTGCATGCGATCTACGACGAGCTACCTGAGGTCCTGCACCGGCTGGGCATCCCTCGCGTCGATGGCGTGCTGTTCGACTTGGGGGTGTCCTCGCTACAGCTGGACATCGCTGAGCGTGGCTTCTCCTACGCCCGGGACGCCGTGTTGGACATGCGGATGAATCCCAGTGTGGGTCCTACCGCAGCCGACGTGCTCAATGCCTATTCGGAGAGTGATCTGCGGCGGGTAATCCGGGACTACGGTGAGGAGCGCTTCGCCGGCCGGATCGCCGCCGCGGTGGTGGCTCAGCGGGCCCGGCGGCCCTTCGAGACCACCTCCCAGCTGGTTGACATCATCTACCAAAGTGTGCCGGCAGCTACCCGCCGGCACGGTGGCCATCCCGCCAAGCGGACCTTTCAGGCGTTGCGGATCGAGGTCAACGGCGAGCTGGCAGCGCTGCGCTCTGCAGTGCCCGCCGCGCTCGATGCGCTGTCGGTCGGCGGTCGGCTGGTCGCAATGTCCTACCACTCGCTGGAAGACCGGATCGTCAAACGGGCCCTGGCTGCATTGAGCACCTCTCGGACCCCAGCCGGCCTGCCGGTCGAGTTGCCGGGTCACGGACCGCAGCTTCGCGGGTTGACCCGGGGCGCAGAACGTGCCGGACCGGCCGAGATAGAGCTCAATCCGCGGGCAGCCTCGGTGCGGCTACGCGCCGCGCAGCGAATCGCGCCGCCTGACAAGCACGGATACGACCGGCCGGAGTCGGGCGCATGACTGCTCCCGCCCACACCGCGACCCCGACACGCGCGAGGACCGCCGCCCCGGCCAGCCGCCGGGACCTCGGGCCGCAGCGGGGACGATCTCCGGCCGTTGCCCGCGCTTACGCTAGGCGTGCCCAGCGAACCGGGCCACGCCACCGCGCTCCCGATCGTGCAGACGCCGGCCGGGCACCCTTCGTGATGCTGGTGATGGCTCTGCTGGGGGTGGCGCTGGTCGCCACGCTCTGGTTGTCGACGGCCGCCACGGCCGATTCCTACCATCTGCAGAGCGCCCGCAAGGTCGCCAGGAACCTGACCGAGCATGGGGAGAGCCTCGGCCGCCAGGTGGCAACCCTGGAAACTGCGCCCGAGCTGGCTCGCCAAGCCCGCGAGCTTGGGATGGTTCCAGCGGGGGACGCAGCGCGATTAGTCGTCCGGCCTGACGGCAGCGTCGAGATGATCGGCCAGCCTCGGCGGGCTACTGCGCCCGCCCCACCGCCGCCGCCGCCGGCGATAGTAGCCGCACCAACACCGCAACCCGCCCCGCCGGCAGCAGCATCGGCCCCCCCAGCAGTAGAGCCGGCAGCAACGCCGGCCCCGCCGCCGATAACGCCGGTCCCGCTACCGATAACGCCGGTCCCACCGGCAGTAGCACCGGTCCCGCCGGGAGTTACGCCCGTACCGCCGGGTCATACCTGATGGGCACCACTACCCGGACCACCCATCGCCGCCGCCGGCCAGGACCGTCGGCAGCCGGTCTACGCAGCCGGCTGGTCCTTGGTCGAGTCGTACTGGTTCTTGCGCTGGTCGCCGCCGGATTCAAACTGGTCGCAGTTCAGGGGCTGCAGGCGGCGGCACTGTCAGCACAGGCGGCAGGCCAGCGCACGAGCGTGCAGACGCTACCTGCGCAGCGCGGCACAATCACTGACCGTAACGGCACGCCGCTCGCGTTCAGCGTGGCGGCCCAGGCCCTGTATGCCCAGCCGAACCGGATCACCGCCGAGCAGCGGGCGATCCGGGCCGACCCCGACATGCACAAACAGGCGATGGCGCGGCGGGTCGCTCAGGTTCTCGGACCGGCAGTTTCCGAGCAGGAGATCCTGAGTCAGCTGCGCAGCGACCGCACCACAGTGCTGCTAGCGCCATTGGCGACGCCGGCCCAAGCCAGGGCAATCCAGCAGGATTTCCCCGAAATCAGCGCGGAGCACCGGGAAATCCGGCAGTATCCCGGTGGCGAGCTGGCTGCCAACGTGCTCGGAGTGGCGAACTGGCGGGCCGACGAGCGCAAGGTGCGTGGCCTGGTCGGCCTGGAGAACTACGACGACACCCTCCTGGCCGGCCGGGATGGTCGCCGAGTAGTCGACACCGCAGAGGGCTCGGATGCGGTCATCCCCGGCAGTGAGCGCGCAGAGCGGCCGCCGGTACCCGGCTCGGGTCTCGAACTCACCCTGGACTCCGACCTGCAATACACCGTCGCGCAGATGCTCACCGACTACGCGCGGCGCTACCGCGCCAAGGGAGCGAGTGCCGTGGTGCTCGACGCGCGTACCGCTGAGGTCTACGCGATGGTCAACGATGTCACCTTCGACCCGAACAACCTCGCGGCGGCGACTCCAGACTCATTGGGCAACTCGGCGGTCTCGGCGCCCTTCGAACCAGGCTCAGTCAACAAGGTCGTGACGGCGGCTGCTGCCATCGAAAGTGGCGTCGTCACGCCCGGCACCCCGCTGCAGGTCCCCGGTGAACTGCGGATTGCCGACCGGACGGTCCGGGACGCCTGGCCGCACGGCATCTTGAATCTCACCTTCACAGGGGTGCTGGCCCGCTCATCCAACGTCGGCACGCTGCTTACCGCGCAACGCGTCGGCGCGGACCGCTTCGTGGACATGCTCACGCGAATGGGCCTGGGTCAACGCACCAACGTGGGATTGCCGGGGGAGAGCGCGGGAAAGGTGCCGCCCCGGGACCAGTGGTCTGGGAGCACGTTCGCCAACCTGCCCATCGGCCAGGGGCTGTCGATGACCGTGCTGCAGATGGCCAGCATGTACCAGGCGATCGCCAACGATGGTCTGCGCATCCCGCCGCGCATCGTCAGCACCGAGATCGCGCCGGACGGCACTCGAACCGCGACGCCCGCACCAGCCGGTATCCGGGTGGTGAGCCCGCAGACCGCCCATACCGTCCGGGACATGCTGCGCGCGGTCGTGCAGAACGAGCCCAGGCAGCGCGGCACCGCCCCGGAAGCCGCGCTGGACGGCTACCAGATCGCCGGCAAGAGCGGCACCGCGCAGCAGGTCGACCCCGGCTGCAGCTGCTACAGCAACTCGAATTACTGGATCACCTTCGCTGGGATCCTGCCTGCCGACGCCCCGCGCTTCGTGGTCGGGATCATGCTTGATGACCCGGCTGTCGGCAGCGCCGCGCCGCTGTTCCATGAGATCGCCTCTTACCTGGCGGGGCGATACCAGATTCCGCTGTCCACGGCACCGAGCCCGCCGCTCACCCTCACCCTGCCGTGACGCTGGACCCCTGACGCTGGGTCCGCTCCTGTACCGAATCGGGGCGCCGGTAGCCTTCGGGGCCGCTGGGCTTCAGCTCCACGCGCACCCGACCCCGGATCGTGACTGCTCCTGTGACTCGCTCGTTGGCTGAGACGCCGCTGCGGCCGTCGCACACCGCGCCGACCCCGCTCAACGTGCTCGCGGAGCTGGCTGGTGCGCACACCACCGATCAAGCCCGCATCACGAGTAGCACGGTCACCGGCATCACGCTGCGCGCCCAGCACGTGCGGCTCGGCGACCTGTTCGTGGCGTTACCCAGCCTCACCCCTGGCCGTCGGCATGGGGCTGATTTCGCCGCTACGGCGTTGAGCGCGGGCGCCGTCGCGGTGCTCACCGACCCGGAGGGCGCGCACAGTCCAGAACTTGCCGGACGGATCGTTCCAGTACTGGTGCACCCGGACCCACGTAAAGTTGTCGGGGCCCTGTCGTCCCACATCTACGGGGCCCCTTCCACCCGGCTGGCTGTACTCGGGATCACCGGCACCGCCGGCAAGACCACCACGGCGTACTTCTTGGAGGCGGGGTTACGCGCGGCCGGAGCCGCTACCGGCCTGCTGGGCACGGTGCAACTGCGGATCGGCGAGCGCTACCTGCCCAGCAGGAAAACCACACCGGAGGCCCCGGACCTGCAGGCGCTGCTGGCCCTGATGGTCGAACGCGGCGTCAGCCACGTGCCTATGGAGGTATCTAGCCATTCGCTGGCGCTGGGCCGGGTGGCTGGCACCGCTTTTGCGGTAGGCGCCTTCACCAACCTCTCCCAGGATCATCTGGACTTTCACTCCGACCTCGAGGACTACTTCGCCGCCAAAGCGCTGCTTTTCGACGGCCGGGCCGCCGCCGAGGTGGTCTGTGTGGACGATGCCTGGGGCCGCCGGCTGGTCACCGGCCAGACCACGACGGTCTCGCTGGGCGGCGAGGCGACCTGGCATGCCACGGATATCACCGCCCATCCCTCCGGCAGCCAGAGCTTCCGGGCCTGTGGTCCCGGTGGCGTGGAGCTCCCGGTGTCCATCCGGTTACCGGGCGCGTTCAATGTGGTGAATGCCGTGCTCGCACTGGCCGTCGGCCACGCCGCTGGGACGGATCCCGTGCTGCTGGCTCGAGGCATCGCAACCGCCGAGGTACCCGGCCGGATGCAACGGATCAATCGGGGCCAGGATTTCCTCGCCTTGGTCGATTACGCACACAAGCCCGCTGCGGTGGCCGCATTGCTCGACGCGGTGCGGGCGCAGGTGCCTGGGCGGCTGCTGGTGGTACTGGGCTGCGGGGGGGATCGGGATAGGGCCAAACGGCCCCTGATGGGCGCCGAAGCGGCCTGCCGGGCAGATTTACTGGTGGTCACCGACGACAATCCACGGACAGAGGATCCCGCCGCCATCCGCGCTGCCATGCTTTCCGGTGCCCAGGTGGGTCCTGCTGACGTGGTCGAGATCCCCGATCGCGCCGTGGCCATCGCGCACGCGGTGTCCCAGGCCAGAGCGGGCGATGCGGTAGTTATCGCTGGCAAAGGTCACGAGATCGGGCAGGAACTGCACGGCGTCAAGTACCCCTTCGTGGACGCTGACGTGCTCGCCGGCCTGCTTGATGGTCTTCCGGGATGCGCACATGATTGAGCTGACCCTGGCCGAGGTGGCCCGCGCGGTGGGTGGCGTCCTGCACGGTTGCTCAGGCACCGAGGTGGTCACCGGCAGTGTCGAGTTCGACTCCCGCCGGATCAAGCCCGGCGGGTTATTCGTCGCCTTGCCGGGCGAGCGGGTCGACGGGCACGATTTCGCCGCCACCGCAATGGCCGCAGGCGCCGCCGGAATTCTGGCTGGTCGCCCGGTTGATGCCGCCGCAGTCCTCGCTCCCGCGGCCAACGGTCCGCCCTCGGGCGTCTATGCGCTGGCCGCGGACACCGACGGCACGGGCGCAGCGGTGCTGGCTGCGCTGGCCGCGCTGGCCCGATCCGTGGTGCACACGCTGATCCGGACCGGCCTGCAGGTGGTGGCCCTGACCGGTTCGTCGGGCAAGACGTCCACCAAAGACATGGTGGCGGCGCTGTTGACCCCGTTAGGACCTACCGTCGCGCCGCCGGGGTCGTTCAACAACGAAATCGGCCATCCCTGGACCGCGCTGCGTGCCGGACCGTCCACCCGGCACTTGATCCTGGAGCTTTCCGCGCGCGGCCCCGGCCAGATCAGCGCACTGTGCCGGGTGGCGCCACCCTCGATCGGAGTGGTCCTCAACGTCGGCTCGGCGCATCTCGGCGAGTTCGGCTCCCGGGATGCGGTGGCTGCCGCCAAAGGCGAGCTGGTCGAGGCATTGCCTGCCACCGGGGTCGCGGTGCTCAACGCCGACGACGCCGCCGTGTCCGCAATGGCCCGGCGTACTGCGGCGCGGGTGGTGCCCTTCGGGCGCTCCCGTGCGGCCCAGATACGAGCGATCGACATCACCCTCGACGACCGCGGCTGCCCTTCATTTCGGCTCGTGACCCCCGCTGGAGACGCTCTGGTGCGGCTAGCGATGCCCGGCGAGCACCAGGTCTATAACGCGCTTGCGGCGTCCGCGGTGGCCCTGGAGCTGGGTGCTAGCCCGGCGGCCATCGCCACGGTGCTCGGCAGTTACCGCCCGGTGTCGCGGTGGCGGATGGAGGTCACCGAGCGCTGCGACGGGGTGACCGTGGTCAACGACGCCTACAACGCCAACCCGGAGTCGGTCGCTGCTGCGTTGCGAACTCTGGTCGCAATCTCCGGGACCCACCGGCGCAGCTGGGCGGTGCTGGGCCCGCTCGGTGAGCTCGGCGGGGCAGCGGCGCAGGCCTACCGGGAGATCGGCGCGCTCGCGGCGGATTTGAGCGTCGACCGGCTCGTGGCGGTGGGCGAGCAGGCTCGGCCGCTGCAGGTGGCAGCTGCGGGGTCGGC
The DNA here is from genome assembly GCA_036009255.1 of Pseudonocardiaceae bacterium. GTDB lineage: Bacteria > Actinomycetota > Actinomycetes > Mycobacteriales > Pseudonocardiaceae. The sequence continues at coordinate 23,380 of DASYMC010000193.1, forward strand.
GCCGGTCTGGGTGCCTGATGTGCCCGCCGCACTCGAATTGCTGGCCAGCGAACTCGCCACCGGTGATGTGGTGCTGATCAAAGCATCCCGGGCGGCGGGGCTCGAGCGCCTCGCCGAAGGGCTGCTCGGCCTGGAAGGCGCCAGCAAGTGAGCACGATCTTGGTGGCCTCCGGTGTCGCGCTGCTCGCCTCGATCCTGTTCACCCCCTATCTCATCCGGCTGTTCACCCGGCAAGGCTTCGGGCAGGAGATCCGGCAGGAGGGACCGCAGACCCACCAGAGCAAGCGCGGTACGCCCACCATGGGTGGGGTAGCCATCTTGCTGGCAATGTGGAGCGGTTACCTGGTCGCTCACCTCACCGTCACCCGGCATGGCATCACTGCATCGGGCCTGCTGGTGCTCCTGCTCACCACGGTGCTGGGTGTGGTCGGCTTCCTGGACGACCTGATCAAGGTTCGCCGGCAGCGCAATCTCGGGTTGAACAAGACGGCCAAGCTGGTCGGGCAGTTGGTGGCCGCAGTGCTGTTCGGCATCCTCGCGATGGGCTTCCGGGACGGCGATGGCATCTCCCCAGCCTCGATTCACCTGTCGTTCGTGCGGGACGTCGCCGTGGTCTCGTTCGGCGTTGTCGGCTTCGTGGTCTTCAGCTACCTGCTGGTGTCCGCCTGGTCGAACGCGGTGAACCTGGCCGACGGCTTGGACGGGCTGGCGGCCGGCGCGGCGGCGATGGTCCTGGCCACCTACGTCATCGTCTCGTTCTGGCAGTACACCCAGGACTGCACCGTGAACGCGGTTCCCGGCTGCTATACCGTGCGGGATCCGCTCGACGTGGCAGTGGTGGCCGCGTCCGCGGTCGGCGGGTGCATCGGGTTTCTGTGGTGGAACGCGCCACCAGCGAGGATCTTCATGGGTGACACCGGGTCGTTGGCTATTGGAGGCCTGCTTGCTGGCTTGTCAGTAGTTACCCGAACCGAGCTTCTCCTGGTCGTGATCGGCGGGTTGTTCGTGGTCGAAGCGCTATCAGTGGTGATCCAGGTAGCGGTGTTCAAGACCACCCATCGCCGGCCGTTCCGGATGGCGCCGTTTCACCATCACTTCGAGCTTGCGGGCTGGCCCGAGACCACGGTGATCATCCGATTTTGGCTGCTCGCGGCGATCTGCTGTGCGTTGGGCGCCGGGGTGTTCTATAGCGAGTGGCTGACTGCGGCCGGGGGGTGAGGTGAATTGCTGCGCATCAGTGACAACTACTTCAGTGGCGACCTCAGTCACGACGATCTCAGTGACGAGTTTCCTGGGGACCTCGCGGGCGCCCGGGTGCTGGTGGCCGGGGCGGGGATCACTGGAGTGTCCGCGGCCCGGTTCCTGGCCGAACTGGGCGCCGAGGTCACCGTCACCGACACCTCGCCCATCGCACTCGAGACCCTGGCAGCTACCCCACTGGCGGGTGTCGTGCGGCTGGCCGTCGACCTGGACGGGCCGCCGCCGGCGACCGACCTGGTGGTGACCAGCCCCGGGCTTCGACCGGACGCGCCGGTGTTGGTGGCCGCGCACCGTGCGGGCGTGCCGGTGATCGGAGACGTGACGTTTGCGCAGTGGGTCGACCGCTGCCGACCCGGAGCGCGCTCCGGGCCTGGTCAGGCACCGGCCGAGTGGCTGGTGGTCACCGGCACAAACGGCAAGACCACCACGGTAGGGATGCTCGAATCGATCCTGCGCGCCGCCGGCCTCGACGCTCTGGCCTGTGGCAACATCGGGCTCCCGGTGCTGGATGCGGTGCGCGCCGGCCACCGGGTGCTCGCCGTCGAGCTGTCCTCGTTCCAGTTGCACCACTCGCCGCAGCTGCGGCCACGGGCAGCTGTGGTGCTCAACGTCTCCGCCGACCACCTTGACTGGCACGGCTGCCAGGAGCGGTATGCCGCAGCCAAGGGCAGCGTGTACGCCAAGGGCACCACCGCGGTGTTCAACCTCGACGACGACTGGTCGACCCGGCTGGCAGCCGGACGTGGGGGCATCGGCTTCACCACCGGGGAGCCGCTGGAAGGCCAGTTCGGGATCATGGACCACCAGCTGGTTGATCGGGTCTTCGGCGATCCCGCCGGCACTGAGCTCGCCGGCGTCGCCGACGTCCGCCCGGTTGGGCCGCACAACCTCGGCAACGCGTTGGCCGCCGCCGCGCTGGCTCGCTGCATCGGCGTCGCAGCACCGGCTGTTGCCGAGGGGCTGGGTGCCTTTAGTCCTGGTGGCCACCGCGGCGCGCTGGTCGGCGAGCACGCCGGCGTCCGCTATATCGACGATTCCAAGGCCACCAACCCGCATGCGGCGCGGGCCGCGCTGCTGGCTCATCATCGGGTGGTGTGGTTGGCCGGCGGTCTGCTCAAGGGCGCCGACGTGAACGAGCTCGTCATCGAAACCCGAGATCGGCTGGTCGGCGCCGTGCTGCTGGGCACAGACCGCCTCTCGATCGCCGCCGCATTGGCGCGACACGCACCCAACCTCCCGGTGCGGGTGGTGGATTCGGGAGACGATGTCGCCATGATGGAGGTGGTGAGCGCAGCAGCCGAGCTGGCGAAGCCCGGTGACGTCGTGCTCCTCGCGCCGGCGGCGGCGTCGATCGACATGTTCACCAGCTATGCGCACCGTGGCCGCGCCTTCGCCGCGGCCGTAGGCGCGCTGGGTGCGCCCCGGTGAGGAGCTCCACCCGGCCCGGCACGCCAAAGGTTCGGTTGGCAGCGGAGCGTCCTGGGCCCAGCCGGCAACGGGTGGGGAGGCGGCCGGTGGATCGGCCGGCGGCCGTTCGATGGGTCGCCGCCCGCCAGTGGCTCACCGTCTGGTTGGCCCGGCCGCTCACCTCGCTGCATCTCGTCCTGGGCGTCTTCGGCCTGCTGACATTGTTCGGTCTGGTGATGGTGCTCTCCGCGTCCAATGTGGAGTCCTATACCAGGGCGGGCTCGTCCTATGCGGTGTTCGTCCAGCAACTGGCCTACTGCGGAGTCGGGTTGGTGCTGTTCTGGCTGGGGCTGCGGATGCCGGTGCGGATGCTGCGCGGCACCAGCGGGCTGTTCCTGCTGGTGTGTGTGGTCCTGCTGGCCATGGTGCTCAGCCCGTTGGGCGCCGAGATCCACGGCGCGCAGAAATGGTTGCGGCTGGGCCCGTTGTCCCTGCAACCGTCCGAGCCTGCAAAGCTCGCGCTAGCCCTGTGGGGCGCGCATGTGCTGATCACCAAACGCGCGGTGCTGCACCAGTGGCGGCACCTGCTGGTGCCGCTGGTCCCGATGGCGGTTGCGATCTTCGCTCTGGTGATGCTGCAGCCCGATCTGGGTACCACGATCGCCCTGGCCATCGTGCTGCTCGCGCTGCTGTGGTTTGGCGGGGCGCCGGGGGAGCTGTTCGGGGCGATCGTGATGGCCGCGGTCGCCGGGGCGGTTGTCATGGCCGGCCTTGCCGGCTACCGATCGGCCAGGATCGAGTCTTTCCTGCACCCGGGGGCTGATCCGCAGGGTGCGGCATACCAGGCTCGCCAAGCCATGTACTCGCTCGCCGATGGAGGCTGGTGGGGGGTGGGACTCGGGCAGGGCAGCGCTAAATGGGACTACCTGCCTAACGCACACAATGATTTCATCTTCGCCATTATCGGGGAGGAGCTGGGCTTTCTCGGTTGCCTTGTGGTATTGCTGCTGTTCGGCACGTTGGCCTATGTGGGCATCCGGATCGCCGCGCGTAACACCGATCCATGGATCAAGCTGGTATCCGCCACCGTGACCACCTGGCTGGTCGGCCAGGCCGCGATCAACATCGGTTACGTGATCGGCTTGCTGCCGATCACCGGCATCCCGCTGCCGTTGATCTCCTCCGGCGGCACCTCCATCGCGCTGACGATGCTCGTGTTCGGGCTGCTGGCGAACTTCGCTCGGCACGAACCACAGGCGGTGTCCGCGCTCCGCCACGGGACCGTCCGTTCCGGACGTGCCGCTGGTCTGTCCCGATTACTACGCCTGCATCCCCCGGTCTCCTATCCTGCTCCGTCGCCTCGTATGCCACCACTGATTCCCGCCAGTCGAGGTAGCCGGGGGCGGGGATGAGCGCGATCGTCGTGGAGGTTGCCCGGTGACCGCTGTCGCGGGACCTCCTCCGCTGCCCCTGCAACTGGCCCGGACCCATTTGATCGGGATCGGCGGTGCCGGGATGAGCGGGGTGGCCCGGATCGTGCTGGCTCGCGGCGGCGCGGTGTCCGGTTCAGACGCGCAGGACTCGCGGGCATTGCCGGCGCTGCGGGCGTTGGGCGCCAAGGTGACCGTCGGGCACGCCGCAGCCAATCTCGACCAGCTCGGTGCCGACCCCTCCGCGATCATCAGCACCAAAGCGGTGCATCAGACCGATCCGTACAATCCGGAACTCATCGAGGGCGCCCGGCGCGGCATCCCGGTGATCCACCGCTCCGCGGCGCTGGCGGCGCTGATGACCGGCTACCGGGTGGCCTGCATCACCGGCACCGCTGGCAAGACCTCCACCACGTCCATGCTCACCGTCGCGCTCCAGCACTGTGGCACCGATCCGTCCTTCCTCATCGGCGGGGACCTCACCGCTTCCGGGTCTGGTGCGCATCACGGCAGCGGCGAGGTCTTCGTGGCCGAGGCCGATGAGAGCGACGGCAGCTTCCTGGCCTACTCGCCCGACGTTGCGGTCGTCACCAATGTCGAGGCAGACCATCTCGATCACCACGGCACCGTCGAGGCCTACACCGCCAGCTTTGACGCCTTCGTGGCCCGGCTGCGTCCCGGCGGAGTATTGATTGCCAACGCCGATGACCCCGGCTCGGGAGCACTGGCTGACCGGGCCGCCACGGCTGGCGTGCGGGTCCGCCGCTACGGCAGGCGTGCCACCGCTGTGGCCGATGCCCTTCTGCTGGCCTACACCCCCGACGGCGATCGGGGCGTCGCCACCGTGGCGCTGACCGGGCCGGACGGGGCTGCTCACCGGATGCAACTTCAGGTCGCGCTGCCCGGAGAGCACATGGCCTACAACGCTCTCGCGGCCTTGCTGGCCGGCCTGGAAATGGGTTCGTGCCTGCCAGGCCTGCTAGCGGGACTGGCCGGCTTCGGTGGGGTCCGCCGCCGGTTCGAATTCAAGGGACGAGCGGCGGGCGTTCGGGTCTACGACGACTACGCGCACCACCCGACGAAGGTAGCCGCCGCGCTGCGCGGCGCCCGTCAGGTGACAGGCGAGGGACGGCTGCTGGTGGCGTTCCAGCCGCACCTGTACTCCCGCACCCGGGATTTCGCCGCCGAGTTCGGCGCCGCTCTGGCGCTGGCCGACGTAGCGCTGCTGCTCGACGTCTATGCGGCGCGGGAGGAGCCGTTACCTGGCGTTACCGGTGCGCTGCTCGCGCAGGCGGTGCCATTGTCGGCGGCCTGCGTGCACTACGAGCCGTGCTGGGCCGAGGTGCCATCTCGGCTGGCTGATCTGGTCCGGCCCGGTGACGTGGTGGTTACCATGGGAGCCGGCGATGTGACATTGCTCGGTCCGGAGCTGATCGTCGAGCTGGAGCGCCGCTGGTCCGGTACGGAACACTCCGGCGTCCTGGCCGCAGGTTCCCCGTGAGGTCCGCTGGTCCCGGTGCCTCCGGCGCCCGACGCCGACCTCGGCGGGACGCCGCTGGGCCCTCGGCGCTCACCCGGGAACGCGGCACCACCAGCCGCAGCAAAGGATCGCCTCAAGACCGTCATCTTGGAAGAATTGACCGCGCTGAGGGTGGCTATCGCTCCCCAAGTGACGATCATGATAGGCACGCGACGCGGCCCGACCGTGCTGTCCGTGCCGCCCAGCCCCGTGCCGCCCAGCCCGGTGTCGAAACTGTTCAGGCCGCGGCGGCTCGCCCGCCTGGAGCGATCCGAACCTGGTGGCCTTGGTTGGTAGCCGGCGTGGGGGTGCTGGCCTTGGCTGGTGCCCTGGCATGGGTCCTGCTGGGTAGTTCGCTGTTCGACGCCCGCTCAGTGCAGGTAGCGGGCACCAGGGAGCTTCCCGCTGACGTGGTGCGGACAGTGGCGGCGGTGCCCCTGGGCACGCCGATGCTGCGGCTGGACACCGGAGCGATCGAGACCCGGGTGGCCGCGATACCCCGAGTTGCGAGCGCGCAGGTGCGGTGCAACCTGAACGGCACGGTCCGGATCGAGGTCACCGAACGAAGCCCAGTCGCGGTCATGCGTCGTGGCGAGGGCGCACACCTGGTGGATGCCACCGGAACCGACTACGCGGCGGTGCCTGCCGCGCCGCCCGAACTGCCGGAGTTGCGGGTTGGCCGGGTCGCTCCCCGAGATGCCGCGACGGTGGCTGCGCTGACGGTGCTGACCGGACTGCCCGAATGGCTGCGAGTCCAGGTGCGCTCGATAGCAGCGAAGTCTCCGTCGGAGGTCGTGCTGAGTCTGGCCAACAAGCGCGAGGTCCGATGGGGCGGCGCGGAGGACGGCGACCGCAAGGCGGCGGTGCTCGGCCCGCTGCTCACCCAACCCGGCAAGATCTACGACGTCTCCAGCCCTACCTTGCCCACCATCGCCTGACCGGAAGAGACACAAGCGCGCTGCATGGATCGCCGGCGTGCACGGCGTGCCTGCTGGACCCCGCTGGTGGCGATGCCTACGGTCGCCCAGGAGACAAAGCAGACATAACTCTAATCCTTTAGACGAGGTTGAGGGTTCTGCCACGCCGAGGGCAGGGATGCCTGGGCTGCCTGGGCTGTGTTGGCAGCGACGAGGAGGCCGCACTGTGTGGGTTAGCGATGGGTTGGGCGGCATAGAGGGCAAAGGCGGACAGGGATGACGCCCGCGCACAACTACCTCGCCGTCATCAAAGTCGCCGGGATCGGTGGAGGCGGCGTTAACGCCGTCAACCGCATGATTGAAGTCGGGCTCAACGGCGTCGAGTTCATCGCGGTGAACACCGATGCCCAAGCGCTGCTGATGTCGGACGCTGATGTCAAGCTCGACATCGGGCGGGAGCTCACCCGTGGGCTCGGGGCGGGAGCAAACCCGGAGGTCGGCCATAAGGCTGCCGAGGACCACCGCGCGGAGATCGAGGAGGTGCTCAAAGGTGCTGACATGGTGTTCGTCACCGCCGGTGAAGGTGGCGGCACGGGCACCGGCGGCGCCCCGGTGGTAGCCAACATCGCTCGTAAGCTCGGTGCTCTCACGATCGGCGTAGTCACCAGGCCGTTCACCTTCGAGGGCAAGCGGCGAGCCAATCAGGCCGAGGACGGCATCGCCGAGCTGCGCAACGAGTGCGATACCTTGATCGTGATTCCCAACGATCGGCTGCTGCAGCTCGGCGACGTCAACGTGACCCTGATGGATGCCTTCCGCTCCGCGGACGAGGTCTTGCTCTCCGGTGTCCAGGGCATCACCGATCTCATCACCACCCCCGGCCTGATCAACCTGGACTTCGCCGACGTGAAAAGTGTGATGTCCGGGGCTGGCAGCGCACTGATGGGCATCGGATCCGCCAGGGGAGAGGGCCGCTCGGTGCAGGCTGCGGAGAAGGCCATCAACTCACCGTTGCTGGAGGCCTCGATGGAGGGGGCGCACGGTGTCCTGCTGTCCATCGCGGGCGGCTCGGACCTGGGCCTGTTCGAGATCAATGAGGCCGCGTCGCTGGTGCAGGAATCCGCGCACCCGGAGGCGAACATCATCTTCGGCACAGTGATCGACGATTCCCTGGGGGACGAGGTACGGGTCACCGTGATAGCCGCTGGTTTCGACTCCGGCGTGCCCTCACATAAGAAGTTGGACCCCAAGCCGGTGACCGCCCGGACGGTAGCCACCGGGCAGGCCGGTCAGGTTGGCCAGACCAGTCGGCCGCCTCCCCTGTCCAGGCCTGCCGCTGGACCCACCGCTGCCGGAGCCGCCAACGTGGGGCCGAGCACCGCATCTCGGTCGGTAACCGCCCCGGTCCGGCGGCCGGCGCCCAATCCCGCCTGGGCGCCGGCCACCGGCGGGGGCAAATCGGCTCGGCCGGTACCGGTAACAGAGGACTTCGATGACGATGATGATGTGGATGTCCCACCGTTCATGAGGCGGTGAGCACGATCCGCATCAGGCGAGTGGTCACGACTCGGCGCGGTGGGGTGTCACTGCCCCCTTATGCCTCGTTCAATCTTGGTGCGCACGTCGGTGACAGCTCCAAAGCGGTGGCCGTCAACCGGGAACGGCTGGCCACCGGTATCGGCCTGCCGGCACAGCAGCTGGTATGGATGGAACAGGTGCACGGTCGATCGGTCAGCGTGGTCGAGGGTCCGCAGCTGCAGCCGGTGCCGGTCAGCGATGCGTTGGTGACCACGCAACCCCGACTCGCGGTGGCGGTGCTGGTGGCTGACTGTGTCCCGGTGCTGCTCGCCGATCCGGCCGGGAAGGTCGTCGCGGCCGTGCACGCGGGCCGGGTAGGGGCACGGATCGGGGTACTTCCCGCCACGCTCGAGGCGATGCGGCGGGTCGGTGCACGCATCGAGCAGGTGGAGGTGTTGCTCGGACCGTCGGCGTGTGGGCAGTGTTATGAGGTGCCCGACCGGATGCAGGCAGACGTGGAGTCTCGCTTGCCGGGTAGTGCGTGCCGGACTCGCTGGGGCACCGCGGGTCTGGACCTCCGGGCGGGTCTGTGGCGCCAGCTGTGCGCCGCTGGGGTGGCCCGGGTAGGCGTGGACCCGAGGTGCACGATCGAGGATCCCGAGCTCTACAGCTATCGCCGCGACGGCGTTACCGGCCGGCTCGCCGCACTAACCTGGTTCGAGGAATGACTGGCCTGAATCGAGGACTGACGGGGCTGCCAGGACAGCGGGCGGTAAGCGGCCGCCGGGACGAGCTCTCGGCGGCACTGGCGACGGTGCGCGACCGTATTAGCGCTGCGTGCAGCTCCGCGGGCCGGAACCTCAGTGAGGTGCGCCTGCTCCCCGTCACCAAGACCTTCCCAGCGCAGGACGTCGCGCTGCTTACCGACCTCGGCCTGTTCGATGCTGCCGAGGCCCGTGACGCCGAAGCCGCGGCCAAGGTCGCTGCGGTGACTGCGTTGCGTCCATCGGTGGGCGTGCGCTGGCACATGGTGGGTCGTGTGCAGCGCAATAAAGCCAAGTCAGTGGCCCAGTGGGCGGCACAGGTGCAGTCGGTGGATTCGCCCCGGTTGGTCCAGGCCCTGGACCGGGCGGCCGGCGCTGCGCGGGCGGCGGGAAGCCGCCGCGCTGCCCTTGGTGTGCTTGTCCAGGCCAGTCTGGACGGCAACCCGTCGCGTGGCGGCTGCCCGTTGCCGGACCTTGAGGGCCTGGCGGACCGCGTGGTGGCGGCGTCGCACCTCCGCCTGGAGGGAGTGATGGCCATTGCCCCGCTGGGGGTAGATCCCGGAGCAGCCTTTGCCAAAATCAGTGACGCTGCGCTGCGGCTGCGCCGGGCGCATCCCGGCGCGGTCGAGCTTTCTGCCGGCATGAGCGGTGACCTTGAGGAGGCCATCGCGCACGGCTCGACATGCGTGCGTGTCGGAACCGCGTTACTGGGTGGGCGGCCATTAACCTCGTGTTGACCATGTCCGACGGTCTGCGTGGCAGAGCGAGCCGGGCTCGACGAGCGGTGCGTCGAGGTTCGGTACAGGAAGGCGAGATGATGAGCGCGCTGCACAGGCTGAAGGCCTACTTCGGCATGGTTCCTGTCGAGGAGTTCGACGCAGCAGCGGGATTCGACGACTATCAGGCCGACCATCACGCGGGTTACTCCGGTTACCCGGACTCCGGAGTGCCCCTCTCGGGCCACAGCCAGCCAGGTTACGAGCACCAGGCACGTCACAACCCCGCCGAGCGGCCAGTCACACATCGGCCCCACCGTGCGGCCTTCGGCAACTACGACGAAAGTTTCCCCGCCCCGGCTGGACAACATGCGGCGCCCAGGATGCACCCCGCCCGATCTCCTTCCTGTTCTCCCGACCCTCGCGTCGTTGGATCTCGGACGGCCGAGCCTTGGGCCACCGAGTCCTGGGGCGCCGACGCGCCGGTGCACGGCTCGCTGGCCATCGACACGGCAACCGCTGAAGCGGCGCACATCGAGAGCAGGCCGACGGTCCGCGAACCGGTCGCGCCCCAACCTTTCACGCAAGCATCACGAAGCGGCCCGTTCACGTCCGACGAGGTCCATCCACTTGCCCGCATCGTCACGTTGCACCCGCACAGCTACAACGAGGCTCGGCCGATCGGGGAACGCTACCGTGAGGGCAATCCGGTGATCATGAACCTGACGGCGATGGAAGACCGGGACGCCAAGCGGCTCGTCGACTTCGCGGCGGGGCTGGCCTTCGCGCTGCGCGGTTCGATCGACAAGGTCACCAATAAAGTGTTCCTGCTCTCGCCGCCCAATCTTGACGTGTCCGCCGAGGACAGGCGCCGGATCGCCGAAGGTCGCTACTTCGCCTGACGCTGTCCGGGGGCCCCGGCTCGCCATGGCCAGGACACCGGTGGCAGAGTGTCTCCGTGGATGTGGTCCGGTACGTCGTGTACTACCTGTTGTTCTTCTTCTGGCTACTGCTCACAGCGCGTATAGTGGTGGAGCTCGTTCGCTCGTTCGCGCGTAGTTGGCAGCCGGTCGGGGGGGTAGCGATCGCTCTGGAGTCGGTCTATACGATGACTGACCCGCCGGTCCGGGCGCTGCGCCGGGTGGTTAAACCCATCCGGATCGGCGGCGTTGGGCTGGACCTGTCCATTATGGTTCTTCTGCTCGTAGTGTTCATACTGATGCGAGTGGTGGATCCGAGGTAGTAGCGACCACGGACCCTCGGGGCGGATGCCCCAGGGTGTTGAATCCCAGTGAAGCGATGTGCCCAGCAGGTACATAGTCGTCGAGGAGTGCGTGAGGTGATCCGATGCCGTTGACCCCCGCCGACGTTCACAACGTCGCGTTCAGTAAGCCGCCGATCGGCAAGCGGGGCTACCACGAGGACGAGGTGGACGCCTTCCTCGACCTGATGGAGGCCGAGCTGGCTCGGTTGATCGAAGAGAACAATGATCTCCGCAACCAGGTTGAGCAGCTCGATCAGCAGCTGCGCGCTGCGCCGATTGACACCGGGCCTCCCCTTCGCCCGCTGGAGCCACCTCGGCCTGTGATGGCCCCGGTGCCGCCGCCGATGAGGGAACAGACCTCGCCAGGTGGTGATCACAATGTCCAAGCCGCCAAGGTGCTGGGCCTGGCCCAGGAGATGGCTGACCGGCTGACCGGTGAGGCCAAAGCCGAAGTGGACGGGATGTTGCGCAAGGCCCGCACCACCTCCGAGCAGCTGCTCTCCGAGGCCAGGGCGAAGGCCGAGGGCATGGTA
>DASYMC010000194.1:0-4742 GCA_036009255.1 Pseudonocardiaceae bacterium
ACCCCCGCGGCCCGGTCCGAGCCCACCGGATCGGACAACCACCGGCCGCCGCCAACACCAGCCCAGGTGCTGAACTGCTCCGCCGCCGCCCGCGCCGCCGCCGCGGTAGAAAACCCGCCGACCTCACCGCACCCGCCGGCGTCGGCCTCATACCGACGAGCGGCTCGTCTTGCACACCACAACCACCGACACTCCTCTGTCTGTCGAGCTTCAGCCCGGATCTCGAGCCGCGGCATCAAAGCAGGAAACGATCATCCGGCCGTACTCGGACGGGGGCGGACAACAGCGCACGCGGCGGGGCGGGCGAGGTCGCCACCTCCGGCCCTCGGTGCGACGCAACCGGGTCACCGGTGAGCAGTGCCAGGTCCCCGAGACCCCGTCAAGATCATTATCCGCCACCTCGAGAACGCATCGGACCTCGTCGGGTCTGTGGATGACGGTTCGGACAAACAGCCAAGCGCCTCCCGACACTTTGTGGATGTGGACGTATCTCCCTGCCGCGATCTTCAATAATGTCTCATATCACAGAGAAACCCCGAAGAACGCGACGTCGGCAAGTTGCCAACTCCCGTTCAACGATCGAATCAAAGGAGATGTCTTCATGGCACGCGTGCTCGCCCTCATCACCCTGGCCATCGCCGTCCCCATCGCTATGGTAGGGATGCTGATCCCCTGACCAGCACTGATAGACTTGACGGACCACGCAGCCCGGTTGCCCGGACCTAGCTCGGGACGAGACAAGAGCCGATGGTCCGGGTAGCCGTATTTCTTCTTCCGGAATCCCTTTAAATATCTTTCGCAAAGCCCCTTCGGGGTCCAACGCTCACTTATGCTCACCGGGGGCCGAGCAAGCCAGCCCCAGCCCATTCCGCTATGCCTGCGCTTCGGCGCCCAGTAGCCCGCCGCGTAGCCATCGACAGGCCACGAGCGCGAGTTCGACGTCGATGCGGTCCTCGCCGAGGGGACGCCCGCGCAGCTCGAGAGCCCGTTCGACTCGGTACTTGACCGAGTTCTTGTGCAGTGCGCTCCGTTGAGCAGTGGCGGTGTAGCTGCTGCCTGAGGCCAGGAATGCCAGGAGCGTCTCCCGCAACCGGGCGCTGGGGACGTCGTCGGCGTCCAGCGGACCGAGGGCCGAGCGCACGAGCAGGCGGGTCTGGTCGAGGTTGTGTGCCAACAAGGCGGCGGCGGCGACTCCCGGCTCGCGGTAGCCGATCGACTTCCTGGCGGTGTCGCCTCCGGTAAGTAGGACGCGCTGTGCCTCGATGGCCTGGAGATGAGAATCCCGGAAGCCGTCCATTCCCGGGATGGAGCCGCCGAGTGAGGCACGGACTCCGCCGGTCCGTTCGGAGCCGAGCACCGTCCCGATCCGCTGGATGTCCGGGTCGTCGGCATCGACGCCTCGCGGGAACCAGACCCAGACGCTGCTCCGGTCGGCCGCGCAGGACAACGGGGCGGAGGACCCGCAGAGTTCGCGCCCCAGCAGGCTCACGGACGCTTCGAGCCGGGCCACGCTGTCGGTGGCGTCGGCGTCGTCGTCCACCCACAGCACCGCCGCGACGTGGTGCTGGCGAAGTCGGAAGCCGAGCGCGGCCTCCGCTGACGCGATATCCGATCGGCTCCGGCCGGCGACCATCTCCTTGATGTGGGCGACCCGGACGGTGTCACGGTTGCGCACCCACTGGTCACGCTCGGTCTCGTAGACCGTCACGACCTCCTGGGACATCCAGTCGATGTAGGCGAAGACCCGAACATTGATCTCGTTGAACGCCAGCAGGCTCAGCCTCGGTTCAGCCGCCCTGCGATCGAGCTCGGCGAAGCACTGCTCCAGCAGATAGGTCTGGCCCAACCGGTAGGCACGGACCAGGGAGTTCACCGCGACACCCGTCTGCGCGAGCCGACGGGCGTGGGCCACCGCGGCCGAGGGCACGTCGACGTCCCGCATCGGGATGCGGTGGCGCAGGATGTGCAGGATCGTGCCGACGTTGCCCTCGATAGCGCCGCCGAGCAGCTCCAGCAGGCGGTTGTCGTCGGCCAGACCGATGATCTCCCGGCCCAGCACGCCGCGCATGCCGCGGGTCACCTCGGGCAGCCGCTCGCTGAGCTCGGCGGAGACCACGGCCATCAACGCCTCGACCTGCTCTCGGTCCTCGTCGCTCAAGTCGGCGAGGGACATCTCCGATCCGGTGCTCATCGCGTCGACTCCCTCGGCGACAGCCGTGCTGGTGGTGAAGAACAGCGGGGCAAGCGTTCGGAACAGCATGGAGTACGGCGGACCCGGATTGCGAAGGGGTCACCTGGTCCGGTCGAAGTACCGGACCAGGCGACGTGGTGTCGTACCGAGCAAGGTCAGCCCTGCAGCCGGAGCGCTGCGACCGGGCAGGCGTCCACCGCCGCGTTCACTAACTCGCGGTGCTCCTCCGGCGGCGACTCGTCCAGCACCTCCACCAACCCGTCCAGGCCCACCTGGAAGAACTCGTGGGCCATGGCCTCGCACATCCCGAGTCCGTCGCAAGTGTGCCGGTCAGCGATGATCTTCATCTCACGCCGCCGCGACGTCGAGCGGGACGAAATCGACCTTCTCACGGACTCCGCAGTCCGGGCAGGCCCAGTCGTTCGGGATCTCCGACCACGAGGTACCGGCCGGAATGCCCTCCAGCTCGTTGCCGGCGGCGACCTCGTAGGTGTAGCCGCATCCGGGGCAGCGGGCCGCGGCCACCTCGTCGCCGTCCGCGCGGGCCGACACATCCGCACGGGGCACGTCGGTGCCGGTAGCGACAGCCGGCGGCGGATAGCGGCGAAGCAGCTTCTCCCGCTTGGCCGGGTGCAGGTTCGCCAGCCGGATGTCACCGTTGTAGTGCGCGACCACCTTGGGGTCCATCAGCTTGTTGAACAGCGGCGGGAACAGCGCCGCCACCATCATCCCGGTGTAGCCGGTGGGCAGCGCCGGGGCCTCCGGGAAGTCCCGCAGGGTCTGGAAGCGGCGAGTCGGGTTGGCGTGGTGGTCGCTGTGCCGCTGCAGGTGGTAGAGCAGCACGTTCGTGACGGTCTTGTTCGAGTTCCAGGAGTGCGAGGGCAGGCAGCGCTCGTACCGGCGACGGTCCGGTGGCCCGACCTTCTGGCGCAGCATGCCGTAGTGCTCCATGTAGTTGACGGCCTCGAGGATCCAGTAGGCGACCACGGCCTGGGCCAGCAGGTAGGGCAGCACGATCCAGCCCAGCAGGGCGATCAGCGCACCCCAGAGCACGAGCGACATCGCCCACGCGTTCAGCACGTCGTTACCCGGCCGGAGCGCGTGCTGACCGCGGCGGGCGTAACGCTTCACCTCCAGCTTCCAGGCACTGCGCAGCGACCCGATGACCGTACGCGGCCAGAACCGCCAGAAGCTCTCGCCCATCCGGCTCGACGCCGGGTCTTCCGGAGTGGACACCCGCACGTGATGGCCGCGGTTGTGCTCGATGTAGAAGTGACCGTAGAAACACGGCGCCAGCGCGACCTTGGCCAACCAGCGCTCCACCGACTCCTTCTTGTGCCCCAGCTCGTGCGCTGTGTTGATCGCGATCCCGGTGCCCACCCCGACCGACAGCGCGAGCCCCAGCTTCCCGAACACCGAGATATCCGATGCCCCGATGATCCACATGGCTCCGATGAAGCCCAGGTACTGGAACGGCAGGTAGGCATACACCACCCACCGGTAGTAGCGGTCCTCCTCCAACGCCGCCACGACCTCGTCCGGCGGGTTCGAGGCGTCCTCGCCGGCGATTAGGTCGATCAGCGGGATGATGCCCAGGAATACGACCGGCCCCAGCCACAACATCACCGCCAGCCCCGTGGCGTAGTACAGCCCGACAGCACCGAACGGCAGCAGCGGGACAACCAGCCCGAGAATCCAGAAATACCGCTTGCGGTCATGCCAGGTGTCCCGGCCCTCGACCGGCGCGGACAATGCGTAGGTCTGCACAGCGCCCTCCCCATCACGGATGTCGAACGTTTGTGGCTTTATGCCCGATGCCATAGCCGGCAGGGCCAGCCCGGATACCACGCCTCGCAAGCGCCGCCATCTGTCGAGCCGTCTCCGACTCAACCGCCCGGCAGCTCCGTGACCACCGGAGACACCGCCTGATCGCCGCTTACGCACTCCTCAACGACACCTGCAACGCTACGAGCAGCGCGAACCGGAAACACGGTCTCGGGAGCCAACCTTCGACCCAAGGTTTAGCAGAAACAACCAAATCGACGCGGCGTGCACAGACCGAATCGACTCACCACAGGCGGCTGGATCGCGGACGATTCCAGCCAGTCGACGATCAGGAACACGCTCGGTGTGCTCGTTCGCATCATGGAGCAGGCCGTAGATCGACTTCGGCAATGCCATCGTCATCGTTCCTCCAAGTGGCGTCGTGCTACTCGACCGGTACGGGCGCGCCTACGACGGAGCAAGAACCGGGTTTGACCGGCTGCCACCGCGCGTACGAAGTGACAGTGGTGGTGGGTCAGCGGGACAAGCGTTGCGGCCGACCCGGCGATCTGGGAACTTTCTGATCTCCCGCAGGACTTCAGCCAGCGGGAAGTCTGGTTGTCGTGTCAGTCACCGTCCGGTGTAGAACCGGCGCAAGGGGCCGCGCGGTGAGTGGAGTGATGTGCAAAGCGGCCGGAGCGTGCGTCGGGACCGCCGGGCTGCGCGGCGCGACCGGACTCACCGGGCGGTAGCCGGAGCCGAGCGCGGGCCGGGGGTCGGTGTCACC